>CANGUU010000038.1 GCA_947457195.1 Gammaproteobacteria bacterium
GCGCGCGCCGCAGCCGCCTGCTCACTCGTCGGCGGGAGGCTCCGCCCGGCGACTGCGCCTGACCGGCGCGAAGCCGGCCCCGTCCATCAGCGTACCTGCCGGACCGGCACCGTCGGCCTCGCGAGGCGCTGTCGGTACGCGGCGCTTGCCGATGTTCTTCTTGAAGGTGTGGCGCTGCTTGGCCTTCGGTACCGGCTTCTTCTTGGCGGCGGCAGCGGAGTCCTTGGACTTGCCCTTGGCCTTGCCGCCGATCTTCTTGACCTCTCCCTTGAAGTGGGCGCGCAGACCGGCCACCTCGCGTGGCTGCATGGTGATGCCGAGATAGCGTTCGATGCTGCAGTAGGTGTTCCACTCCGGCGGGGACACCAGCGACACCGCGAGTCCCTTTTCACCGGCCCGCCCGGTGCGACCGATGCGATGCACGTGGTCGTCGCCGGAACGGGCGATGCCGTAGTTGATCACCAGATCGATGCCCTTGACGTCCAGACCGCGCGCCGCGAGGTCGGTGGCCACCAGCACCCGTACCCCTCCAGTGCGGAACAGGCCCATGATGCGCTTGCGCTCCAACTGGTTGAGCTCGCCGTGCAGACAGCCGACCTTGAGCGTGCTGCGGGCCGCGCGGCCCCAGACGCCGTCGGTCTGCTGACTGTTCCGGCGGTCCCGTTCGCGCTGCAGAAAGCCGGCCAGCTGCTCGGCATGCTCGCGAGTGTTGGTGAATACCAGCGCCCGCTCGAACGGTGTGTTGGCGAGCAGCCACTCGGTCAGGCGGTTCTTGTGGGCAGGATCGTCGGCCAGCACACGCTGCTGCGCGATACTGTGGTGGTCGGCACGGTAGCTGCCGATCTCGACGATGCGCGGGTCCCGCAGCACCTCCTCGGCGATGCGGCCGAGCCCCTGGTGGGACAGCGTGGCGGACAGCAGCAGGGTCTGCCGTGGTTGGCGACAGGCCCGCACGATCTCGAGCACGGCGTCACGGAAACCCATGTCCAGCATGCGATCGGCTTCGTCGAGCACCAGCACCTCGAGGTCCTGCAGCGCCAGCGAGTGCTGCTGCACATGTTCGAGCAGCCGGCCCGGCGTGCCGATCACGACATCGGCGTTGCGGCGCAGCAGCGCCTTCTGCTCGTTGTAAGAGGTGCCCCCGATGATGAGCGCTGTCTTGATCGACGTGAAGGCGGCCAGCTCGCGGCAGTGCTTGTCGACCTGATGCGCCAGTTCGCGGGTGGGCAGCAGCACGAGGCCGCGTGTGGCGGCGTCGCGGGCGGCCGGCTCCAGCAGGCGCTGCAGCAGCGGCAGCAGATAGGCTGCCGTCTTGCCACTGCCGGTTTCGGCGCTGGCTTGGACATCGTGGCCTGCGAGTACCAGCGGAATCATGGCCTCCTGCACAGGGGTGGGCTGCTGCAAAGCCAGCTGGTCGAGCGCCTTCAGCAGGCGTTCGTGCAGACCGAGAGTGGCGAACAAGGGAGACTACCTCAGTGAAAGGACCGCTATTGTATAGGGGACGACTGCAAGGGGAGAATGACCGCATGAGCCATGAAGACCAGCTTGTCCGTTTCAACTTCGATGACCTCGACATCCGTGGCGAGCTCGTCTATCTCAACGAAAGCTGGAGCCAGATCCTGCTGCGCCACGACTACCCGCCCAACGTGCGCACCCAACTCGGCGAAGCCTTAGCGGCGCTGGTGCTGTTGTCGGCCACCATCAAGTACGACGGCAACATGATCCTGCAGGTGCAGGGCAGCGGGCCGCTGAAGAGGTTGGTGGTGCAGGTCACCCACGATGGCCAGGTGCGCGGCCTGGCGCGCTGGCAAGGCTTCGTGCCCGCCGGCAGACTCCCGGAGGTCTACGGCGAGGGGCGCATCATCATTACCATCTTCAAGGCCTCGGGCGAGCAGTACCAGAGCATCGTGGGGATGGAGGGCAGCACGCTGGCCGATGCCCTCAACGTGTACTTCCACCAGTCCGAGCAGCTGCCGTCTACTTTCCGTCTCTTCAGCACATCCACGCGCATCGCCGGGTTGTTCCTGCAGCAGTTGCCGGATTCGCGCAGCGCAAAGGAGCAGCTGCTGTCCGAAGGCGCTGCCGTGCCCGGTCTGCCGCGTGACCGGCTCGAAGACTGGAACCGCGTGAACATCCTCGCCAGCACGGTCGACCTGAGCGAAATGCTCATGCTGCCGCCCGAACATCTGCTGCTGCGCCTGTTCCACGAAGAGCGTGTCAGCCTGCATGCCCCCAAACCCATCCGTTTTTCCTGTACCTGCTCGCGCCGCAAGGTGGAGGACACGCTGGTGTCCCTGGGACAGTCTGAGCTGGAGGATGTGCTGCGCACGGAAGGCAAGATCGAAGTGGACTGCGAGTTCTGCCAGCAGCGCTACCTGCTCGGCGCGGCCGATGTGGCGCGCCTGTTCACCGTGGACCCCGATGCCACGTCGCCACCGCCGGGCACGGTGCTGCACTGACGCGCTTTACTGACGCTCTGTGCTGGCGATCTGCACTGAGAACTGTTGCTGCCGCCTCTGGCCGCCCTTCCTCTGTAAGGGCTCAGCGCAGCCGGGTGCGCTGTTGCACGCGGCCCGCGGCACAGGGTCGCGTACGACTCAGGCCACGCGCGTCGACTGGTGGAAGTGCAGGCGCCAGCTCCTGGAGTCCGGGTCATAGCGCCAGAGTGACACGTGCCACGCGCCCTGACTGGCCGACGGTGGTTCGCTGCGTCTGGCGTGGTAGCGCAGCAGTCGCCAGCCCGGGGCAAGACGTTCCACGTGGCCCTCGGTCAGCAGCCAGCGCTGCCCTGGATCCTTCGCCAACAGCCACTGCAACACGTCGGTGCGGGCGCTGTGCCGGCCGTTGGCCGCCACTTCCAGCAGCTCCGGCGCCAGCAGGCGCTCGAGCCGGGCCGGATCCTGCCGATGGTCGGCGTGCAGCAGGAGCTGCTCCAGCTCGAGCATGGCGTCGGAACCCTCGGTATGCAGTTCTTGCATGTTTCCCTCACAACCTGGCGCGCGGCGCCTGGTAACCCAGAGCCTGGCGGGTGAACTCGCGTTTGAGTGGTGGCAGCAGTTCCAGACCCAGCATACCGGCTTTGCGCAGTAGCGACAGCGCCATCGTGTTGCTGGAGAACAAGCGTGTCATCCAGTCACTGAACAGGATCGTGCGCTGCTGATCCTGCCGCACCTGCTCCCACCAGGCCGCCAGACGCTGCGGGCTGCCCACGGCACTGCCCTCTGCAAGCGACTGCCGCAGATTGGCTGCCAGCGCCATGGCGTCACGCAAGGCAAGGTTGAAGCCCTGCCCGGCGACCGGATGCAGCGTGTGGGCGACATTACCGAGCAGGACCAGACCAGGACGGAACTGCTCCTCGGCAACCTGCAGCGTGAGTGGATAGAGCACGCGCTTGCCGGCATCGACGATCTGCCCGGCCCGCTGGCCGCAATCCCGCTGCAGGCGAGCCAGAAAATCCGCCTGCGGCAGGTCCAGCACCGCCGCTGCGTCGTCTTCAGGCTGTGTCCATACCAGCGCCATACGCTGCCGACCCTCGTGCGGCAGCAGCGGCAGCAGCGCCAGCGGGCCCTTGGCGGTGAAGCGCTCGTACGCAGAACCGCCGTGCGGCGCAGCCAGCGCAAGATTGGCGATGATGGCCGACTGTGCGTAGCGGCGCTCTTCCCTGTGGATGCCGAGCCAAGCCGCCAGTCCGGAACGGCCGCCATCGGCCAACACCACCAGGGATGCCGTGAGCGTGGCCGCCGCTTGCGCGCCTGTGCTCATGGCAACCTGCAGCTGCATGCCGCTGACGTGCGGCTGCACTGCCGTCACTTGCAGCGGTGAGCAGAGCTCGATGCCACGACTGGCCAGCAAGGCGTCGTTGAGGGCTTGGCCGATGGCCGGGTTTTCCACCACGTAGCCGAGCGCTGGCAGCTGCGATTCCGCCGCCTGCATGTCGACGCCTCCGAGATGGCCCTGGTCCGATACCTGGATATGGGTGATCGGCGCAGCGCGTGACTGCAGGGCCGTCCACAGTCCGAGCTGCTGCAGATAGTCGACTGAACTGGCCGACAGGACCGTACTGCGCGTGTCGAAGCCCGGTTGCTGTGGCTGCTGTCGCTGCAGCGCGGTGGCCTCGACCAGGAGGATACGTGCATTCGGCTGCGGCGGCAGCTGCAGGGCGCAGGCGAGCGTCGCGCCCACCATGCCGGCGCCGATGATGACGACGTCGTAGTGGGAGAGCCGCGGCAGGGCAGAAAAGTCGTCGCTCATGGCAGACAGACAGGTCGCTCAGCGGCCTGCCATGCAGTCCTCGATTTCCGCCACCGTCTTGGGCAGCCCGGCAGTGAGCACTTCGTAGCCGCTGCGTGTGACCGCCACATCGTCCTCGATACGCACACCGATGCCGCGCCAGCGCGGCTCTACCTTGTCGTTGTTCGGTGCGATATAGAGGCCGGGCTCGACGGTCATCACCATGCCGGGTTCCAGCTGGCGCCACTTGCCGTCGATCTTGTAGTCGCCGACATCGTGCACGTCGAGGCCGAGCCAGTGACCGGTGCGGTGCATGTAGAAGTCGCGGTAGGCGCTGCTGTCGATCAATTGATCGACCTCCCCCTGCAACAGTCCGAGCTCCACCAGGCCGGCCGTGAGCACCCGCACGGTGGTGTCGTGCGGATCGTTCCAGTGCTTGCCCGGCCTGACTTCCTCGATGGCGGCCAACTGGGCCTTGAGCACGAGCTCGTAGATCGCTTTCTGCTCCGGCGAGAAGCGGCCGGAGACCGGGAAGGTCCGCGTGATGTCGGAGGCATAGCTCTGGAACTCGCAGCCGGCATCGATCAGCAGCAGATCGCCGTCCTTCAGGGGCTGGTTGTTCTCGTTGTAGTGCAGGATGCAGGCATTTTCGCCGCCAGCGACGATCGACGTGTAGGCCGGTGCATTGCAACCGGCCTTGAAGAACTCGTACATGAACTCTGCTTCGATCTCGAACTCGTTCATGCCGGGGCGGCACACCTGCATGGCCCGGCGGTGGGCTCGCACGGCGATGCGGGCTGATTCCCGCATCACGTCCAGTTCTGCCTTCGACTTGATCAGCCGCAGCTCGTGCAACAGGTGATCCAGCACCAGGAACTCCCCCGGAGGCTGCACCCCGGCGCGGACCTTCTTGCGCACCACCTTCACCCAGTCCATCACGCGGTGATCGAAGCTTTCATCCTTGCCCATCGCGTAATACACCCGTTCGCGCCCTTCGATGAGGCCAGGCAGGATGTCGTCGATGTCGCTGATCGGAAAGGCATCGTCGACGCCCAGCGCGGCAACGGCCGCCTCAGGTCCGAGCAGTCGGCCGTTCCACAGCTCCTTGAGCGGATCCTTTTCCTGGCAGAACAGCAGGCACTGACCCTGAGCCCGCCCCGGCACCAGTACCAACACGGCGTGCGCTTCGTTGAAGCCGGTCAGGTAGTACAGATCACTGCTCTGGCGATAGCGGTACTCGCTATCGCCATTGCGCAGGATCGGATGTGCGGCCGGCACGATGGCAATGCCATTGCCAGCCATATGGTTCATCAGGTCCTGGCGACGCTGCTGATATTCTTTGAGGGGGATGGACACGGAACGCACCTCGGACGGACGAAAGCTGGAAAACTCAGTGCAATACGGGCGAATCGGGACCACCGGATGATTCGGCAGCGGCTGCGCTGTCCACCATGGCCAGCTGCTGGTAGAGCGCGGCGGCGGCCATGCGCACATACTCAACCAATTCCATGAACTCGACTTCCTCATCTTCTTCGGTGCTGTCCGCGGTCTCGACCAGGTCTGCGAGCTGACCGATGTCGTAGAGGGCTTCGCGTCCTTGCGCACCGAGCACAGCCTCCGGCTGCAGGAAGCCTACAGAGAATCCAGTGGTGAAGGCCTCGCACCACTCGCCGAGCGCCACGACGCGCGCCTTGATGCGCTCGTCGTCGCTCGGCAGCAGCAGCTGGAAGGAGAAGTCGCTTTGGCCCAGCTGTTCGCGCGTGCTGGAAAGCAGCCGCTCGACCAGGGTGGCAGCGACGCTGGTCAACTCGTCTTCTTCGAGGGCGGCGGCGATGTCTTCGGCATCGATGTCCGGCGCTCCGCTGCTGAGCAGCCCGCTGATGAGCCCGTGCAAGGCAGCCGGGCTGATGCCGGGAAGGGCGCTGCGCAGCACCTGTCGCAGCAGCGAATAATCGGGAGTCATCACGCGTCCTCGTTCGACCGGCGGGCATCATAGCAAATCCGCCGCGGGTCACTCACTTGCAGGTGCAGCGTCACGCGCTCTTCAGGTTTCACTGCAAAAACTGTTTCGTTGACCCTGTAATTCCGCGGTTTTATAGTGGCTGCGCCCTTGGTTGCCGCAGCCATTCCGTCATGAGCACCAGCTCTTTCAAATCCCTCGAAGACAAAGTCGATGAACTCATCCGACTCTGCAACGACATGAAGAAAGAGAACCAGGTGCTGAGGGATCGCGAGAGCCAGTTGCGACACGAAAAAGACAGTCTGCTCGGCAAGCAGCAAGTGGCCCGCGTGCGGCTGGAAAAGGTGCTGCGCCGACTCAAGTCCATCGAAGAGGGGCAGCAGTGATGGCGGCCGTCTCGGTCAGTCTCAACATTCTCGGCCGTGACTATCAGCTCGCCTGTCCGCAGGAAGAGGAAGAGTCCCTGCGCCGCGCCGCCAGGCAGCTCTCGCAGGAAATGGAGGCGCTGCGTACGCGCAATCCCGCCATCACCTACGACAAGCTCGCCGTCATGGCCGCCCTCAGCATCACGCATCAGCTCCAGCGCAAGTCGCTAGAAGCCAGCAGCAGCGAAAGCAGCACGGCGCGTGAGCTCAAGCAGCTCGAAAAGAAGATCGACAACGCCCTCATTGCCGTTCGGCAGATCGAGATCTGAACGCAGGCGCTGAACGTAGCGGCAGCCCCGAAACTTTTGCTTCGCCACGCGGAGGGCTGGACTATAATGCCGGTACCCCCTGGGATATTTGCCAGTTGAATGTGTTCTTGAGCCGATATCTTTACCCCGGAGGCTTAGCCCTAATGGCGCGGTGTGCATGTCCGTTCAGCCCTGTCTTCGAGCAGGGCCAGCGGAAAGCCTGATGCGCTGGACTGGCCACCACCTGAACCGTTCGGTTCAGGACAGTTTCGACAGCGGTATCCCGGGGATCCCCAACACGTACCATGCCAACGCCGACTCCAAGCAACGCCACTGACGCCGACCGGCTCGCGGCGCTTCGTGACCGCAAGAAAACCCTGCGCAAGCAACTACGCCAGCGTCGCCGCCAACTGTCGCCGCTGCAGCAGCGCCAGGCCGCCCGCGCACTGTTCCGCCGCGTTACCTGCACGCCAGCGTTCCGCTTCAGTTCGCGCATCGCCTTCACGCTGCCGCGCGACGGCGAGATTTCGCCGCAGCGGCTGCTCGAGGCCGCGTTGCGTCGTGGCAAACGCTGCTACTTGCCCGTGATGAGCAGGTTCGGCGCCGATCGGCTGCGTTTTCGCCGTCTGCAGAAGGGGGCTGCCCTGTCCAGCCGCAACGCCCTGCGGATTCCCGAACCAACGCGGGCTGCGCGCTGTCCACCACGCGCCCTCAGTCTGGTGCTGCTGCCGCTGGTGGGCTTCGATGCCCGCTGTAACCGACTCGGCATGGGCAAGGGCTACTACGACCGGACCTTTGCCTTCCTGCGCCACAGTCGCCGGCGCCCGTTACTGATCGGCCTGGCGCACGAATGCCAGCGTGTAGAGCAACTCGAAACGAATGTGTGGGACCTGCCCTTGCACGCCATCGCCACCGACGCCGCATGGTATAAAGCCGGCACGCCCTGAACGGAACCCCCTTGCATGAGCCAGGAACACCAGAAGCGCGCCGCTGCCAAAGCGGCCTTCGACTACGTCAAGCGCCTGCTGACACCCGAGACGGTGATCGGCGTCGGTACCGGGTCCACTGCAAATTTCTTCATCGACGAACTGGTGGCCCTGCGGCATGACATCGCAGCCACCGTAGCCTCCTCCGAGGCCAGCGCGGCGCGCCTACGGGCCCACGGGATCAGCGTGGTCGATCTCAATTCGGTGAAGGAAGTAACGGTTTACGTGGACGGCGCCGACGAAGCCAACGAGCATCTGCAGCTCATCAAGGGCGGTGGTGCTGCGCTGACACGCGAAAAAATCGTGGCAGCCGTGGCACGCGAATTCGTTTGCATCGCGGATGAGAGCAAACTGGTGCCGGTGCTGGGGCGTTTTCCGCTGCCAGTGGAAGTCATTCCCATGGCCCGCAGCCACGTGGGCAGGCAGATCGTCAAGCTCGGCGGCGACCCGGCGTACCGCGAAGGCGTCGTCACCGACAACGGCAACATCATCCTCGACGTCCACCACCTCGCCATCATCGACCCGCGCCGACTGGAAACTGAGCTCAATATGATCACCGGCGTGGTGACCAACGGTCTGTTTGCGCTGCGGCCAGCCGATTTGCTGCTGCTCGGCAGCGACAGCGGTGTGCGGTCGCTGCGCGCGCGCCGCTAAGGCTCAGATGACTTTCGGTTTGTAGACACCCTTCGCGTAGCGGGTAGTCATCGCTTCCAGCGAAAAGATCTTGCCGATGGTAGACACCTGACCTGCCGTGCCGAACTGCGTGAGCCGGTCCTTGACGATGCCTTTCATGGCCATGATGGTCGGCACCAGCCACTTGCGCGGATCGAATTCCTTGGGATTTTCGGCAAGGAACTTGCGGACAGCGCCGGTCGCGGCCAGCCGCAGGTCAGTATCGATGTTGACCTTGCGCACGCCGTGGCGGATGCCCTCCTGGATCTGCTCCACCGGCACACCGTAGGTTTCGCCCAACGCTCCGCCGTACTGGTCGATGGTCTTCAGCCACTCCTGCGGCACGGACGATGAACCGTGCATAACGAGGTGAGTGTTGGGCAGGCGCCGGTGGATTTCGGCGATGCGCGAAATGGCGAGGATGTCCCCGGTGGGTGGCCGCGTGAACTTGTAGGCGCCGTGGCTGGTACCCACGGCAATGGCGAGGGCGTCGACCGAGGTTTCCGCCACGAAGCGCTCGGCTTCCTCCGGATCGGTCAGCAGCTGACTGTGATCGAGCTTGCCTTCGGCGCCGATACCGTCTTCCTCGCCGGCCATGCCGGTTTCCAGCGACCCGAGACAGCCGATTTCCCCCTCGACAGACACGCCGCAGGCGTGCGCCATGTCGACGGTGAGCTTGGTGACGCGCACGTTGTACTCGTAGCTCATCGGCGTCTTGCCATCTTCACCGAGTGAGCCGTCCATCATGACCGAAGAGAATCCGAGCTGGATGGACCGCTGGCATACCGATGGCGAGACGCCGTGATCCTGGTGCATGACGATGGGGATGTGCGGGAATTCTTCGAGCGCCGCCTCGATGAGATGCTTCAGGAAGTTCGAGCCGGCGTATTTGCGGGCGCCTGCCGACGCCTGCAGGATCACCGGGCTGTTGACCTCGTCGGCACCCATCATGATGGCGCGAACCTGCTCGAGGTTGTTCACGTTGAAGGCGGGCACGCCGTAGCCGTGTTCGGCAGCGTGGTCGAGCAGTTGGCGCAGGCTGATGAGAGCCATCGGAATTACCTCTTGTATGGATGGGTTGGAAGCGGCGTGTCAGCGGAGGATCGTGCCGGACTCCGAGCCTGATGCTCGCGCCTCGAGGATCGCTACGGCCGGCAAGATGTCGCCCTGCACGAACTCGAGGAAAGCCCCACCGCCGGTGGAAATACAAGAAATATCTTTTTCGATGCCGTATTTCTCGATGGCCGTGATCGTCTCGCCGCCACCGGCAATGGAAAACCCCGGATTGGCGGCGATGGCGCGGGCCACGACCTCGGTACCCTTCGCGAAACTGGCAAACTCGAACACACCGACCGGGCCGTTCCACAGGATGGTACTGGCCTTGGCGATGGCGCTGGCCAGCGCCGCGGCCGACTGCGGGCCGATGTCGAGGATCATGTCGTCGGCGGTGACGGCGTCGACCGCCTTGACGGTGGCGACCGCGTCTTCCTTGAACTCACTGGCGACCACGACGTCCACCGGCAACGGGATGTGCGTCTGCGCCATGATCCTCCTGGCCTGCTCGATCATCTCGGCTTCCACCAGCGACTTGCCGACCGGCTTGCCGGCCGCCGCGAGGAAGGTGTTGGCGATGCCACCGCCGACCACCAGCGCATCGACTTTGCTGGCCAGCGACTCCAGCACCTGCAGCTTGCTCGATACCTTGGCGCCACCCACCACGGCCAGCAGCGGCCGCACGGGGTTCTTGAGGGCGCGATCGAGCGCGTCGAGTTCGGCTTTCAGGAGGGGGCCGGCACAGGCGACATCGGCAAACCTGGCCACGCCGTGCGTGCTGCCCTGGGCCCGGTGGGCAGTCCCGAAGGCGTCCATCACGAACACATCACAGAGCGTGGCGTAGTAGCGGGCGATGGCATCGGCATTATCGTTTTCGCCGACATTGCAGCGCACGTTTTCCAGCAGCACGCAGTCACCGGGGACCAGCGCCTTGGAGGCCTCGGCCGCGAAATCCTGCGGCATGACGCGGATCTCGCGCCCCAGCAGGGCAGACAGGTGCGCTGCCACCGGTGCCATCCGCGAGTCAGGCTGCTCGGCGATCGGCACGCCCTCCTTGGGACGCCCGAGGTGGGACATCACGATCACCCTGGCGCCCTTTTGCAGGGCCAATTGCAGCGTGGGCAAGGCGGCCCGCACGCGTGCATCATTGACTATCTTGCCGTTCTTGAGCGGGACGTTCAGGTCCTCCCGGATGAGCACGCGCTTGCCTGCCAGATCCAGGTCGGCCATCGCCAGGATTGCCATGTCTACCTCGTATTTTGCCGCGTTGGATAGGGGCGCGATGATACTCAATGGGCTCGCGCGCCGACCACGATTTTCTGGGCGGCGGCTTGCCTTGCCCGGACCGTAGCACGGAGAATCCAGCGTCAAGTCTCCAAACCCCCGAGAACCCCGCGATGCCGCGCCGCCCACTCTCCCTGCTCCGACGGCGCCCCCTGTGCGGAGAGCCGCAATAGACCTCGCCGCCTTCAATCTCACCGGCTTCCTGGTGGCGCTGGGCGCCGGCCTGCTGATCGGCATCGAGCGTGAGCGGCGCAAGGGCAGCGGTCCCCAGCGAGCGCTGGCTGGCGTGCGCACGTTCACGCTGGCGGCATTTTCCGGCGCTCTCACGCAGTCGCTCGGCCAGCCCGTGCTGGTGCTGCTTGGCGCCCTGTTCATCGTGGCACTCAACCTGATCGCCTACTGGCGTAGCCGCGAGGACGATCCCGGAGTCACCACGGAACTGGCGCTGTTCTTTACCTACCTCATCGGCATCACGGCCATGCTGCAGCCGGCTCTGGCGGCCGGACTGGCGGCAGTGGTCACCATCCTGCTCGCCGCCCGCTCGGTACTGCACAGTTTTTCGGTGACGCTGCTCTCGGAGGCGGAACTGCGCGATGCCCTCGTGCTCTGCGGTGCCGTGCTGATCGTACTGCCGCTGCTGCCAGACGCTGCGCTGCCCTGGCTGGCCGACATCAATCCGCGACGGCTGTGGCTGCTGGCGGTGCTGTTCATGCTTCTGGAGTCCGGTGGCTACCTGGCACTGCGCCTTGCCGGACCCACGCTGGGACTGGCCTTGTCGGGACTGGCGGCGGGCTTCATTTCCAGCACGGCCACCATCGCCAGCTTCGGGACGCGCAGCCGGGCGCACCCCGAATTGATGCGGGCCTGCGTGGCGGGTGGGCTGTTTTCGTCGGTGGCGACCGTGGTGCAACTGGCTATGGTGGTGGCTGCCGTGCACGCGCCGGTGCTGAAGGACTTCTCCGCCGGTCTCTTGCTCGCGCTACTGGCCGTGCTGGGAGCGGCCTGGCTGGGCCTGCGCAGCGACGGCCTGCCCGCCGCCCAAAAGCCGGCCAGCCGCGTGTTCAACCTCTGGCATGCCGTCGGTTTTGCCCTGCTGATGTCGATCGCAACCGCTGTGCTGAGCGGCGCCGAGGCGCGCTTCGGCGCACTGGCAGTGCCGATCGGGGCAATGCTGGGCGGCTTTTTCGATGCCCATGCCTCGGCTGCCTCGGCGCTGGCGCTGACGGCCAACGGTACCTACCCGCTCAGCAACGCCCTGCTGCCGATCCTGCTGGCAGTAACCTCCAACACGGCCAGCAAACTGGCGGTCGCGGCCTTCGCCGGCGGTCCGCGCTACGCACTGCGCTTGGCACCGGGACTGCTTGCCCTGCTGCTGGCGCTTTGGCTGCCATGGCTGCTCGGCTGACGCTCCCGGCCTTTGCCGAAATTTAACTACCCCGCCGTAGCCACTTAACGGCCACTTAACTGCGCTTCGCCACCATGCACCGCGGTCAGCATCCGGTGCGGGTTTCGCCTGTGACCGACGCTGTCGTTGGTCATCCACAGGAGAAATGTCATGTCCATGCGTATTGCGTTCACGAATCGTATTCCTTTGCTACCGTCCTTGCTGGCGGCGTCCGTATCAGCACTTATTGGCCTTCCGGCCCAGGCGCAGCCGGGGACTGCTGCCGTCGAAGAAATCCAGGTATTCGGCAAGGGTCAGACCCGGCAGGTGCAGAGCCTCACCGCCGCTCAGCTCGACCAGTTTCCGGCTGGCACCAGCCCACTGAAGGCGCTGGAAAAACTGCCCGGTGTCAACTTCCAGTCGGCTGATCCCTTCGGCGCCTACGAATGGTCGACCCGCATCGTGGTGCGAGGTTTCAACCAGAACCAGATGGGCTTCACACTCGACGGTGTTCCGCTCGGCGATATGTCCTACGGCAACCACAACGGTCTGCACATCAGCCGAGCCATCATGACGGAGAACCTCGGTGGTGTGACGCTCGCCCAAGGTGCCGGTGCGCTGGCTACTGCCTCGACCAGCAACCTCGGGGGAACCATGGAGTTCAACTCCACCGCGCCGGCCCAGGAATTTTCTGTGATCACCAACGCGACTCTCGGCAGCGACGAGACCCGTCGCGGCTTCATCCGTGTGGACAGTGGTGATCTTGGTGGGGCACTGCGTCTCTATGCCAGCTATGGCGACCAGCAGACTGCGAAATGGAAGGGCAACGGGGATCAGACGCAGGAGTATGTGAATCTCAAGGCCGTCGCCATGCTCGGCTCGGCGGAACTCACCGGATATTTCGCGCTGTCAGACCGGGCCGAAAGCGACTATCAAGACATGTCGCTGGAAATGATCCGCCGCCTCGGCCGGAACTTCGACAACTACTACCCCGACTATGCGCGCGCCATTGCGGCCGCCCAGGGCAGGTTCACCGGTGGCGTCACCAGCCTCGATGACGCCTATTGGGACGCCGCAGGTCTGCGCGAAGATGATCTCGGTTACCTGAAACTTGCCATGCCGCTCGCGGACGGCGTCGACTTCGATGCCACCTGGTACCAGCACACCAACGAGGGTCAGGGGCTCTGGGGCACGCCTTACCTTGCAACGCCGGGCGGAGCGCCCTTGTCGATTCGCACGACCGAGTACGACATCGACCGCTACGGGATCATCAGTGCCGTCTCCGCAGAGGTCGGTGCCCATACCCTGAATGCGGGGCTCTGGTACGAGGATAATGACTTCAACCAGGCTCGTCGCTTCTACGGGGAACCCTCGACCAGCGCCCCCAGCCGCCGCTTTACAGAGTTCCAGCGCAACCCCTTCACCACACAGTGGGAATATGCGTTCAATACCGAGACCGTGCAATTCCATCTGCAGGACACCTGGCAGATCAACGACCAACTGCGCGTGCAATACGGCTTCAAGAGCGTCAATGTTGATGTCTCTGCCGGCACGGTGGTTGGCGCCAACAAGACCGGCAGCATAGAAACCGACGAAGGCTTCCTGCCGCAGGCCAGCTTCGTCTATGTCCTCAATGACCAATACGAGCTGTTCGGCGCAGCGACGCGCAACGTGCGGGCGCTGATTGGTTCGGCCACTGGAACGTCGCCGTTTTCGGCGACCCAGGCCGCCTTCGAAGTCATTCGGAACACGATCAAACCGGAAATGTCGACCACGCTGGAAGTCGGCTGGCGCTGGAACCTGCAGGACATCGAGGGCGTTGCCTCCGCCTACTACGTGGACTTCGAGGACCGGCTGCTCGCCATCCAGCAGGGCTCGGCGATCATCGGCGCTTTCAACGCACTGGCCAACGTCGGCAGCGTACGCAGCGTTGGTGTCGAGGCCGGGCTGAACTGGCAACCGACGGACGTGCTCAACTGGTACAACTCGGCCAGCTACAACAGCACTACCTACGAAGACAACTTCCAGAGCGGCAGTACGCTCGTAAGGGTAGCGGGAAAGAATGTGGTGGATACGCCGGAGCTGATGTTCACGTCGGAGCTTGGCCTCGAATCCGAGGAGCTGTTCGCCAAGATCGCCTACAAGTACACCGACAGCCGCTTCTACACGTTCCTGAACGATGGCTCCGTCGATGCGTTCAGCATGCTCAACTTCAGCGTAGGCCTGAAGCTGGGAGAACGCTTCGGTCTCAAGCAGCTCAGCACGCAGCTCGATGTCACCAACCTGTTCGACGAAGACTACATCTCGACCGTCGGCAGTGGTGGCTTCAGCAACTCCGACCCGAACGGCACGGGGCAGACGCTGCTGCCGGGGGCGCCGCGCCAGCTGTTCGTCTCGGTGAAGGCCTCGTTCTAGTTTCCGGCGGCTGACACCGGCATCCTGGGCCGGGGCGGGGTGACCCGCTCCGGCTTTTTTCTAGCCCGCCAGCCTCGCCATCAGCTTGGCGACATCCAGCATGCGATTGGCGTAGCCCCATTCGTTGTCGAACCACACCAGCAGTTTGGCAAGTCGCCGGCCGGCTACGCGCGTCTGCTCCAGGTCAACCACGGCCGAGCGCGGGTCGTGGTTGAAATCGCAGGAGGCAAGCGGCTCGTCGGTGCAGCCGAGTACACCCTCGAAGTGCTGAGCCGCGCCCGCGCGGACCAGCGCATTGAGCGTCGTGCGATCGGTATCGCGCTGCAGCAGCACCGACAGGTCGATGGCCGACACGTTGACGGTCGGCACCCGCATGGCCTGCGCTTCGAAGCGCCCGGCTAGCGCCGGGAGGATGCGCTCGATGCCGCGCGCCAGTCCAGTGTCGACCGGAATGATCGACTGCATGGCGCTGCGCGTCTTGCGCAGGTCCGTGTGGTGGTAGGCATCGAGCACAGGCTGATCGTTCATGGCCGAATGGATGGTGGTGATCACGCCGCTTTCGATGCCGAGTGCATCATGCAGCAGCTTGATGACAGGCACGATGCAGTTGGTGGTACAGGACGCGTTCGACACGATGCTGTGCTGCGATTGCAGTACGCCATGATTGACGCCGTAGACGATGGTCGCGTCCACGTCGGCAGCCGCCGGCTGCGAAAACAGCACCTGACGGGCGCCCTGCTGCAGGTGGATTTCCGCGCGTCGACGGTCACTGAAGGAGCCGGTGCACTCCAGCACCAGATCCACGGCCTGCGTACGCCAGGGCAGCGACTCCAGCGCCGCCACATGCGACACCTGCAGGCGGCGACCCCGGATGACGAGTTGCGACCCATCGACCTTCACTTCACCCGGAAAGCGTCCGTGCGTGCTGTCGTAACGCGTCAGGTGCGCCAGCGTCTGGATGTCGGCCAGTTCGTTGAGTGCCACCAGGTCGAGCCCGTCGAGATCGCTGCGCTCGAACCAGGCCCGCAGCACGCTGCGCCCGATGCGGCCAAGACCATTGATGGCAATTCTGTAGCCCATGAGGCGTCTTCTCGCCGACTTACAGCAGACTCTCGACCAGTGCCTTGACGTTGTCGGCGGTGAACCCGAAGTGCTTCAGCACGACCGGGCCGGGGGCCGATTCGCCGAAGCGCGTCATACCCAGCACCTTGCCGTCCAGCCCGACGTACTTGTGCCAGCAGTCCCCGTGCGCCGCCTCGACGGCCACACGCTTGCGCACCGACGGCGGCAGCACCTGATCGCGGTATTCGCGGGGCTGGGCATCGAAGGCAGAGGTCGAGGGCATCGACACCAGCCGTACTGCCTTGCCCTCGGCCTGCAACTGTCGCACCGCCTCGAGGGCGATGGCCACCTCCGAACCGGTGGCGATGACGAGGGCGGCTGGCGCTCCCTGACAGTCCAGCAGCGTGTACCCTCCGCGACCAATGACCAGCACCTGCTCCGGCTCGCGCGCGATGGCCGGCAGATTCTGGCGCGACAGCACCAGCGCCGTAGGGCCCTTGCGCTGCAGAATGGCCGCTTTCCAGGCCACGGCCGTTTCGGTGGCATCGGCCGGCCGCCACAGCGCCAGGTTGGGCGTGGCACGCAGGTTGGCGATCTGCTCGACGGGCTGGTGGGTCGGCCCGTCCTCACCCTGTCCGATCGAATCGTGGGTGAATACATAGATGCTCTGCTGCTTCATGAGGGCAGCCATGCGTACGGCATTGCGCATGTAGTCCATGAACACCAGGAAGGTGCCGCCATAGGGCACGAAGCCACCATGCAACGCGATGCCATTGTTGATGGCACCCATGCCGAACTCGCGCACACCATAGTAGAGATAGTTGCCGGCCGGGTTTTGCGACACGGGCACGCTGCCCTTCCAGTTGGTCAGATTGGAGCCGGTGAGGTCTGCCGACCCGCCAAACAGTTCCGGTAGCAACTGGCCGAGCAAGGCGATGCAGTTCTGCGAGGCCTTGCGGGTGGCCACGGTTTCCATCTTCTGCTGGCAGCTCGCCACGTACTGGTCCAGCTGCGACTCGAAATCGGCGTACAGCTGGCGCTTGAAGCGCCGCACGAGCTCCAGCGCCAGGTCCGGGTGCTCTTCTTCATAGACAGTAAATTGCTGCTTCCAAGCCATCTCCGCCTGAAACCCGGACTCGCGGGCATTCCAGGCGGCATACACGGCAGCCGGGATGTCGAAGGGGGCATGCGGCCACTGCAGGGCAACCCGCGTGGCAGCCACTTCGTCGGCCCCGAGCGGAGCCCCGTGGCAGCTTTCCTTGCCCTGCTTGTTGGGTGAACCGAAGCCGATGAGGGTCTTGCAGATGATCAGCGTGGGTTGGGTCGTATTGGCCCGCGCAGCCTCGATGGCAAGCCGGATGGCCTCGGCATCGTGACCGTCGACCTTGAGGACCTGCCAGTGGTAGGACTCGAAGCGTCGGGCCGTGTCGTCGGCAAACCATTCATGCACTTCGCCGTCGATGGAAATGCCATTGTCGTCGTAGAACACGATCAGCTTGCCGAGTCCCAGCGTGCCGGCCAGCGAGCAGACTTCGTGCGAAACGCCTTCCATGAGGCAGCCGTCACCGGCAAACACATACGTGTAGTGGTCGATCACCTGCAAGTCACCACGATTGAACTGGGCTGCGAGGGTGCGCTCGGCGATCGCCATGCCGACTGCGTTGGCGAGCCCCTGGCCCAGCGGACCAGTGGTGGTTTCCACGCCGGGCGTGTAGCCGAATTCCGGATGGCCCGGGGTACGAGAATGCAGTTGGCGGAACTGCTTGAGGTCTTCGATGGACAGATCGTAGCCCGTCAGGTGCAGCAGCGAGTACACCAGCATCGAGCCATGGCCGTTCGAAAGCACGAAGCGGTCCCGGTTCAACCACTGCGGATTGGAAGGGTTGTGGCGCAGGAAATCGTTCCACAGGACCTCGGCGATATCGGCCATGCCCATGGGAGCACCAGGATGCCCGGAGTTGGCCTTCTGGACGGCATCCATGCTGAGCGCCCGGATGGCATTTGCACACTCGCGGCGGCTGGCCCGGCTGGGACGGGCGGCGCCCGGGGTGGAACCCGACATGCTGTTCTCCTTACGGTTTTCTGAGCGGCGGCCATTCTCTACCAGCCCCACGCCAATTGCCACTTGCGCCGTGTTCGTGCCAGGGCAAAAGCAGCTCCGAAGCGGAAAATACCGGGGCCGCAGCGACCTCGTCACTCCGCACTGCAGTCGACGAACTGAGTGGTTCCCTTGCTCGCACCGAGGGTGTTAAATTCGCTCGCCCGTTACGGATTGCCTGGAAGGGGACCGCGCTGGAGGGAGTCCCTGCGAGCACCGCAGGAGCACGCCCTGCGGACTGGCCAGCACATCGTATCTAGCCCAGAAGAAGAGCAACCCACACTCACAGTCGAAAAGGTAGGTAACGCCATGTCAGAAGCAGCACTGTTCACGTCAGAGTCAGTTTCCGAAGGTCATCCGGACAAAATGTGCGACCAGATTTCGGACGCCATCCTCGATGCGCTGTTGGCGCAGGATCCGAAATCACGGGTCGCCGTGGAGACGCTGGTGAAAACTGGCATGGTAGTGGTGGCCGGTGAGGTCACCACGGGCGCCAAGATCGACTACGAGAAAATCATCCGTCAGGTGGTCTGCGACATCGGCTACGATGACAGCCGCAAGTACTTCGACGGCAAGACCTGCGCCGTGCTGAATGCCATCGGCCAACAGAGCCAGGACATCAGCCAGGGTGTGGACTCGTCCACCACCAAGGAACAGGGCGCCGGCGACCAGGGCCTCATGTTCGGCTTTGCCTGCAACGAAACCGATGCGCTCATGCCAGCGCCCATCCAGTACGCCCATCGTCTGGTGGAGCAGCAGGCCAAGATGCGCAAGAAGAAAGTGCTGCCCTGGCTGCTGCCCGACGCCAAGAGCCAGCTGACCTTCCGCTACGTCGACGGCAAGCCGCATTCGATCGATGCCGTCGTGCTGTCGACCCAGCACACCGCCGACGTCAAGAACAAGGAACTACGCGAAGGCGTGATGGAAGAAATCATCAAGAAAGTGCTGCCGGCCAAGTGGATCGACAAGAAGACCAAATTCCACATCAATCCGACTGGCCGCTTCGTGGTCGGCGGTCCCTATGGGGACTGCGGTCTGACCGGCCGCAAAATCATCGTCGACACCTACGGCGGTTATGCCCGCCACGGGGGCGGTGCTTTCTCCGGCAAGGACCCGTCCAAGGTTGACCGCAGTGCGGCCTACCTTGCCCGCTACATCGCCAAGAACATCGTCGCCTCCGGCATCGCCGCCAAATGTGAAGTGCAGATCTCTTACGCGATCGGTGTGGCCGAGCCCACCTCGATCCTGGTCGACACCTTCGGCACTGGCAAGATCTCCGACTCGGAGATCACCAAGCTGGTGCGTGCCCACTTCGAACTGAAGCCGGCCGGCCTCATCCGTATGCTCGACCTGCTCAAGCCCGTGTACCGCCCGACGGCTTCCTATGGCCACTTCGGTCGCAAGGAGTTTTCGTGGGAGAAGACCGACAAGGCCGCTCTCCTGCGCGATGCCGCCAAGATCAAGTAAGCGAATCAGGGACAGGCATTGGGCACAGACCACGTGCTCGGTCAGCCGAGAACGTGGTCTGTCCCCTCCCTGCAAGCAAGTGTCCTGTCCCCGACTCTGTCCCCCGCCCTCCCCACTACAGGACTTACCTTCATGAGTTTCACCGATTACAAAGTCGCCGACATCGGCCTCGCCGGGTTCGGCCGCAAGGAAATCCAGCTGGCAGAAGCCGAGATGCCGTCGCTGATGACGCTGCGCAGGAAGTACGGGGCCAGCAAGCCGCTGGAGGGAGCCCGCATCATGGGCTGCATCCACATGACCATCCAGACCGCTGTGCTGATGGAAACCCTGATGGAACTGGGGGCCGAGCTTCGCTGGTCCTCCTGCAACATCTTCTCCACCCAGGACCATGCTGCCGCCGCCATGGCCGCGCGCGGCGTGCCGGTGTTTGCCTGGAAGGGCGAAACCGAAGAAGAGTACGAGTGGTGCCTGGAGCAGACCATCAACCAGGCCGGCAAGCCCTGGAACGCCAACATGATCCTCGACGACGGCGGCGACCTCACCTCCCTCGTGCACAAGAAGTACCCGCAGATGCTGAAAAAGATCCACGGCATCACCGAAGAGACCACCACCGGCGTGCATCGCCTCTACGAGATGCTGGCCAAGGGTGAACTCAAGGTACCGGCGGTGAATGTCAACGATGCCGTCACCAAGTCGAAGAATGACAACAAGTACGGCTGCCGTCACTCGCTGAACGACGGTATCAAGCGCGGCACCGACATGCTGCTCAGCGGCAAGAAGGCCCTCGTGCTCGGCTATGGGGATGTGGGCAAGGGCTCGGCCATGTCGCTGCGGCAGGAAGGCATGATCGTAAAGATCACCGAAATCGATCCCATCTGCGCCATGCAGGCCTGCATGGACGGCTTCGAAGTGGTCTCGCCCTACAAGAACGGCGTCAACACCGGCAAACCCGGCGACATCAACAAGGAGTTGCTGTCCACCACCGATCTGCTGGTCACCGCCACCGGCAACGTGGATGTCTGCGACAAGCACATGCTGAAAGCCCTGAAGTCCGGCTCAGTGGTCTGCAATATCGGGCACTTCGACAACGAGATCGACACGGCCTACATGCGCAAGAACTGGAAGTGGGACGAAGTGAAGCCGCAGGTGCATCGCATCGTGCGCGGCAAACTCAAGGACGGCAGCGAGGACTACCTGATCCTGTTGTCGGAAGGTCGCCTGATCAACCTCGGCAACGCCACCGGTCACCCCTCGCGCATCATGGACGGCTCCTTCTCCAACCAGGTGCTGGCGCAGATCTACCTGTGGGAGCAGAAGTTTGCCGACATGCCGGCCGGCAAGAAGAAGGCCGCCCTCAAGGTCGAAGTCCTGCCGAAGAAGCTCGACGAAGAAGTGGCCGCCTGCATGGTGGAAGGCTTCGGCGGCGTGATCACCAAGCTCAGCACGCAGCAGGCCTCCTACATCGGCGTGTCGGCTGACGGCCCCTTCAAGCCGGACAGCTACAAGTACTGACCCTCGGCAGTGCTCGCAAACAGAA
>CANGUU010000039.1 GCA_947457195.1 Gammaproteobacteria bacterium
CGGCCAGCTGGATAGCGGCCTGGAACAGCCACGACCTCGAGCGCATCCTCACTCACTACACCGACGACTTCGTCATGAGTTCACCGCGCATCGCGCTGGTGGCGGGCGAGCCGTCGGGCATCCTGCAGGGCAAGCAGCGTATTGGGCCCTACTGGCGCAAGGCTCTCGAACTCTCGCCCCACCTGCACTTCGAGCATCTGTCTACTTTCGTCAGTGCCGACAGTATCGTCATCCACTACCGCGGCGTGCGCGGACTGACGGCCGAGGTGCTGTTTTTCGACGACGCCGGCAAGGTCCACCGCGCTGCCGCCCACTACCTGTGAGTCCTGCACGCCTGCTGCTCACACTCCGCCAACGAGGAGCCTCCATGAAACGTCCATTCCACACCGTCCTGCTGGCCTGTGCCGTAGCGCAGGTCGAGGCCCAGCAACCCGCCAGTGCCTTCGACCGCGGTACCAGTCTGCAGGCCTGGCAGCACAGCGATCATGCTGCCGTCGTGGCCAACTGCAAGACACCACCCGCCCCTTTCCGCCTGGGCGGCGCTGTTCAGCCCGGCAGCAGCGCGGAGCCCCCGGCGCCGGCGCTGCCGGCCGTGCAGGCCATTCCCGGCATCGTCGCCGCGGCGGCGGCGTGGAAGGTGGTCTGGGCCTGGCAGGGCAACAACGCCGACGGCCCCATCGCCGGCGATGCCGGCACGCTGCTGTTCGCCAACAACGATGCCAGCAACGTCATGCAGCTGGATCCAGCGACCGGGCTGGCACGGGTGCTGCACGCCGATACCAATACCGGTGGTGCCCTGTCGCGCAGCCGCAGCGGTCAGCTGTTCGTGGCCATGCGCGGGCTGCACGCCGGGGTGCTGCAGCTCGAACCCGAGCGCAAGCTGTTTGCCACCGAACTCGACGGTGAACCCTTCGACTGCGCCGGCGGTGTTGTCAACGACATCAGCGCCGCCAGCGACGGCAGCGTCTACATCGCGGTCAGTGGCAGCGGTGTGTTCCACGCCAGCCCGCGTGGCGTGATCACGCGCCAGGGTCAGGATGTCAGTGGTGCCAATGGCATCGTGCTCAGCCCGGATGAGCGCACGCTGTACGTGACCAACGGGGCCGTACTGGTGGCCTTCGACGTGGCGGCCGACGGCACGCTGACGAACCAGCGCGACCTTGCGCCACTGAGTGGCGGTGGCGATGGGTCGGCAGTCGATGAACAGGGTCGTCTCTTCGTGGCGGCCGGTGGCGGCGTCGACATCATCGCTGCCGACGGTCGCATGCTCGGGCGCATCCCCGGTCCGCCCGGCCTGCACGGTGTGGCCTTCGGAGGTACCGACCGCAGGACCCTGTTCGGCATCGTGTTCTACGGTGGCTGGGGCACGGCCTCCGCCCGCAACCTGATCGTCGCCTTGCCGGTGGAAGTGCAGGGGCTGATGAGCCGCGCCAAGTAGAGGACGGGGCATGGACTCGCTGCTGTTGTTGCTGATCGGTTTCATTGCCGCCCTCGTGGTTGGTCTTGCCATCGGCGTGGCTGTGCTGTTCCGTCGAGGCCCCGGCCAGAGCGTGCAGTCCATCCATTCCACCATCGAAGGCATGCGCGCCATCGGCGACCTTTCAGTGTTCAAGGTCTATACCAAGGAGATCGTCACTGAGCTCGACCACAGCTGGGGCGAGTTCGGCAAGAAGTACCTGGATTGGATCTACAGCAGCAAGAAGATGGCCATGATCTTCGAGTTCGAGATCGACTTCCGCTACGACCTGCGCACGCGCGAGTTCGAGATCGTCGAGACCACGCCCGGCGCCTTCATCATCCGCATGCCACCGTGTTTCCACCAGATCAGCATCCGCAATATCGAGTTCTACGACGAGCAGCGCAGCCGTCTGCTGCCGTGGCTGTTGCCGGACCTGCTGAACAGCTTTCTCGGCAAGGGCTTCACCGAGGAGGACCGCAACCGGCTCGTCAACGCCGCCACGAGTCATGCCCGCGAGCGGGCGACCACGATGATCGGCAACCTCGCCAACGAGGTTGAAGCGTCTGCCAAGCAGACCCTGAGCGCGATCGCCAAATCGTTCGGCGCGCAGTCGGTGAGTTTCGTGTTCCAGGCTACCATGCAGCCGCTGAGCCAGATCAGCATGGAACGCAGTCTGGGGGTGCTGCCGGGCGCGCCCTTGCCCGGCGCCCTCGCCGCTGGCGTGCCGGTCACCCCGGACTCGGTGCCGCGCTGAGCGCAAACGCCTCCTCCCTCCCCCCGACCCGGAATCCCCGTGCAATCGACCCGAGCCCTGCTGAACCAGATCATCTTCGGTACCGACACCCGCGCCGGCCGTCTGTTCGATCTGGGGGTGATCGTCTGCATCGTGCTGAGTGTGGTGGCCGCGCTGCTCGACTCCATTGCGCCGCTGGCCGCCCGCTTCCACCGCGAACTCTATGCGCTGGAGTGGCTGTTCACCGGTTTGTTCAGCGTGGAGTACCTGCTGCGGCTCTACAGCAGCGAGGCGCCGCAACGCTATGCGCGCAGCTTCTTCGGCGTGGTTGACCTGCTGTCGATCCTGCCGGCCTACCTGTCGCTGCTGTTCCCTGGCGCCTCCTACCTGCTGGTGCTACGTCTGTGCCGGATGCTGCGCATCTTCCGCATCCTGCGACTGGTTCGCTTCACGGAGGATGCCAATCTGCTGCTGCGGGCGCTGGTGGGGGCGCGCCGCAAGATTGTCGTCTTTCTGGTGTCGGTGCTGATCCTCAACGTCATCTTCGGTTCGCTGATGTACGTGGTGGAAGGACCGGAGAACGGCTTCACCAGCATCCCGGTCAGCATCTACTGGTCCATCGTTACACTGACCACGGTGGGCTATGGCGACATCAGCCCGCACACCGACCTCGGCCGCTTCATCGCCTCGCTGTCCATGATCACCGGCTACGCCATCATCGCGGTGCCGACCGGCATCATCAGCTCGGAACTCGTCAGTGAGCAGCAGCGCAGTACAGTGGGGCGTGACTGTGACTACGCCGTGCGCTGCGGTGGTTGCGGGCGCCGCGGCCATGACCGTGATGCCGACTACTGCAAGCAGTGTGGCACGCGCCTCTGAACCGGGGCCCTGTCGACCGGGTCGACGCTTGCCTGCTGTCGTCATCACTGGCTAAATCGGGAGCAGTACGAGGGAGACCACTCATGTTCAGACTGACTGCTGCGTTGGCCCTGCTGGCGCTGGCCACACCGACTCTGCTGGCCCAGCCGGCCATCCGCAGCGCCGAGGTCAACAGCGACGGCCAGGCGCTATACGACCGCGTCTGCGCCACTTGCCACAACAACCCCGAGCAGACCAAGTCGCCACCGCTCGACACGCTCAAGCGTATGGGGCCGCGCGCCATCTCCTACGCGCTCACCAACGGCAAAATGAAGGCTCAGGCCGCGTCGCTCGGCGCTGCCGAGATCGATAGTCTGGTGTCCTACCTGTCCGCTGCCGCCGACATCGACAATTCCTGGATCGCCGCCCACAGCTGTACAGCCGGGCGAGCCAACGTCAGCACCGGCACCCCCACCATCGGTCAGTGGGGTATCGACCCGCACAACAATCGCCGTCTGACCGCAGAGCAGGCCGGGCTCTCCACCACCGAGCTCGGCAAGCTGGAGCTCAAGTGGGCCCTGGCTTTCCCGCAGACTGCCAACATGCGGGCGCAGCCCGTGGTGGTGGGCGACACGATGTACCTGGCCGTCGTGGATTCCGGTCAGCTGTTCGCCATGCACATCGGTGGTGACAGCCCCTGCGTGCAGTGGGTCTATGAGCACGATGTGCCGCTGCGCACGGCGCTCGGCTACCACACGCTGCCCGATGGCCGCCACGTGCTGCTGTTTGCAGATAATGCCGCCCACGTGCTGATGATGGACGCCGTCACCAGCGAGGTGCTGTGGACCTCCACGGTGAAGGTCACCAGCGTGTCCAACGTCACCGCCATGCCAGTGCTGTTCGAAAACCGGGTCTTCGTGCCGATCTCCTCCGGCGAACTGAACATGGGCGCGGCACCCGACTACGAATGCTGCACCAGCCACGGGGCCGTGGTGGCGCTCGACGCCGCCAGCGGCGAGCGGCTGTGGGTGTACCACACCATGGAAGATGCCAAGCCGACCACCGTCAGTCGCCTCGGCGTGCAGCAGTACGGTCCGTCGGGGGCACCGATCTGGACTGCTGCCGCCATCGACGAAAAACGCCGTCTCATCTACGTGGGCACCGGCGAAAACACGTCGGCTCCCGCCACCGACACCAGCGATGCGATTCTCGCCATCCGCATGGACGACGGCTCGCTGGCCTGGAAGTACCAGACCACCCCCAACGACATCTTCCTGACCGGCTGCATGAACCAGCCCGACGGCCCGAACTGCCCGCCGGCCTCGAGCATCAACAAGGATTGGGACTTCGGCGCTGGCCTCATGCTGGCCCGGCGGCCCGACGGCAGCGAGGCCGTGTTGGCCGGGCAGAAGAACGGTGTGGTGTGGGCACTCAACCCCGACAACGGTGAACTGCTGTGGGATACCAAGATCGGCGGGGGCGGTGCCATGGGTGGCATCCACTGGGGCATGGCCTACGACGGCAAGACCCTGTTCGCCGCCAACAACATGAGCACCGGCCCCACGGCCGACGAGGTGTCGCCGGGTCTGGCAGCGCTCGACGTCAGCAACGGCAATATCGTCTGGCAGTACCGTCACCAGCCGGACTGCAGCGGCAACCGTCCACAGGAAATCCGCAGCTGCGGCAGCAACTATGGCATGTCGGCCGCCACCCTGCTGGTGGATGGCGCCGTGGTGCAGGGTGCCAATGACGGCTTCCTCAAGATCTTCGACAGCAGGACAGGTGAACCGATCTTCAGCTTCGACACCGCGCGAGCATTCGATACGGTCAATGGTGTGAAGGGCCATGGGGGCGCCATCGACAACGCCACGGTGGTCGCCGCCAACGGGCTGCTGCTGGTGCAGTCCGGCTACGGCCTGATGGGCGTACCCGGCAATCTGTTGCTGGCGTTTGCGCCGGCGCCGTGATGTTGTCTGCGCGCGACCGCTTGCCGGGGTGGACCACACCCCGCAATCGTTGTGAGATACCATGAAACCGCTGCTCCTTTCCCTGGCTACCGTGCTTGCCTGCGCCACGGCCTCTGCCCAGCCCGAGCCCCAGCGCCTGCTCGAACATGCCAGCTTCCCGCGCCTCGCCGCGAGCGAACTGGCCGTAACGCCGCCGGCGAACTGGGTCGTTGGCGAACCCGGTCGCATGCAATTGAAGCCGCGGACCTGCGTCGGCAATCCGGACCGCGCCGGGCTGCGCCAGCGCATCGTTGCGGTGGCCACCCAGGAATGGGCCTGGTTCGGTTTCAACGTCGATGACCTGCATGGGCAGACACTGGCCACGGAGGACCGCCGTCCAGAGACTAGCGAGTCGACTCGCCGCTTCCCGCCGCTCGATGCCGGTGAAGTGGCACGCGTGGCGGAAACCGTGGGCGGCTACTGGGCAGCCATCCCCGATGCTGATTGGATCTGGGCCAGGCAAAACGACGCCTGGCGGGAAAACGGCCTCGGCGGACGCTGGCGTGACCCGTGGTCGGCCGCCTTCATTTCCTGGGTGATGTGCGAAGCGGGCAGCGGTGCGCTGGACGCATTCCGGCGGGCCATCGCCCACCACAGCTACATCGACCAGGCGATCCGGGCCAGGGACACGCCGGACGACCTGGCCCTGTTTGCGGCCTACCAGCCCGGCGAGCAGGAGCTCAGTCCCGGTGACCTGCTCTGCAGCGGCCTGCGGCCCCGGTACCGCACGCTGGCCGAGCGGCGCAGCCAGCTCGGCATGGGTGCCCGCACCCACTGCGACATCGTGGTGGAAGTGAATGCGGCCGAACGCCAGATCCTCACGATCGGTGGCAACGTGCGTAGTTCGGTGCGCATGAAGGTGTTCCCCGCTGCCGCTGGCGACACGGGGCATCTGGCGCCGGCAGTTACCAATCGCATCATCTTCGCCCACCTGAAACTGCGCAGTGAGCCCATCGCAGCCGATGCCGTCCGCCAGACGCCTACGCTGCAGAAACTCAGCTGTACCCTGCCCACCGCGCCGGCGTCACTGGCGAGCGCCGCACTCACGCCACTGCCGCCCGCCTGCTGAACACGCTGCGCCCCGTGTGCGGCAACCAACCACCCATCTCGAGGATCCCATTCCATGAAAATCATCATCAGTGGTGCCTCCGGCGACCTCGGTCAGCGCGTCACCGCCCTGCTGTTGCAGGCGCTGCCGGCCACGGAGCTGATCCTGCTCACCCGCGAGCCCGCGCGTCTTTCGGCGATGGCGGCGCGCGGCGCCAGCGTGCGTCAGGCTGATTTCGGCGATCCGCAGTCACTGCCGGCCGCCATGGACGGCGGTGATGTCCTGCTGCTGATCAGCACCCTCAGCATCGGCCGGCGCACCGAGCAGCACGGTCACGCGATCGCGGCCGCGCGCCAGGCGGGCGTGCGTCACATCGTCTACACGTCGAGCGGCGGCATACAGCCGCAGACGCCGTCGATCTCCGGTCAGGAACATTACGCCAGCGAGCAGCTGCTGCGCGCCAGTGGCTGCGACTTCACGATCCTGCGCAATTCCTGGTATGCCGACGTCATCCCGCAGTTGCTGCTGCCGGCTGCGCTCGCCATGGGCAGTATTGGCTTCAGCACCGGCGCTGGCAGGGTCGCGCCCGTGGCAAAGGCCGACTGCGCCCGTGCTGCCGCTGCCGTGCTGCGCAACGTCGACCACCATCGCGGCGCCATCTATGAAATCACTGGCCCCGAGTTGTTCACCCTGCGGGAATTGATGGCACTCTGCAGCACGGCCAGCTGTCGGCCCATCGTCTATCAGGCCCTCAGCCATGAGGAGAAGCAGGCGGTATTCGATGCGATGGGCGTCGAGCGCGACTATCGTGAAGGCATGATGAACGCCACCACCCATGCATGGGCGAGCCGCGAAATGATCACCTACGAGATGGCGATACGGCAGGGCTTCTTTGCCCTGTGCAGCGGCCATGTGGAGCTGTTGACCGGTCAGCCGGCCACGCCCTTCGCCGACCTGCTCGAGCAGTACCGGACGAGCTGGGCCAGCTGACCCCCGCTCAGGGCGCGTCGAGACTGCTGTCGAGTGTGAACTCTCCGCGCGGGCTGCCGCGAAACGTCTGGCTGTGCAGCCACTGGTAGCTGGCATCAAACAACTGCGCTGCGTCGGGTTCCCACATGGCGTTGTGTGAGGCGCAGGGCATTTCCACCAGCACTTTGCTGCTGGACCCGAGGTCGGCATAAAGTTCCCGCACCCGTTCCGGATTGACCTGCCCGTCGGTCAGGCCGGCCACCAGCAACATCGGCGTCCGGGTGGCAGCCACCTCCGCCGGCGTCCAGCCGAAGGTCGGTACCCGCGGCGCCCGGCGGACCCCGGAACCCCAGCTCGCCCCGACCGGATCGGAGGCGAGCATTTCCTGCCACACCACCGCACTCACCGCCGGATCGTACTGCCGCTGGCAGGGAGCCTGTCCCTGCCACTGTTTCACGAAATCCTCGTTGGACTGCTTGGTGATCGCATCACCGGCCAACGCGGCATCGGTTGCCGTGGCGGCCGCGCGGCGATTGTAGGCGGGCGCCAGCACGACCACGGCGTTGACCTTGGCCGGGTGCTGGAAGGCGTAGCCGGCGCTGCGCGGTCCGCCCTGTGACCAGGCGACCAGATTGACCTGTTCGACGCCATGCCGCTGCTTGAGAAACTCCACCACCGCATCGATGTCATCCCAGTCGGAGGCCATGGTGGTGAGCGCCGTGGCCTGCGTGGGCGGGCAGGCCGTCCCGAACTCCTGGCGCTGGGCCTCCTGCCCGAGGTTGCAGCGGTCTGCCATCGCGGCCGGTCGCGTCGAACGGCCGTAACCGGTCATGTCCATGGCGTACGTGGCGAAACCCCGCTCTGCCAGATAGGCCATCCACCCCTGGCCCGGCAGCGGGACATCGAAGGCCACCTCGGAAGGCGTGCCGGCCCCGTGGATGAAGAGGACCGGCAGCGACTCAACGGGGGTGACGGGGCTGACTTCCCGCACATAGAGATCGACCGGCTCCCCGGCAAGCGCCGGCGCCGTCGAGACATGGCGGACGGGGTGCTCACTGCGCTGCAGCGCGACCTGCGCCTGCACCAGAACCGGCAGGAGCAGCAGGGTGCCGAGGCAAAGCCACGGGCGACGGACGCCACGCAGGGGAGTTGACGGTGTGGTTGGCAGGGTGTGCATGGCTTCCTCGCAACAGGACCGCGGACGCGGCAGCGTCAACAGCCGATGCGCCGGTGCCACGGGCTGTCACTGCGAGGGCAGGACGGGTGCTGGAGCAACGGCGATGGAAAAAAGGCGGTACCGCTTGCGCAGTACCGCCTCGTTCAGGTTTGCACCCACCGCCATCAGGGCCGGGGGCACAGGACGGCGCCGGGTCAGAGACCGCCAGTCTTGCGGGGGGCCGTCTCTTGCAGGAACAGCGCGACGATGAAGCCCAGCACGAGACCAGAGGCGGCAAAGTAGAGTGCGCCCTTCAGACCGTACTCGCCGCCGGCAATGCCCCCGGCGATGATCGGGCTGATGCCGCCGCCGACGAACTCACCGGCGAAGATCACGAATCCCGCCATGGAGGCCAGCATGCCGGGAGGGGCAGCTTCAGCCGCCACCGGACCGGCCAGGATGGCCAGCGCCGCGAAGTTGAACAGCGAGGCGAAGAACAGCAGGGTCCAGAGCACGGTGGTGTTTTCCGGGCCGGTCTGCGTGAAGAGGATCAGTGACACGGCGGCCAGTGCGTAGGACACCAGCGTCGACAGTTTGCGGCCGATGATGTCGGAGATGGCCGGCATGGCGAACTGGCCGATGCAGCCACCGATACCGACGGCGGAGAACACGTTACCGGCTACCACGGGATCGAGACCGAGACCGGCGCCCAGCGGTGCCGTGAGATAGGCAGTCAGCAGGGCGGCGATGACGAAGATGCCCCCCATGGCGCAGATCAGTGTCAGCGGCGCCACCTTGGCATTGCGATGGCCGAACATGCTGCGGAAGGGTACGCCGCTACCGCCGTGACCCGTGTCGGCACGCTTCAGCGGTTCACGGACCACGAACCACATGATGGCGGCCACGATTACCCCCGGGGCGCCGACCAGCATGAATACCACGCTCCAGTCGTAGCTGTTGAGCAGACGCGTGGCGATGACGGGTGCCAGCGCCAGGCCGAACAGCGAGATCATGCACTGGAAAATACCGTTGTTCAGACCGCGGCGTTCAGGCTTGGACGCCTCGACGGCCACGGCCACACCGGTCGATGCCACCGGACCTTCGGCGATCCCCATGATGACACGCACAATGATGAGGGCGGTGACGGAACCAGCCAGACCACTGAAGGCGGACATCAGCGAGAACACGAGTATGGCGGGCACCAGGATGGCCCGACGGCCGACCTTATCGGCCAGATAGCCCATGACGAAGGCAGACACGCCCCAGGCCATGCCCAGATAGCCGGCCAGCGTACCGCCGTCCTGCGGCGTGAGCCCGAGATCGGCTCCCATGGTGGAGTTGGGTGATTGCAGGATGATCGGCAATACGAAACGGTCGAGTCCCACCAGACCGAAGGTCAGGCTGAGGAGCAGGATGATCTTCCACTCGTAATTCGTGTCCCAGGATGCAGACGTTGCCGGCGCGGACGTTTGTTGCATGGTTTCCCCCTTGTCAGGTGTTGTAATCGGGTTGGCACGGCGCCGGGCCAATCAGCAATCGGCTCAGGCTGCCTCGTAGATGGAGCGTTCGGGAAGGTAATGGAGCCGTGCGCGGTTGGCAACCGGTGGGCGCCGACTGCCGCCGGCGCCTGCCGTGCCCCGGGCTACTTTTCCTGCTGCGCGTTCTGGTTCGACGTGCCGGCGAACAAACGTCGGCCATCACTCAAGGTCACCACGCGAATATTGGCAGTCGCTGCACCATTGCGGGCCTGCCAGCCCTCGACCTGCAACTCGGTGCCCGGCGGCAGGTCCTCCTTGCGCCAGCCACGGCGAATGAGCCCGTTCGCTGCGCTGGTTTCCAGCGCCCAGTTGGTGACCTTGCCGTCGGCACCGACCACGTCGAGATAGATCCAGCCGTGCGGATTGGACCACTTCATTTCCGTCACCTTGCCTGACAGGGTCACGGGACGCTTGTCGTCATACTCGGCCGAAAAGGAATGGTGGGCCTCGATGCGGCCGCAGAGCAGCGAAGCAGCCAGAAAAAGCAGACCTGCGTGTTTCATGAAGCACCTCTGCAGTGAGTGGTTGGCACAAGAACTCATCGACCCTGCTGCGCGCGCCAGGCGTCCCGCACGTCCTTGAGATGGTGCAGGTCGTTGTTGTCCTCGAGGCAGGCGACTTCCAGCAGTTCGTCCTCCATGCGGTTGAGGGGCAACTCGATCGTCCACGGGCGCGTGTAGGGAATCGGATCGCTGATGGTGGCGCGGTAGATCACTGCGGTGGCGCTGACCGGCGTGAAGGTTTCCACCAGCGTCTGCCGATGACTGACGATGTCACCCACTTCGTTGTGCCACTGCTTGCCGTTGAAGTTGCGGGTTTCTACCACCAGCGTGTCCCCTTCCCAGCGTCCGATCGAATCGCCCTGCCAGAGACGGATGACATCGGGCAAGTGCTCGCGCCGATCCAGCGCCACCTGTCGCCAGGACATGCGCTCGTGCAGGAACAGCACCTGGCTGTCGGTCTGCAGGATCTGGAACGGCGATGGCACGTACAGCGAGCGCGGTATACCGGCCACGAAGCAATGGGCGGTGGGGTCGTCATAGCCGCGATGCGGCAACTCGCGGTCGCTGCGCTCGCCCCGCGCCCAGTCCTGGTAAGGCAGGCGCCCGTCGGGAGGATCCTTGACCACCCCGCGCGCGTCTGGCGTGAGAAAACGGCCCTGGAAGCCCTCGAGGCCGTAGTTGGCACCCCCGGCATCCGCCATGAAGTAACCACTGAGATCGGGTTTGCCATCGGCCCGGCGCGGCACGTCGGCGCCCACCGCCGGCAGCGGGGGCGGCGACGAGGCAGCGGCATCGAAGGGCACGTTGCCGGCCGGGATCGATGCCGGGTACCAGAAACGCGCGTCGGGTTCGAAGTCACCGCTGGCCTCTTCCTTCTCGGCCTGGCACTGGTTTTCCAGCACGCGCGGCTTGCCGCTCTGACGCTGCAGCAGGGCGCGCAGCGTGAAGGGACGGCTGAATACCGCAGGATCCGTCAGCGTGGCTTCGTAGCGCAGCGTGTCGCTGTCCACCAGCTCGTAGCGCTCGGTGACCTGCAGTGCGGCGCTGTGGAAATTGCCGGCCGCATCGAGCCAGCTACGGTCGTTGAAGTCCTTCACCTCCACGACCAACACGTCGCCCTCCCAGTGCCCCCGCGAATGGCCCATCCACGACTCGACACCCTCGTAAAGCGAGGGTTCGCCCGTGGTGTAGACCAATCGCCAGACCTGCTGCCACTCGAAGGTCATGGCAACGTGCTGGTCGGTCTGGAAGATCTGGAAGGGTGAGTCGAGCAGCATCACCCGCGGCACGCTCGGCAACCAGCAGCGGGACATGGGGTCAGCCTCAGCGCGGCGGGCAAAATTTTCCTGGCGCCGCACCAGCGCTTCGGCGAGGTAAGGCAGGTTGCCGCCCTCCACGATGCCAAGGCCAGCCGGCATGTCGTGACGGGCCACGTGGGGTTCGAGGTCGTAACCGATGCGACCTTCCGCCTGCCAGATACCCTGCAGGTCGGGCTTGCCGGAGGACATCCGCGGAAGCTCCTGAGCCTGCAGGGACGTCGCCAGACTGCACAGCAGAACTGCCAAGGGCAGCAAGGGTTTGCACTGCATGATTTCCCCCCCGAGTTCGGGACTTGGGCCGACCCCGTTGCCGGGACCGTGCCTGTGGCAACAGCGAGCGAGCATAGCCAGCGGGTCAGGCAGGGGCAACCCCACGGCGCAGCCGCGTGGCCGTGCCCTCAGAACACGCCGATCGCCATCTCCAGACGCAGGGTCGCAAACACGCCGCCCTCGCGCCGGGTCAGCGGCGATACTTTTTCCCACTGGTAACCCGGCAGGAACTCCCAGAACAACCAGGGACGCGCCACGTTGCGTCGCAGCCGCAGACCGACCTGGTAGCGCCCGACGAAGCTATCGCGCGTGTTGCCATTGATGCCGACGAAGGTGCTGAGCCCGGAGCTGTCGGAATTCCGGAACAGATAGGACAGCGAGCTGGCCCACTCGTTGCCATCGAGATTTTCCTGAGCGCGGAATTCCGTGGACCAGCGCAGTAGCGCACTGGGACTGAGCGAACGGTCGAGCTGGTACTGGGTGAAGGAACCGTAGCCGATGCCGTCGATGAAATAGACGGTTTCCGACAGACGGTGGAACAGACTGGCGTCGAGGCTGTCTTCGTAGCGGTAGCGCATGCTGGTGCGCAGCTTGCCGCTCGAGCGCAGTCCCACGCGAAAGTCCCAGCGATCCTTGCCCTCCTCGCCCAGGTTCACCTCCAGGTTCACGCGCGTGCTCTGCTGCTCGACGAAGGCCGGATTCTGCGTGTAGTAGCTGGTGCCCTCTCCCTGGTCCTCGGAAAAAATCAGGCTGAAGCGCTCATCGATGCGCGGCAGGTGCAGGCGGCCGCGCAGCCGAAGCCGAGGCTCTACCGCATTCGCCTCCTCCCAACGACCTTCGACGGTCAGGCGCAGAGACGAGTAGGCCGCCTCGAGATCGCTGCGCTCCACGCCAAAGAATCGATCCAATTGCTGGGCCAGGGCATTGGCCCGCGTCGAACTGAAGGCCTGGGTCTGGTCCAGCCAGCCGAGCGCAAAGATGCCGTCGCCGTCGACAGCCGGAGCCGCCGGCTCGGCAGCGCGCACGGCGAGGCCCGGCCCCAGTGTCAACAGCAGCGCCCATGCAGCCCGCGCAAGGCGCCTGCCGCAGCAGGCGCGCGGACCGGAGAGCGGCGGGGCATTCATACGACTCATCCTCGACGATGCAGGAGACGGGGGCCGGCATGATACCGGAGCCGGCGGGCGCCGGGCAGCCGGCAGGCCCGGGCTCCGCCGGGTCGCACCGGCCAGGCTAGGCGTTACCTTCGGCCTGCGCGAGGCGATCGATGACCCGGCGCATCAGGGTCGGCCCCCGATCATGGGTAACCGACAGCGTGGGTGCTCCGGTCTGCAGGGCGATCACACGCTGCTGCGCCTCGATCATGTCCCTGTCCTCGGCGAAGGCACGGTTGGCCAATGACCAGAGGATGTCGATCAGCTGCGGATTGGCGACATGGTCCTCGTGGCGCGGTCCCCAGCAGAAAAAATAGCGGGTGGTAGCGGCCGTCAGCGGCGTGACGGCCTGCGACGTGAAGGTGGCAGAGATCGGCTCACGCTCGCCCGGCGCGTCGAGCTGGCAGGCCTCGGCCGTGCCGACCGGGTAGTTGCCGCTGAACATCAACAGCACGCCCGGCACCAGAAAGTCGTAGGTCATGAAGTTGTCGATGAAGGGATGACGCGCGTCCGGCGAGCGGTTCCGCATGCCCCGGTTCCAGCGCGTTACTCGGATGCCCCGCTCCAGTACCTGCACGCGTGGCTGCAGCAGTGCCGTATCCTTGTTGCCGGCCGCCAGTGTGTTCTCGTGCACGAAGGCGATGTGCGAAAAATCGCTGAGGTTGTCGTTCACCAGCAGGTAATTGGCCTGGTAGTCCAGATGGCCGGCCCGCATGTGGTAGCGCGGGTCATCGGGCCCGGTCGCCGACGGGATCAGCGCTGGATCGGCCGTTTCCGGTGTGTCCATCCACACCCAGATCCAGCCGTCGGCTTCGCGCACAGCGTAGGTGCGCACACAAAAGCGCTCGCCGATGTCCGACTGACCCGGAATCTCGATACAGCGACCCGTGCTGTCGAACTTGAGGCCGTGGTACATGCAGCGCACGTCATCGCCTTCCAGGCGCCCCCGCGACAGCGGCGCGTGGCGGTGGCAACACTGATCGGCCAGCGCGGCCAGCACACCGTCCTGCCGCCGGTAGACCAGCACCGGCTGGCCGAGGATGGTCAGGCCCTGCAGCGTGCCGACCGTCACGTCGTGACTCCAGGCCGCTACGTACCAGCAGCGCCTGAGCAGGGGAATGTGGGTGCCTTTGAAAAGATCCATGGGGGCGCTCCTTGTGGTGTGCGTGCCGCCACGATGGTACCGGTCGCTGCCTGCTGTTTGAACCGCTAGAACACCCGCAGCGGCGGCTCGGCCAGCGCGGCCAATTGCTCGCGCAAGGCCAGAATGTGGGCAGCCCAATAGCGGGGCGTGTTGAACCAGGGAAAACTGCGGGGAAAGGCCGGATCCTGCCAGCGTCGACCGAGCCAGGCGCTGTAGTGCAGCAGTCGCAGGGCGCGCAGTGCCTCGATCAGCCGCAGCTCACCCCGGTCGAACTCGCGAAACAGCTCGTAGCCGTCCAGCAGGGCCGCGAGCTGGGCCTCCTGCTGCGCGCGGTCGCCCGACAGCAGCATCCACAGATCCTGGACTGCCGGCCCGCTCATGCAGTCGTCGAAGTCGACGAGCAGCGGCTGGCCCTCGCGCCACAGCAGATTGCCCGCGTGGCAGTCGCCGTGCAGGCGCAGTGTTCGGCGCTCGCCGGCTGCCGCCACGCTGCTGCGGATGCCGGCCAGCAGATCCCGCGTCAGCGTCTGGTAGGCGGGACGCAGGTCGTCGGGGATGAACCCGGCGTCCAGCAGGAAGCGCACGCTGGCATCGCCAAAAGCGGCAATCGCCAGACCATGGCGGGAGGAGAATGGACGACGGGCGCCTACGGCGTGCAACTGTCCAAGACAGCGGCCAATCTGCTCGAGGTGGTCGAGGTCGAGATCGGGGCTGCGGCCGCCGCGACGCGGAAACAGCGCAAACAGGAAACCCTCGAAGGTGTGCAGCGTGGTGCCGGCGGCGATGAGCGGTGCCACAACGCCCAGCTCGGCGGCGGCCAGTTCCAGCAGGAACGCATGCTCTTCCTCGATCTGCTTCCGCGACCAGCGCCCTGGCCGGTAGAACTTGGCCACGAGGGGCTCGCCGTCCTCCACGCCCACCTGGTAGACCCGGTTCTCGTAGCTGTTGAGCGCCAGCTGCCGACCGTCACAGGCCACACCGGTGGTCTCGACAGCCGCCAGGATCCAGTCGGGCGACAGGCTAGCGAAAGGAGTAGCCAGGACTGTGTCCGGACGGGTCGTGGTCTGCTTCACCGGAGGAAGCGTGCCGTGAGTCCGCCGTAGGCGTCGATCCGGCGGTCGCGGAAATAAGGCCACAGGCGCCGCAGGTGCTCGGTGCGTGCCAGGTCGAGGTCGGCCACCAGCGCACCCGGGGTGTGGGTATCTGCCTCGGCCAGCAGCTCACCCTGCTGACCAACGATCATGCTGCCGCCCCAGAACTCGATGCCAGCTCCGGCACCGCCTGGGGCCGCCTCGAAGCCCACGCGGTTGGCGACCAGCACCGGCAGGTGGTTGGCAACGGCATGGGCGCGCTGGATGGTCTGCCATGCGCCCTTCTGTCGGCCGTTCTCCGCCGGCTGCTCCAGCGGATCCCAGCCGATCGCGGTGGGGTACAGCAGTACATCGGCGCCGGCCAGCGCCATCAGGCGGGCAGCCTCCGGATACCACTGGTCCCAGCAGATCAGTACGCCAAGCTTGCCGACACTGGTCTGCACGGGGGTGAAGCCGCTCGTTCCCTCCAGCGTCACGGCGTCGCCGGGCGTGAAGTAGAACTTTTCATAGAAGGCCGGATCGTCGGGAATGTGCATCTTGCGATAGGTGCCGCACAGGGACCCGTCACGATCGAACACCAGCGCCGTATTGTGGAACACGCCCTTGGCGCGCTTTTCAAAGATTCCGCCGACCAACACGCAGCAATTGGCGCGCGCCAGCGCCGACAGCCGCGCGGCGCTGGGGCCGTCAAGCGGCTCGGCCATGTCGAACACGCTGGTGTCCTCGGTCTGGCAGAAATAGTGGGTGGTGTGCAGCTCCTGCAGCAGCACCAGATCCGGCTGGCTGTTCTGGCAGAGCTGCTGCAGCAGTCGCTCGGTTTCGGCCAGGCTACGGCCCTTGTCGGGCCACGCCTGCTGCTGGATGACGGCGGCGCGGAGTGTGGCGTTGTTCATGGTCGATCAACCGGGCAAAGGCAAAAACAGGGCAGCAAAGCGGCAGCCGGCGGTGGAGAGTGAGGCCGGCGCACCCGGGACGCGGGACTCACCGCAGCGTGCCGACGGGTAGCTGCATCGTAGCACAGTGGGGTCCACCGAATTGCCGGATGAGGTTACCCCCCGGCACCGTGCGGATGCGCTTGCCCGGAAAGCAGCGCTGCAGGGCAGCGACGGCCGCGTCATCTTCCGCGCAGCCGAACACCGGTACCAGCACGCTACCGTTGAGTATGAGGAAATTCACGTAACTGCCCGGCAGACGCTTGCCCTGCTCGTCGACCTGCGGCGCCGGCAGCTCGATCGGCTGCAAGCGGTAGGGCTGGCCATCGGGCTGGCGCAGGGCCTCGACCTCGGCGCGCATTTTCTGCAGCGGCGCATGGTGCACATCCTCGGTACGTGAGCAGGCCGCGTAGGCAATGGTGTCGGGCGCACAGAAGCGCACCAGATTGTCGATGTGGCTGTCGGTGTCGTCACCGAGCAGCGCACCTTCGGTGATCCACAGCACGCGCGTGAGCCCGAGGGCCTCGAGCAGGTATTGCTCGACCTGTGGCCGCGACCAGCCGCTGTTGCGGTTGCTGTCGAGCAGGCAGTGGGTGGTCGTCAGCAAACTGCCGCGGCCATCGGTTTCGATGCTGCCGCCTTCCAGCTGGTAGTCGAGGTGCTGCAACGGAGCACGCCACACGGAACCGAGTCGGCGATTGACGTCGTCATCGAGCGACGCTTCGTACTTGTCGCCCCAACCGCGAAAGCGGAAATCCAGCAGGCAGTGCCCTGCCTCGTTTGCTACCGTCACCGGGCCGTAGTCGCGGCACCACGTGTCGTTGTAGGGGGCGATCACGAAGCGTGGGGCGCGCAGGCAGCGGCCAGCCAGCTGCGCCAGGATGGCGGCTTGGTGGGCCGTGTCCTGGCACAGGATCAAGGGCTGTGCCTCGTCAGCGATAGCCACCGCCAGCTCCACATAGTCGCGCTCGATGGCCGCCAGCCAGGGCGCCCAGTCCGTCGAGGCATGGGGCCAGGCCAGCAATACCGCTTCCTGCGGCGCCCACTCGGGCAACATCCGGAGTCTGTCTGAAACTGTCATGGCCTTGGGGCTCGTGAGGCAGGAAGGAGGCGCAGCGGCCGACGTTGGTGCGGTCGCCCGGCGGAAAAACGCCGCGCAGCTTACCGAAAAGCGTGCCTTGCGGCATCCCGCGCCGCATAATCGGCGGTGTCCAGCCAGCTCGCGCCGACCGGCGCTGCACCTGGCCGCCAATCCCCGTTTGCCGTGTCGCCCTGCCGATGCCCTCACCAGCTCCCAGCCACCATCAGTCGCGCTACCGCCTGCTGAAGACCCTCGAGCAAAGTCAGCGTGAGGCCGTCGCCTCGTCCACGATGACGGCGACCTGCGACAACTACATGAATGCCTTTGCGCTGCATCTGGGTGCCACGCCGATCCAGATGGGCTTTCTCACGGCCGTCCCGCAGTTTCTCGGTTCCCTGCTGCAGTTACTGTCCGTGTGGCTTGGCAGTTTCCTGCCGCGGCGGGTGCTGGTGATCCTGGCTGCCGTGCTGCAGGCCGCGCTGATGTTCTGCTTCGGCACGCTGGCGGCGCTGCGCGGCCCCGATCTGGTGGGCCCGCTGATCCTGCTGGTGATCCTCTACCACGCCTGCTCGCACCTGATCCAGCCGCAGTGGCGCGCCTGGATGGGGGGTCTGGTACCGCAGAAGCAGCGCGGTGTGTTCTTCGCCAGCCGCACGAAGCTCACCATGGCAACGTCGCTGGCGGTCTTCCTCGGTGGCGGCCTGTTCCTCAGCTTCAGCGACAGCCTCGGTCTCAGCTGGGTCGGCTTCCTCTTTCTGTTTCTGGTGGCAATGCTGGGGCGGGCTTTCTCCTGCTACTTCCTGGCGTCCATGCACGACCCGCAGCCCCGCCCTGCGACCCCGGCGTCCGGACAGGTCCTGGCCACCCTGCGCATCGTGCGCGAAGCGTTCAGCGATCCGGTGTTTCGCCACTACAGCCTGTTCGTGGCCGGCATGCAGGGTATGGTGGCGATCTCTGGGCCCTTCTTCGCCGTCTACATGCTCAACGAGTTGCAGTTCAGCTATCTGCACTACAGCGTCAACCAGATGGTCTACATCGCCAGTCAGTTTCTGATGCTGGGCGTCTGGGGCCGGCTCAGCGACAAGCACGGCAACCGCTACATCATGCTGCTCTGCAGCCTGCTGATGCCGGTGGTACCGGTGCTGTGGCTGTTCTCCGCCAACGCCTGGTACCTGCTGCTGGTGCAGGCGGTGTCGGGCCTTGCCTGGAGCGGCTTCAACCTCACCACCGCCAATTACCTGTACGACATCCGTCCCCACCAGACCAACTTCGCCAGCTATGCCGCGATCCAGGCCATCGTCACGGCGGCGCTGGTCTTCGTCGGCGGCCTCGCCGGCGGTGTCGCGGCCGAGGCCTCGGACGTGGTGGCGGGCTGGCTGCCGTTCAACCTGCACTCGAGTCTGTTCCTGGTCTTTGCCCTGAGCGGCGTGCTGCGCGGCGCTGTGCTGTTCTGGTTCATCCCGCGCGCCGCAGAGCCACGCCTGCGGCGACGCTCTCACCTGTTGAAGGTGGTATACCGCGTGGCGCGCTACAACTCGCTCGGCGGCATCGTGCTGGACTGGCTGACGGTGACCGAGAAGGACAAGGGCGGCAGCGGCCGCTGACGGCGCCCGCACACGGCGAGTGTCCTGGGTTTGCGACGCAGCCCGCTGCCGCGGGTCCGGGACGACGGGCCGCGCGCTAATCCCTTTCACAGCGCACTGCGTACTGGCCGCATGCATCTCCGACTCACTCTCGCCCCCGCCCGCCTGTCCCTCGTCGGACTCCTCGCCTTCAAGGCCAACTGGCTGCTGTTGGTGGTGGGCCAATCGCGCTGGCTGTGGGCCGCCCTGCTGATGCTCGTCGTCCAGCTGCTGTGTACCGCGCTGGCCGCCCAGGCCGGCAACCGGTTGCTCCCGCTGGTGCGCTCGGCCGTGCTGGCCGCCACCGGCATCGGGGTCGACACCGTCTTTACTCGCGCAGGTTTCCTGAATTTCGACGGCGATTCGCTGCCGCTGTGGCTGCTGCTGCTGTGGTGCAGCTTTGCACTGGCCCTGCCGCTGCTGCAGGGCGTACTCGCCAGGCTGCCGCGCTGGGCCCTCGTGCTGGCCGGCTGCGCCGGTGGCCTGCTGAGTTATCGTGCCGGGGTCGCACTCGATGCCGTGCGCTTTGGCGAACCGGCCTGGCTGAGTCTGCTGGCACTGGGCGCGTTCTGGGCACTGCTGCTGCCGGCCTGGCAGGCGCTGCCCCGGCTGTCCGCCCGCGCCGCCACGGGTGCGGTGTTGGTGTTCTTCTCGCTGCTGCCGGGTGCCAGCCGTGCCGACACAGCGGCGGATAGCTGGCGCCTGGTCGGCGAGGGCCAGTTCAGCGCCTTCTTCCTCGACATCTACCACGCCAGGCTCGAGGCGGCGGTACCGGAATTCCGCTTCCCGGACTCGGCCCCATACCGACTCACACTCACCTACCAGCGCAACATCCCTGCCGCCCGCCTCGTGGAAGAAACCGGCAAGCAGTGGCGTCGCCAGGGCGTGCGCGTCCGGCCGGAGTGGCTGGCGCACCTCCATGATTGTCTGCCCTCGATCCGGCGCGGTGATACGCTGAGTCTGCTGGTGACCCCGGCGCGCGACAGCCAGATCTTCCACAACGGCCGTCTGCTCGCCCAGATTCGCGACAGCGACTTCACCGACGCCTTCGCCGGCATCTGGCTGAGCGAACGTACGACCCGACCCGAATTCCGCCAAACGCTGCTGGGGCTGCCATGAAACGATTCCTGCTCGCCTGTCTGACCCTGCTGCTCGGCGCCTGTGAGGCCCTGACTCCGCAGGATTATGCGGCGACGCTGCCCGGGTTGGACCTGCGGCAGTTCCTCAACGGCAAGCTCATGGCGTACGGCATGCTGCAGGACCGCAGCGGTCGGCTGACGCGGCGCTTCACCGCCACGCTGGAAGGCAGCTGGCAGGGGGAAACAGGCACCCTGATCGAGCACTTCACCTTCGACGACGGCGAGCTGCAGTCCCGTACCTGGACTCTGACCCACCTCGGCGACGGTCGCTACACGGGAACCGCCGGCGATGTGGTCGGTACCGCGGCCGGTAGCACGGGGGGCTCGGTGTTCCAATGGCAGTACCAGCTCACGGTGCCATGGCGCGATGGCACCATCGACGTCACGCTGGATGACTGGTTGTACCTGATCGATGCCAATCATCTGCTCAACAAAACCGTACTCACCAAGTTCGGCTTTCGCGTGGGAGAACTCACGCTGGTGATCGAAAAGCTCTGACCTCGAGGCTCGACACCCGGTTGCCGTTTCCTGCATCTTGGCGCCCTTCGTCAACGAGGTGCCGAAATGGCCACTGCTCTCACCCTCGAAATAGTAGCTGATTACGTCTGCCCCTGGTGCTACCTCGGGTACGCCGTGGCCGAGCGCCTGCAGCAGCAGGTGCCGCTC
>CANGUU010000040.1 GCA_947457195.1 Gammaproteobacteria bacterium
ACATCGTCAGGCATCTAACACCGGTGCAGCGTTCAACGTGCTGTACCCATGCCCTAAAGGGCCAAAAAACCCCAGCAGGTTACCTGATGGGGTTTTTTTTTGGCTCCAACATAAATCATGCGAATAGAGCTGCTTCATTCAGGACCAACAAGAGCCGCAGCGAGCGCTTCTCTGTAGAAACTACCATTCAGGTTATCAACAGCCTGCAGTAACGCTAATGCGTCGTGGTCGACGTTTGGTACATCCAGATACTGGTGTGGGATGTTCAGTGAGTTCATATGGTTATGAAATTGAAAATTCAGGTCCCTGGTATCGTCCAAGGTGCCTACTAGATGTCGTACAACGGTCCTATTAATCCGGAGAAGGTTCACGGCAGTGTGCGCCGTCAACAGTGGGCTGATGGCCTGAAAGTAATTCATGTCATTGCTGCACACGTCATTAAGCAATTGTGACCGCAGTGCTGGTGCACGAATGGCGCGCGGTCCTGAAAATTCGAGATCAAGCGGGCCGCCCGCCAGGATTGAAATTCCCCCGAATAGTTCGGGAAACTTGAAGCCGATGCGGGCTGCTCCGTAGCCTCCCATGCTGAACCCTTCAAGAATTCGACCTTCGCGTTGAGCAATTGTGCGATAGACGCGGTCGACTTCGGGGATCAGCTCTTTCACAAATACGCTTTCGACTGGTGAAGCGCCGTCTTTCGAGTCAGCCCACAAGCGTCGGGGAAGCCCATTTACGAACACGATGATCATGGGCGGTAGCTTTCCCGCGTTTATGGCGTCGTCGAAAAAAGAGGCGACTGGCAATACGCCGGCCACACCGCCTTCAGTTCCATGCAACCAATACAGAACAGGGAACCGAACGGACGAAGAGGAGTATTTTTTAGGCAGATAGACGTGATAGCTCACATTGTTACCGACGATGGCGCTATCGAAGGTTCGAAAGGAGACAAGTGGGGATACTACCGCTTCAGTCACCCACGGTAAGGAGCGGTCTGGGCGAAGTGAATCGCGCGTGCTCCGTACTTCTATACTGTTTAACTCCACGGAAACTTCGAAGTAGAACCTTCCATCTGCAACGATTGCTCCCAACTTCAGCTCCGCGGTCGCTGGATCGAAGACTGCCTTTGCACCTTGTCCACTACTGGTGGTCGCCATAGCCAGTACCTGAATATCTTTCGGTCGAATGGTGACCGCCGAGAAGAACTTCATGTCGGATGATTTCGTGCCCAACGCAACTTCCGGTAAGTACAGCTCATTGCGGAGGCTACTGAACGTTGCAATGCCACCAGTCTGCGCCTTTGCTGGTGGTCCTCCCAGTACTGCGGCGAGCATGAATGTAAGAAAGCCTACTATTTCAAACCGCAAGACAATTACTCCATGGGTTTATGGCAGTGTTTGCGGTCATGACCGCTTAACTCCCTGGCGATTGTAGTCATTTGGCTGCTACTGGAAAGGCTTCTCCCTTACAGCAACGCATCGGCCTCAACAATGACTACATCGCTGCAATTCATTCCATCTGAGATCACCGGTCTTCGGTGGTTGTTGGCTCTATGGTCTGGGGTTAACTGTTACTGCGTTAACTGCAGGCTGATGTGCCAGAATTTGCACCACGAAGGGTGCTGGGCGATGTCCCGTTGGCCCGATGCGGGTGCAAGCATCAAACGCAACCAGGTTGCCTCACGGGTAGTATCCGAATGCACGCCAGATAGGTGAGAATCATGCGGCGGGAGCACGCTGTGGCTGGTTTACCCCCCAAGCGAGCGCGATAAGGCTCTATCTGTTGGGACTCGTTTTTTGGCGAGGCTGGTTATTGCACGGCAAATTGCCGGAAATGCCAGTAGGTGCAGCACGCTCGTGGGTTGCAGCGGAAGCAGCATGCTCTGGCTCATCCAGGAATAAACAGAAAATGTGGAGAAAGTCGATGAAAGTCAGGGGAAAAATGCTGCTTTGGCTGGTACTTGCAATGGCGACTGCGCAGGCGTCAGCGCAAACAGCCGACGAGCGCCGAGCCACGCTTGGGGACCGGATCATGAAGCATCCGAGCGGGCAGCTTGGGGCTTTGGCGCCAGACAACCTGAACAAGGCTCGTCCGGCTGCACCGTTCAATCTTACGGGTACTTGGTTCGTGGATTTGAGCGAAGGTTTTGGCAAGTTTCGTTTCGGCCCCCCGTACCCCGAGTTCATTGGGCAGGCCAAACTGGACTTTGAAGAGGGGCAGAGAGCTGCGGCAGAGCGCCGACCTTATCGCGACGCCATAGGCCAGTGTTTCCCCGCTGGAATTCCCATGATTATGACCCGCGTATGGCCGATTGCCATGGTTCAGCTGCCGACGGTCATTTACATGATCTCCAACTTCAACAACAGCTTCAGGCAGATTTTTCTCGATGGTCGTGACTGGTCCAATCCCGATGAGATCATCTATACATACAACGGAGAGTCGCAGGGCAGCTGGGAAGGAGAGACTCTCGTCGTGGACACACGCTACATAGAAACTTTCAATCACTACATCGATACCGGTATACCGATTTCCGAGGAGTTCAGGGTCCAAGAGCGCATGAGAATGCTTGAAGATGGGGAGATTCTCGAGATCGAGTACATCATGACTGACCCGCAGAATTGGCAGGGCGAATGGCGGAACACCAAACAGTGGCTTCGCGTGGATACCACCGACATTGGAGAGGTGGAATGTCTGCCTGACCTCAATGACAACCTGCCCAGTACCCAAGCAGGCCAAAGCGGCCTTGCACGTTAACATCAGAATTCAGATGAGAGGATAGCCCCATGCTCGTAGCCAAATTCACCAAACTCCATGTTATTGCGGCCTTGCTGCTCGCTGCTGTTCCAGCGCTTGCCCACCACTCGACAGCGGCCTTCGACAACGAGAAAGTTGTACGTATTGAAGGCACGGTAAAGCAGTTCCGCTGGACCAATCCGCATGCCTCCATCAAGGTAGAAGGTGACGCGAGCGAGGGTCCGGATGGTCTGTGGACCGTTGAAATGACCGCTCCCAACAGCCTTCTGTTGCAAGGGTGGAAGCGAACGTCCATCAAGGACGGAGACAAGGTCGTGATCTTCGTCAACCCCTTGAAGAATGCAGTCACCCTCAACGATGGCAGCCAAGGCGGTCTCTATGTGGGTATCGTGCTGGCTGATGGCTCCACCCTCGGTCAGACCGACGGCAAGGGTGCCGGTAGCGCCAATTGAGTTCAGCAACATATCCGTGGGCCGTTGGTTCCCTTGGATTGGCCTTGATCGAAACGGAGCAATGAGAGTGTCAACAGACATGCGCAGAAAAAAAGCCAATCCTCTTTCCATCGCTTCGGCAAACAGCAGGGCCGGACGTCGCTTAGGGTACTTGGTCGCGCTGTCGGCGGGGTTGTTATGCTCTGCCGAGTCGTGGGCGCAGAGTGCGGCCCTACCAGACTGGAGCGGCGTGTGGGCCATGGTCGGCGGTACAGTATTCGACCGCGAGACGCAAACCGGGGAAGGGCGGTCAACGACGCCGGGAGTCAGGGAGCATCCACCCTACACGCCCGAGTATGAAGCCAAATACGCAGCCAATCTTGCCCTTCGAGACCAAGGCATTTTGCCCGATCCAAATTCGCTTTGCGGAATTCCAACCGGTTTTCCACGTATTTTCAATTTGCCTGATGTGTATGAATTCGCCGTCACACCGAAGCAAGTATGGATAGTTGCCGAGAATGGGCCGAATGTGATGAGAATCTACACAGACGGACGTGGGCATCCTCCAGTCGAAGACCGTTGGCCCACGCATACGGGAGATTCCGTTGGGCATTGGGAAGGGGATACCCTCGTCATCGATACAGTCAGTCTGCATGGTTCGGAACAAGGTCGAACGTTCGTCGACCGCACCGGCCTGGTACTAAGTGACGCAGCACATGCAGTCACCCGCATGCGGGTGGCCGCCAATGGCAATATGGAAGTTCAGATCACCATTGACGACGCCAAGGCACTCAAGGCGCCCTGGGTCGTCACCAAGCAATTTGCTCGTCAGGCTGAAGGAACACGGGTTTACGACTATGCCTGTAATGAAAACAATCGGAATCCCATTGATCCTTCAACAGGCTGGACCTTCACGATAGGTCCGGATGGCAAAATCATCGACCAAAAGCCCGCTGGCGACGCTGCCAGTGAGCAATAGCGGATCCAAGGAGCAGTTCTCATGGCGTCAGCGATGCGCAAACTGATGTTCGCAGGATTGGCGGTGCTCTGTGCCTCGGCCAGTGGGCATCATTCCGATGCAATGTTCGAGCACGGTACGGTTCTCGAGTTGACGGGTAAGATCAAAGAGTTCCAGTTCACCAATCCCCACACATGGTTGCAGGTTGAGGTGATCGGCGAGGATGGCAAAGTGGTCGAATGGAGCCTTGAGTGGGGCAGCCCCAATCAGTTGGGCCGGCAGGGTATCAGACCCTCGACATTTCCCCCGGGGACTGCCGTGACAGTCCGTACCAATCCCATGAAGGATGGCACGGCGGCTGGTGCCTTCTTGGGAGCCAGATTTGCCGATGGCAAGACCGTAGGGAACTGGCAGCAATAGCCAAGCAAACGCCTAAAGCACCTGTTGATTGGATCTGAATGCCCCCTTGGGCAGCCTCAGGAATTCGGCGCGGCTGGCCATAAAGCCAAAACGTACGCTTGCAATGAGCAGATAAGCGTATGCCTGAGTGCTCAGGGTGACAGGATGGCCCGAGCGGAAACTGATACGGTGACGGTGGCCTGCCCAGGTTCGGCAGCAGGAGTCGCAATAAGGGCATCCATCGCCATCCCGGCCATCGCATAGGCCTGACGCGCGAAGGGCACATCGCCCTGACCATTCAGGCTGACTTCGATCAGCTCTGCGTGAGCCTTTCCCAATGCTAGTCCAGCTAGTGCGGCGCGCTGCTGCAATGTTTGCAGCAGCGTGGTTGTCAACTCGCCGGTGACTTGCTCATGGCGGGTTGGCGACAGACTGTAGTACAGGTTGTTCATCGACAAGCCATTCGACTGCAGCTTGCCGACCAATTCCAGGAGAACGGCGCTGTCCATGCCGCTGACCTGCATGCTCTGCTGCGCCCGCCATACCGGGTTGTCTGCGCTGAAGATGCCGGGGCTATTTTGTACCTGATACACCTGATAGCCACCCGACTGCACTTGGACACCCTCTATGGCCCGCGCGAGTGCAAGTGACCGCTGCATCTCCTGATTGATCTTGTCCTGCAGGGCGACTTGGTCTCGACCCTGCGCCGCATACTCCAGTACTGCGGTAAGCGTATCTTGCTCGATCTCGCGCTGCTCGGAGGCCGACAAGTTCAGCACGAGCGAACCAGGTGGCAATTCGCCGAGGCTAAGCGTGTTTTGCGCCAGCACTGCCAAGGGCTGGAGGCACCAGAGACCCAAGATCAGCGCAAGAGTACGCATCATCGTCAGTCTGCCGGTGCCTGCCGGGGTCACTTCATCCGCAGCACGAAGATGTCGTCGTTGCGGGAGGGATCGGTAGCCTCCCGGATCACAGCGACCTGCTCTGCAGTCACTGGTCCAGCGGTGTTACCCCAGCTATTGCGGACAAATGTCAGCGCGTCTGCAATCTGCTGGTCAGACAGCAGCTGCCGGAAATACGGCATGTCATTCACGTCCGGACCCTGGCCGGTGAAGACTCGCAGCGAGCCATTGAGCGTGATATTGATCAGTGAACTGGGGTCGGCGTCCATGATGACCGGGTTACCAGCGAGAGGGGGCTGGAAGGGGTAGTAGCCGCCGCCGGTCGTGACGTGACAGTTTGAGCAATACTCGTAGTAGACCTGAGAGCCCGGTTCGCTAAAATCGAGAGCAGCCAATTGCTCTGCTTCTGTCGTGGAGGTGACGTAGGGGGTCGCGTCTGCCTCCGCCTGCGCCGGAAGCGACTTCAGGTATTCAGCCATGCTGGCGAGATCGTACTCGCTCATGTGGCGGGTGGAATTGTTCACGACCTCAACCATGGTGCCGAAAGCCGTGCCAAACCGGTTGTGGCCTGTTTTGAGGAACTCCGCCACATCCGCAGCCTGCCAGCGTCCCAGCCCGGCGTTGATGTCGCCATTCAGGCTGGAGGCCATCCAGTGGTCTAGCGGGGCTCCAGCAAGATAGGCGCTGCCGTCCTCATTCAGTGCTTTCTCCTGCATAAGCAGGCCACGTGGCGTGTGACAGGCGCCACAGTGGCCCGGCCCCTGCACCAGATAGGCACCGCGGTTCCACGAGTCGGTTTGGTCGGTGTCCGTTTCGTAAGGGTCATCGGGCGTGGTCAGGACATTCCAGATGCCCATCGCCCAGCGCACATCCCGTATGCCTTCAATTTCTTCGGGCAAGTTCGCCTGATTGACCGGTGCAACTTCCTTCATCAGGAAGTCGTAGAGGGCCCGCATGTCCTGTTCCGACATTTTTGCGTAGGAGGGGTAAGGCATTGCCGGGTACAGCCTGTGACCGTCTTTCGCTACGCCCGTGCGCATGACTTGATCGAATTCTTCGTAGGAGTAGCTACCGATGCCTGTTTCTGCGTCAGGGGTGATGTTGGTTGCATAAATGAAGCCGAGCATTGGCACGGCCATCTTCAGACCGCCAGCCAGGGGCTGCCCCTCGGGCGTGGAATGGCAGGCGACGCAGTTGCCGAGCCGCGCGACGTATTCGCCATGGGAAATGCCTGCCGCTTGGGCCTGTGCCGCGCTGTCAATCGCGGTGTTGCTGGCGGTAGTGACGGATTCGAATCCGCATCCCGTGAGCAGGGCCGTCATTGCGATACCAACGCTGAATTGTTTCAAGGACATGGTTTCCCCCTTCAGGTATTGAGGTTTTATAGGGTGATGAGAGCGGTAAAAAAAGGCCCCGGTTAACGGGCTTGGAGCGTAGCAAACTGCACCATCAATGCACAGTCCCCCGCAGGGCATCGGGCATGTGTACGTGCCACTCGGTTTTGGCCAAGGCCTGCTCCAGCACGGTGAGGAACAGATACACAAGCGTTCGATCCAGCGCGAGATTGAGACCTTCGCCGCGCGCAGGCAGCAGCTGCAGGTTCCAGTTGCTACTCTTCAATGTTTCGTAATTGAGCCGAAAAGCCAGGACGCCCTCGCCCAGCGGTAGCGCCGGCGCCAACTCGGCAGACTCCGCGGGAGCCTCATAATCTCTGTCGAGAGCTCCTTCGCGGAACTTCCGGATTGTTTCCGGATGCGAGGCGGCGTCGTGAATGCCCCCCGACTGGTCCAGCAGGTCCACGAGTACTTTCAGCAGCAACCCGGAATAGCGACGTGTCAACCAGACCCGGTACTCGGCGCCGGTGCTGGCCCGAGCGCGCAGCAACAGCCGATCCTCCGCCCCGTTGTAGGTGATGTTCAGTTGATGAAGTTGCTGCGACATGCCGGTGCCTTTACAGACCGGCGCTCAGTCTAGCAAATGGTCAGGAGGAACGCCGTCCGAGTATGCAGGGAGGGTAGAATCCGGCGCTTCGGAGGGCCAGTCCCCGTCATGTTCGATCTTTCACAGTTGTTTCCGAACTTTTCGCCCGCGCACTTGGTGGCCACTGCGCTTATCTTCGTCTGGTCGGGGTTCGTTCGTACCGGTCTCGGCTTTGGCGGCGCGGCGTTGGGATTGCCCTTTCTACTGCTGCTTCACGACCAGCCGCTCTTCTGGATTCCGGTCATCGGCCTGCAGCTGCTGTTGTTTTCAGGTCTCACGCTCAGTAATCGACTGCACAATGTTGATTGGCCCTACCTGCGTCGCTCTGGGCGACTGATTCTCCCGGCCGCCTTTTCCGGTGTCTTCGGCCTCCTCAATCTGCCGAACAGTGTCTTGCTGGGTTGCATCTACGGCATCACCCTGTTTTACGCCTTGCTTTGGGTGCTCGATCGCAAAATCGAGAGCCGGCAGCGGTGGGTTGACCAAGTCCTCCTGGTGCTCGGTGGTTATGTGGCCGGTAGTTCACTGACCGGAGCTCCCCTCATGATTGCGGTCTTCATGCGCCACGTCGCCCTTCCGCAGCTACGGGACACGCTCTTCGTCCTCTGGTTCATCATTGTGGCTTTCAAGCTGGCGACGCTGGCAGCCCTGGCAGTGCCACTGAACTTCGAGGTGGCAGCCGTCTTGGTGCCGGCTGCCGCGATCGGACATTGGGCAGGCTTGCGGATGCACGACTTGCTACTGCAGCATGACGGTCTGACCAAACGGGTCATCGGCCTGTTGCTGATCCTCGTGTCACTCGAGGGACTCTGGCAGCTGCGCTGACCTTCCTTTCCAACTGGCGTGTGAGCCCATGAAGTTCCTGAATCAAAAGCAATTAGCCATTCTGCTGCTTGGCATCCTCACGGCACCTTTCCTTTACCTCAGCTTCCCCCGGCTGCCGGGCAGCGCAGACCCGGCGATGGGCGGTTTTTCTCGCGAGATCGCCCTGCATGGTTACTGTGTTTTGGTTGTCAGCTTTTTGGCGGGTATTCAGTGGGGTATCCACTTCAGCAAACGCACTGAGGACAGCGTTTATCTCGTCAGCTTCCTCTGCCTTGCACTGGCATGGTTCAGTTTGCTGGCTGCTGGCACCATGTTGGGGCTTTCGCTGATGTTGCTGGTAGTTTTGCTCGCTTGGATGGAGGACAGACGCATGAGTGAGCAGCGTGTCACGACACTTTGGTTCTGGCAGGTGCGCTCTGCGAGCAGTGGTGTGATCTGTCTCAGTCTATTGCTGGCCATCGCCGACCTTGCCGGCCGCTGACCATTCGGCTTGATCATCCCGATCGTCTCCCGCGAGAATACCGGCGAGTCACGCGAGAGGCATTTTCAGTGCAGAAAGTTCTCATCACCCGTCGTTGGCCGGCAGCCGTGGAACAGGCTCTGGCTGAGCGTTATGACCTCACCATTCGTGATGCCCCCCTCACCGAGACGCAGTGGCACGAAGCCCTGCAGCAATATGACGCCATCTGTCCCTGTGTCATCGATAGATTGAATGCCGAAGCGCTCGCGGTGGAGCGACCGAGGACGAAACTGCTGGCCAACTATGGCGTGGGCTATAACCACATTGATCTGGTGGCTGCAGCCGCACGCGGGATCAGTGTGAGCAATACGCCGGATGTCCTTACGCATGCCACAGCAGACCTTGCCATGACACTCCTCCTGATGCTGGCGCGCCGTGCCGGCGAGGGTGAGCGGCAGCTGCGACAGGGACAGTGGCACGGGTGGTTCCCGACCCATCTGATGGGTACGGAAGTCACCGGCGCTACCCTGGGGATCGTGGGGATGGGGCGCATCGGGCTGGCCATGGCCAAGAAAGCCCACGATGGGTTCGGTATGAAGATCCTGTACCACAATCGCAAACCCGTGGACGATGCCACGGTTGTTGCCATGCAGGCGGAGTACTGTGCAGATCTCCCCTCTTTACTGCGGCGCGCCGACTTCGTTTCACTGCACTGCCCGGGGGGCAAGCAGAATCGCCACCTCATCGGACGCGCCGCCCTGGCTGACATGCAGCCCCATGCTTTCCTGATCAACACGGCGCGTGGCGATGTGGTCGACGAGCAAGCCTTGGTCGAGGCGTTGCGCGAGGGCAAGCTGGCGGGTGCCGGGCTCGATGTTTACGAAAACGAGCCAGCCGTTACGCCCAGCTTGCTGGCACTGGATAACGTCGTGTTGCTGCCCCATCTCGGCAGCGCCACCACAGCGACCAGAACTGCCATGGGCTTGCGCGTCCTTCGCAACCTCGATGCCTTCTTCACGGGCAGACCTTTGCCAGATCGTGTCGTATAGGGCCCAAGCGCTGAAATTTCGTCGGCGGTAAACCTTTTGTTGCCCGCTGCGTTACTCCAAGTCAGGGTCATCAGTGACGTAGGGAACTGCCACGTGGTGTTTTCTGAGGCGTATCCAGGCAGGGGTGGGCTAGAAATGCAGAAGGGCGGCCAAGACCCCGAGCGAGCAGGTCAGCAGTCCACGGCGCTGGGTCATAACCGCGTTCTGGAGCGGTTTCTTGCCGGTGTGGAGAAGCGCGCCTATCGCATGGCGGTGCTGGCGACCTCCAACCCCGACGAGGCGTTGGACATCGTTCAGGACGCCATGCTCAAACTGGTCGAAAGCTACGGGCACAAGAGCGAGACCGAATTGGCACCCTTGTTTTTCTGCATCCTGCAGAGCCGGATCAAAGACTGGTATCGGCGTTCTTCGGTGCGCAACCGTCTGCGCAGCTGGCTGGGCCGGGACGATGACGAAGAGAATGATGATGGATTGGATCAATTACCGGATCCTGCGGGCCGGTCTCCGGACGAATTGCTGGAAGTGCGCGGTGGAATGCTGGCGCTTGAAGCCGCACTTGCAAGACTGCCGTTGAGGCAGCAGCAGGTTTTCTTGTTGCGTGCCTGGGAAGGTCTGGATGTCCGGCAAACCGCGAGAGCCATGGGTTGCGCAGAAGGCAGTGTGAAAACCCACTACTCACGCGCGCTGGCAACCTTGCGGGAAAAATTGGGTGAACATTGGTCGTGAAGATGACTATGGACAAAAACAAAGTGCTCGAAACCCGCGTCACTGAGGCTGAGCCAGACAGCGGGTTAACCTCTGGTGAAGATCAGCGCGCGGCAGTTTTTCTGGATTCTGTGCGTCGCGAACTGGATGCTGCTTCTGGCCGGCTCGATGGCCGCACGCTATCGCGTTTGCATCACATCCGTTCGGAGGCTCTTTCGCGGCGCACCAAACCAGCCGACTCGGAGCGTTCATGGTGGCCGCTGGGAAGCCTTGCAGCTGCGGGTTTGCTGGCCGTGAGCCTGACGCTGGACTGGTCGCAACCATCCTCGATCGTTCCGCAGAATGGGCAAGCCGAGGCGCTGGAGGACATTGACCTGCTGACGGCAAATGATGCCCTCGAGCTTTACGAAGACTACGAGTTCTACCAGTGGCTGGCCCAGCAGTAGCGCCCTGGTTTACGCTGGAGATGGGTACCACGCCGTGATGCGTTTATTGTTGCTCGTTACTTGTCTGGGCTTGCTGCCTGCCATTGGGGCTGCGCAGGACGTCATTAGCTGGGATCAGCTGAGTGATCGTCAGCGCGAGCTGCTTGCTCCTCTCGAGCCAGATTGGGATCGGCTGCCTCCACGGCGCCAGCAGAATCTCCTGCGCGGTGTGGAGCGCTGGGAGCGGCTCAGTGCTGCCGAGCAGGACGAGGCCGAGCGTCGTTTTCGGGAGTGGCAGCAGCGCAGCCCGGAGCAGCGTGACCGCATCCGGGAGCGCTTCGACCGCTTTCGGGACCTTGGCCCGGAGGAGCAACAGTCCCTGCGACAACGATTCCGGGATTTCCAGTCCCTGCCGGATGAGCGTCGCCGGGAATTGCGCGAGCAATTTCGCAATCGGGGACGTGCTGACCGCCCCCCCGGCGGGGCGGCAGAGCCCCCAATGGGCCCCGACGGCCGTCGGCCGCCCGGTCCCCGCGGCGGCATCGTACCGCCGCCCGGGGTGCTTGAGCCGCCAGCACCGCCCTCGCGCTGAGCCGCGGCGAACTACCCGCCCGCCTTGCTTCTTGCATTCCCGCTGTTTATTCTGCTGATGTCAGTGTGATGCTGCACGCTCGAGGCGTTCCTCGAACCTACAAACAGCGGGCAATGACTGTGCCTCTTCTGCGCTTGATCCGTTATATGTTTGACCCCTGTCCTGTTGCTCGATTCTCCTCTCCGTTCATCATCGTATTCGTGCGATTTCTATTGCTCGCCCTTGCCGCGACTGCCGCCGGCGGTGCGCTGGCGCAGGCCGGCTCCAGATCACCGCTACACTTCCAGACCACCGACGTCTTCTACCACTCACTGAATTCGTCCGGTTCCGGTGCCCGGCATTTCGAGGTCGGCAGTCCGCTCGCGCCAGCCGGTGCGCTAAGGGTAGCTTCCTCCACACGTTTTCTGTTGTGGGTCGAACTCGGGCAAGGCCGGCTCAACGTGATCGAGAATCTCGGCGAAGGTGGACTCGTGTTGCGCAAGCGAATACCGATCTCGATAGGCAAGCGCGGGGTGGGCAAGCAGGTCGAGGGCGACAACAAGACGCCTGTCGGCATTTACCGCATATCCGAGTACCTCGACGACCGTCAGCTTGATGATTTTTATGGCCTCGGTGCCTACCCGCTGGATTATCCCAATGCCTGGGATCGATTGCACCGGCGCAGTGGCCATGGCATCTGGTTGCATGGCCTGCCCAAGAGCGAAGAGCAGCGGCCTTTCCTGGCGAGCGAAGGGTGCGTCGTGATCGACAACACGAGCTTTGCCGGGCTGGCAGGTGAGGTTACGGCGGGAGAAACCTTGATCCTTCTCAGCACGGAGGAACTCGAATGGGTGCCCCAGCAGGAGCTGCGCAGCGCTGCCGATGAACTGCAAGCCGCCATTGAAGAGTGGCAGGGCGCTTGGGAATCACTCGACACCGAGCGGTACCTGACGCACTACGCAGACGATTTCTCGGATCTTAAGTTCAACAAATCGTCGTGGGCCAAGTACAAGCAAGAGGTCAACGCGCAAAAGCGCTTCATCGACGTCGAACTGGAGGACTTCAGTATGCTCGTGGAGCCCACCACGCCGAATGTCGTGAAAGTCCTGTTCAGGCAAGGCTATCGAAGCGACAACTACAGCTGGCAGGGTCGCAAGGAGCAGCTCTGGCGCCGCGATGCGTCAGGCTGGAAGATCATTTACGAAGGCGAGGTCTGATGTTGCACGCTCCCGGGTCACGGCAGGATGTCCAGCAATGATGTTGCCGTCATGGAAGTGCTTAGGACGCGTCACTGGCGGCGCTGCCTGGCGCTGTCTCACCGGCTTGCTTGTCGTCTTCTTCGCCAGCTGTGACACGCACCAGCTGCCGCGGGATGAATCGCTGGCGTCGCTCGCAGGCCGGCCCGCGGCCGCAGAGCCGGTGGCCAGTGTGCCTCCAGCGGCAGAGTTGGCTGCACCTGGGGGGCAGACTCAACTTAACGAATCGCCCGGGTTGGGAATTGTTGTAAGTGGCCAGCAGGTGCCTGACGTCAATTCGCCGATCACGGAGTCGATCGCGCCAGAGCCGCAGATACCAGCGGCTCAGTCACTCCCGGTAGAAACCAACAGTCCGGATCACACAGGCGCCATCAGCGCGCTCTGCGAGCAGATAGGTGCCAAGCTGGGCAGCGTGGAGGCCGAAGACTGCCTCGCCCAAGCCTTTGTTGCAGATGATCGACGTTCGGTTAAAGGTCGTCCGCTGTTGTTCAAGGAAGTCGCCGCTACCTCCGAGGCGGGCGAGCCATTCCGGGTCCTGCTGATGGGTGGCGTGCATGGCGATGAGTATTCGTCGATTTCCATCATCTTCAAGTGGTTGGAACTCTATTCCGGCCAGGCGCTCGAAGGCCAATTTCACTGGCGATTTGCCCCACTGGTGAATCCGGATGGTTTACTTGACGGGCAAAGGGCCGTGCGGCAGAACGCCAATGGGGTAGACCTCAATCGTAACTTTCCGTCAGCCGATTGGAATTCTCTAGCCGTTTCCTATTGGCAAAACAGTGCCGGCAGCAATCCTCGCCGCTTTCCCGGTTCGGCCGCCGCGAGCGAGCCGGAGGTGCAGTGGGTCGTCCAGCAGATCGTGGATTTCCAGCCACACGTCATCGTCTCGGTGCACGCTCCCTACCACCTTCTTGACTTCGATGGTCCGGCACCCGCGCCCTCCAACATCGGGGAGTTGTACCTGCATCAACTGGGCGTTTTTCCCGGATCCTTGGGCAACTATGCCGGGTTGAACCGCAGCATACCGGTGGTCACGCTGGAACTGCCGTCGGCCGGCATCATGCCGGCGCGTGAGCAAATTGCGCTCATGTGGCGCGATCTGGTGGCTTGGCTCGACCAAGAGGGCCGCCGCAAACTCAATGCACGCCATACGGCGAGGCACGAGGATCCTGCCAGCGCCCAGCCCTCGACCGGCCTGCCCTGAGACCCGGTTGATCCGGTCTTGCAGGCGCTGGCGAGCTCAGCTCCGAATGAGGACCAAATAGGGAATACTGGCGGAAAATCAAAGGCCTGCGTTTACCCCTCTTAGGTGTTGCCGGATACTGCGTGCCGATCTATCCGCAGGACCCCCTTGATGGACGTGCATTACCGAGGACGCAGTTGTGGAGCGTGGTGTAGGGTGAGCCTGCCGCTGTATCTGGCAGTCTGCTCGTCCACGGGGCTGCTGGCTCAGCCAAACTCCCTGCCGACTGCAGTACCCACTGCTCCGGCCGCCGCTGAAGTATCTTCGCCTTCGCAGGTCCTGCCTCTGGAAGGTCGCAACCCGGCCAATAGGCCAGATTCCTCTCCGACCTCCGGGAGCAGGACGTCCGCAAGCCGCAAGCGCATTGAAATCATCCGTACCGAGCTCAAGCCGACAGTCGACGGCAAACTGGACGATTACGTGTGGCAGCAGGCTACGCTCATCGATCAGCTCCATCAGTTTTCTCCGGTCGATCAAGGCATACCGTCCGAGCATACTGAGGTGTTCATCACCTACGATGAGCGGAACTTTTACGTCGCGGCGCGTCTTTACGATAGCGATCCCGCCGGAATCATTGCGCGGCAACTCGTGCAGGGTGCCAATCTCAACAGCGATGACACGCTGGAGATCGTGCTCGACACCTTCAACACCACCCGTAATGGCTACAGCTTCCAGGTGAATGCCAATGGGGTACGTCGGGAGGGTATGTTCGACAGCCCCAACTTCGTCAATCAGGACTGGACGGGTATCTGGCAGGTTGAGTCCCGCATTGACGAGCAGGGCTGGACCACGGAAATCGTGATTCCTTTCACCACGCTCAACTTCGATCCGAAATCCGAGGAGTGGGGATTCACGTTTTCCCGCACGATTGCCCGCAAGCGGGAAGAAATTGCCTGGTCTTCTTTCAATCGCAACATCAATCCGAGTACCACCGGCATCATCTACGGCATTCGCGACATACGGCAGGGCAAGGGTCTGGACATCGTGCCATCGGTGACCGTGGCCACCAGCGAAAACTACCAGAAGGGCACGACGGCACAGCGCTTCGATCCCTCGCTCAACGTGTTCTACAAATTCACGCCCAACCTGACCGGTGCGCTGACCGTCAACACCGATTTTTCGGCCACAGAGGTAGACAATCGGCAGGTCAACTTGTCGCGTTTCTCACTGTTCTTTCCCGAAAAGCGTGACTTCTTCCTGCAGGATGTCGACATCTTCAGCTTCGGGGGGCTCGACCAGAACGGTATCCCGTTCTATTCCCGCCGCATCGGACTGAGTCCTGCCGGGCAGCCGGTCGACATCGAGGCCGGCGTGAAACTCACTGGCCGCATCGGGGGCTGGAACGTTGGCAGCCTCATCGTGCAGCAGGGTGAAACGGCTACGCTCGACGCGCAGTCGGTTTTTGTTGGGCGGGTGGCGGCCAATGTGCTGTCGGAGTCGCAGGTGGGGGCCATCTTCACTTCGGGCGACCCTGCGCGCGGACTCGACAACCAGGTGGCAGGGGCCGATTTTCGCTACCAGAACACGCGCTTTTCCCGGACGCATACCCTGCGCGGCAATGCGTGGTACCAGCAGTCGGACACCAGCGGCGTGGTTGGAGACGACAAGGCCTTCGGTGTTGGCGCCAACTTCGACACGCAGAACAGCGGCTTTGGCGGCTTTGCCAGCTACAGCTATTTTGGCAAGGAATTCAATCCGGCACTCGGCTTCGCCAACAACACGGGGGTGCAGGGCGTCAACATGGCGGGCAATGGTCGTTACTTCCTCAACGGCCACAAACTGATCCGCACCGTGAATACGTTCATGCGCTACGGTTACACCGAAAAGGTCGACACTGGCGAAATGCAGCAGGAGGACTGGTTTTGGCGGGTGCTCAACGTCAATACCCACCGGGGGGACCAGATCGGCATTGGCGGCTACCGCACGCGAGAGGGACTCGATCGACCCTTTGCAATCCGTCCCGGCATCGTGATTCCTGCAGGCAAATATGTCTTCAGCGGGATACAAGGAGAGTTTCGGCTGTCGGAACAGCGCATGCTCTCGTCGCGCATCGCGTTCAACACCGGAGACTACTACGACGGCAGTCGCATGCAATACAACACCAGCGCCGACTTTCGGCCGAGCAGCCACCTCGCGCTCGGTCTCGAATACCAGTACACCGCCGCCACCCTGCCACAAGGTGATTTCACCACCCGCGTGGTTCGCATGAATGTCAACTACGCGTTCAATGCCAAAGTCTCGTGGATCAATCTCGTGCAGTACGATAACGCGTCTAATGTCGTTGGACTCAACAGCCGCCTGCGCTGGAACCCACAGGCCGGCGAAGACCTGTATCTCGTCATCAACTACAACTTCGACTCGGAAGGGGCATTTGTCGACATGAGTTCACAAAACTCCGAGCTCGTGCTCAAGTACACGAAGAACCTCCGATTCTGACCGAGGGACTGCGCATGCCAGTCCCCGGGGCAGAGAACGTCAGCCACGTGTCCTTTCGAACTCGCGCATGAATTCCGCCAGCTTGCGACAGCCCGCCAGTGGCACCGGGTTGTAGATCGAGGCACGAATGCCGCCGACCACCTTGTGTCCTTTCAGCGCGTAGAGACCGTTGGCCAGCGCTTCTTTCAGGAATAGCGCGGTCAACTCTTCCGAAGGCAGTACCCAGGTCACATTCATGCGCGAGCGGTAAGCGGGTTGTGCCGTGCCGCGGTAGAAGTCCGAGCCATCGAGAACTTTGTAAAGCGCCTGCGCTTTTTCCTCGTTGCGCTGGGCCATGGCCGCCGGGCCGCCCTGGTCTTTCAGCCACTGCATCACGAGACTCATGACATAGATGTTGAAGGTGCTGTTGGTGTTGGCGAGCGAGTGGTTTTTGGCGTAGACGGCCCAGTCCAGCAGGGACGGGGTGCGTTCCATGGCATGGCCGATGAGATCCTCGCGGACGATCACGAGCGCGGTGCCGGCAGGCCCGAGGTTCTTCTGCAATCCGGCAAAGACTACGCCAGTTTTGCTGAAATCCACCGGCCTGGAAAAGATGTCGGACGTTGCATCGATGACCAGCGGCATGTCCTCCATGTCGGGCCAACTGGGGTACTGCGTGCCGTAAATGGTGTTGTTGCTGGTGATGAAGGCATACGACGCATCGTCGTCGACCATGCGGCGTGTGAACGCCGGGATGCGATCGTAGCTAGAGTCGCGGCCGCTGGCAGCTATCACGATGTTGCCGTAGCGCTGGGCCTCCACGTTGGCAAGGCGCGAGAAGTGACCCGTTTCACAGTACACGGCCTTGTGGGCCGGTTTGCGGGCCAGCAGGTTGAGAGGGACGCCCGCGAACTGCATCTGGGCCCCCCCGTGCGTATATAGCAACTGGTAGTTGGCTGGTATGTTGCCTACTTCCCTGACCAGTTCATCGCAGCGGGCCAGCACCGCCTCGAATTCCTTCGAGCGGTGACTGATCTCGATGACGGAGACCCCCATGTTGTTGAAATTGAGGAAGTCACGCTGCACTTGCTGCATGACCTCCGTCGGAAGCATGGAAGGACCAGCACCAAAGTTGTAAACGGGATCATTCATGGAGGTCACAACCTGTGTAGGAGCCTGCTGATAACGCTCCGGCGGGCCAGCACCCGCAGAGCCTGGGCCTTTGCGAAAAGTCCTGGGAAAAACTCTTGGGAGAAAGTCGTGGCAAGGGTGGTCTCGCGTTCGCAGTTCAGCCCGCGCGCGGTGATACGCTCGCCCCGTTCAAACGGCCCACACCTTGATCACGTGGTGGATGGTCTGGATATCGGCCAAGGTGTCGTCGGAGAGCTGCGCTTCCACGTCGATCAGGTTGTAGGCGATGTCGCCTTTGCTCTTGTTGAGCATGTCCATGACGTTGATGTTGCGGGCCGCCAGGATCGACAGAATCTGGCCCAGCATGCCCGGGACATTCTGGTTGACGATGGCCAGCCGAGTACCTGACGAGCGCTCGAGATGGAGGCTCGGAAAGTTGACGGCGTTGCGGATGTTGCCGTTTTCGAGGAAATCCCGCAGCTGATCAACGGCCATGACCGCACAATTGTCTTCTGCCTCGTCCGTGCTCGCCCCGATGTGAGGCATGAGAACCGCCCTCGGGTGGCCGAGCAGAGCGGGCGTCGGAAAGTCCGTGACGTAGCAGGACAGGCGCCCCGCGTTGAGACCGTCCAGAACAGCTGAATCATCGACCAGCGCATCCCGCGAGTAATTGAGCAGCACGGCCCCGGTCTTGAAGTAGTTGATGATCTTGCGGTCGATGAGGTTGCGGGTATTTTCCAGGACGGGCAGGTGCAAGGTCACATAGTCCGACCGTGCAATCAGTGAGGTGAGATTTTCCTGTCGCTCCACCTGGTTGGCCAACCGCCATGCGGCGTCTACCGACAGGGCAGGATCGTAACCGAGTACCTTCATGCCCAGCTGGATGGCGATGTCCGCCACTAACGCGCCGATGGCACCGAGCCCCACGACGCCGAGGGTTTTGCCGGTCAGCTCGTTGCCCTTGAAGTTTTTCTTGTGGTGTTCCATCAACTGGTTGAGGTCGGGATAAGAAAGCGAGGGACTCTGCTTGCCCACCCAGTCGATACCCTGCAATACACCACGGGATGCCAGCAGCAGGCCGCACAGCACGAGCTCTTTCACGGCATTGGCATTGGCGCCTGGCGTGTTGAAGACCACGACGCCCGCCTTGGTGAAGACTTCGACCGGAATATTGTTGGTGCCCGCGCCGGCGCGCGCCACGGCCTTGAGGCGGGGATGCAGATGCTCGACGCTCAACAGATGACTGCGCACCAGTAGCGCATCGGCGCCGCTGACGTCCGCCCCCACCTGGTAGGTTTGCTGCGGCAGGCGCAGGAGGCCTTTCTCGGAGATCTGGTTGAAGGTCTGGATCTTGTACATCGGGTTCACTTTTGAATGGGGGAAGAAACTGGAAAACAACAGGAAACTACGCGCGGAAAGGCCACGACTTTATACAAAGATTGCCCCGAAATTGCCAGCCGCGGGCGGTTCGGCCAGCACGGGGCTCCAGGCAATCAGCGCTTCGGCTGAAGCGGCTTCAGTCGCTATAATCGCCGCCCTCACACGTCAGCGGATCGCACCATGACCGATGTTCAGCAGGCCAGCATCAAGGACTATATGCAAGCGCTGGGGCAGGCGGCGCGAGCCGCTTCGCGCCGTATGGCGGCTGCCGATACCAATACCAAGAATCTCGCCCTGTTGCAGACCATCACGGCTATCGAGGCCTCGCGCGATCAGCTCCTGGAAGCCAATCACCGCGATCTCGAGGCCGGTCGGCAGAAAGGTCTCGATGCGGCCATGCTCGATCGTCTCGAGTTGACGCCCAAACGCCTCGACGGTGTCATCGAAGGACTGCGGCAGGTGGCGGCGCTGGCAGATCCCATCGGAGAAATCACGGATTTGCGCTATATGCCAAGCGGTATCCAGGTTGGGCGGATGCGAGTTCCGCTCGGCGTGGTGGGTATCATCTACGAATCGCGGCCCAATGTGACGGTCGAAGCGGCGAGCCTCTGCCTGAAGGCGGGCAATGCAACGCTCCTGCGCGGTGGTTCTGAAGCGCTGCATTCGAACCAGGCCCTGGCAGCCTGCATCGCCAGCGGGCTCAAGGCCGCGGGCTTGCCCGAGACGGCTGTGCAGGTCCTTGCTACCACCGATCGGGCGGCTGTCGGGGAAATGGTGGCGATGCCGCAGTATGTGGATGTGATTATCCCGCGCGGCGGCAAAGGGTTGATCGAACGCATCAGCCGAGAGGCCCGCGTCCCGGTGATCAAGCATCTCGACGGTGTCTGCCACGTCTACATCGACGCCGAGGCCGACTTCGACAAGGCGCAGCGGGTGGCGATGAATGCCAAGACCCACCGCTATGGCGTCTGCAATGCCATGGAAACCCTACTGGTGCATTTCAACGTGGCGGAGAAAATGTTGCTGCCTTTGCTGGAACAGTTGCAGGCCAGGGGTGTGGAAGTGCGGGGTTGTGCGCGTACCCGCGCCATCAAGTCTGGTGTGCTGCAGGCCACCGAGGCAGATTGGTACGCCGAATATCTGGCGCCGATCCTGGCCATTCGCGTGGTCGACAGTCTCGATGAGGCCATCGATCACATCACCCGCTACGGTTCGCAGCACACCGATGCCATCGTCACCGAGAACTACACCACCGCACGCCGCTTCCTGCGGGAAGTCGATTCCAGTTCGGTGATGGTCAACGCCTCGACGCGGTTTGCCGACGGCTTCGAGTACGGACTCGGTGCCGAGATCGGTATTTCCACCGACAAGTTCCATGCACGCGGGCCGGTGGGTCTGGAGGGACTGACGTCGCAGAAATACGTGGTGCTCGGTGACGGTCATGTGCGACGCTGAAGCCTTGCGCAGCAGCTGCCCCTACTTCCTTTTCCCCAGCGGAGCCCGCCATTGAAAGCCAAGAAACTGCGTGATTTTGTCGAAACCGTGGTCAGCGACATGAAGGGCCAAAATCTCGTGATGCTCGACATCCAGAAAATGTCGAGCGTTGCCGATTACATGATCGTGGTCACCGGTACCTCGAACCGCCATGT
>CANGUU010000041.1 GCA_947457195.1 Gammaproteobacteria bacterium
CCGAGTCGCCGGTATCTCCTACGGTCAATTGACCAAACAGCTTGGCGTCGGCAAACCCCGTGCTGAGATTATCCAGCATCAGCACCTGCTTACCGCGCTCTCCCCACTGCTTGGGTACATGGCTGCCGATGTATCCAGCGCCTTCGGTCACAAGAACCTTTCTATGCATGCATGCTCCTGATCCCACGAGGGGCGCTCAGAGATCCAGAACCTTTCGAAGGAACCTGCCAGTGTGGGACTGCGGCATCACGGCGACCTGTTCCGGAGTTCCGACTCCAATGATCTCTCCACCGCCGTCACCGCCCTCCGGTCCGAGGTCTACGATCCAGTCGGCTGTCTTGATCACGTCGAGATTGTGCTCGATGACGACAACGGTATTGCCCTCGTCCCGCAGTGTATGCAGCACCTTGAGCAGTTGCTTGATGTCGTGGAAGTGCAGGCCAGTGGTGGGTTCATCGAGGATATACAGTGTCTGACCGGTGTCTCTTTTGGAGAGCTCTTTCGCCAGTTTCACACGCTGCGCCTCACCTCCGGACAGCGTGGTCGCGGACTGTCCGAGCTTGATGTAGGAAAGTCCCACGTCAATCAAGGTCTGCAGCTTGCGCGAAACTGCCGGCACTGAATCAAAAAATGCACGCGCATCTTCGATCGTCATGTCGAGCACCTCGGAAATGCTCTTGCCCTTGTATTTGACCTCGAGGGTTTCTCGGTTGTAGCGCTTGCCCTTGCATACATCGCAGGCGACGTAGATATCCGGTAGAAAGTGCATTTCGACCTTGACGACTCCGTCACCCTGGCACGCCTCACAGCGCCCACCCTTGACGTTGAAGCTGAACCGCCCGGGCTGGTATCCACGGCTGCGTGCTTCCTGCGTGCCGGCGTAGAGGTCGCGGATGGGCGTGAAGATGCCGGTATATGTGGCTGGATTCGAGCGGGGAGTGCGACCAATAGGGCTTTGATCGATATCGACGACCTTGTCGAGCAACTTGAGACCTTCAATAGCATCGTAGGGAGCCGGGTCCAGGGTGGAGGCCCCGTTCAGGGCCGTGGCGACGATCGGATAGAGCGTATTGTTGATCAGTGTCGATTTCCCCGAACCAGAAACGCCTGTCACGCAAGTCATCAGCCCCAGCGGTATATTCAGCGTAACGTTCTTGAGATTGTTGCCCCTGGCACCCCGCAGTACCAATTCCTTACCGGCCGATGCTTGATGGCGGATCGAGGGGATGGAGATCGTTTCAGCACCGGAAAGATAGCGCCCGGTCAGAGACTGCGCATTGCCCATGATCTCGGCAGGGGTACCTTCGGCCACCACGCAACCTCCGTGCACACCGGCGCCCGGTCCGATGTCCAGCACATGGTCGGCACTGCGAATGGCATCTTCATCATGCTCGACGACGATGACGGTATTCCCTATATCCCGCAGGTGTCGGAGCGTCGTCAGTAATCTTTCGTTGTCGCGCTGATGCAGCCCGATGGATGGCTCATCGAGGATGTACATGACGCCAACAAGTCCGGCTCCGATTTGACTGGCCAATCGAATGCGCTGTGCCTCTCCCCCGGACAAGGTCTCCGCGCTGCGGCTGAGGGTGAGGTAGTTGAGTCCAACGTCCACGAGAAACTTGAGACGATCGAGAATCTCCTTGAGGATCTTCTCGGCGATGCTGGCTTTCTTGCCGCTGAACTGTAGTTGACCAAAATAGGTGGAGGCTGCTCCGATCGTCATGTGCGTGATCGAGGGCAGATTGCGCCCGTCGATGAACACGTAGCGCGCCTCACGTCTCAGGCGGGTACCGCTGCACTCCGGACAGTCGTGTGAGTTCAGGTATTTGGCAAGGTCCTCCCGGACCATCTGCGAGTCGGTCTCGCGGTAGCGGCGCTCCATGTTGGGGATTATGCCCTCGAAGGGATGCTTGCGCCGGAAGTTGTCGCCTCGCTCGTTGATAAAGGTGAACGCTACCGGATCGTTTCCGCTGCCATGCAGCACAATCTTGCGATGCTTGGCTGCCAGCTTCCTGAATGGCATGTCCAGCGCAAACCCGTAGTGCTCCGCCAGTGCCGCCAGCATCTGGAAATAATAAATGTTGCGACGATCCCAGCCACGAATGGCTCCCTCCCCCAGGGAAAGGCTGTCGTCCGTGATGACGCGCTTTTCATCGAAGAACTGCTTAACACCTAGTCCGTCGCAGTTTTCGCAGGCCCCGGCCGGGTTATTGAAGGAGAAGAGGCGCGGCTCCAATTCGGCAATGCTGTGTCCGCAGTCCGGGCAGGCAAACAGCGAGGAAAACACCAGTTCTTTGCCATCTCCTGCGTCCATGGGGACCACGAGGGCGAGACCATTGGCAATGCTCAACGCGGTCTCGAAAGACTCCGCTAGCCGCTGCCCCTGATCCTTGCGGACTTTGAACCGATCGACCACCACTTCGATGGTGTGCTTTTTGTTTTTTTCCAGTTCCGGAGGAAAGTCCAGTTCCACCACAAGACCATTGACCCTCGCCCGGATGAAACCGTTGCTCTTGAGTTCGTGGAAGACATGCAGGTGCTCGCCTTTACGTTCACGAATGACTGGTGCAAGCAGCATCAGGGCGGTGCCTTCAGGCAGGGCCAGCACCTGGTCAACCATCTGGCTTACCGTCTGTGCTTCGAGCTTACTGTTGTGAACCGGGCAGTGTGGATCCCCAACGCGTGCAAACAGTAGTCGAAGATAGTCATAAATCTCCGTAATGGTGCCCACTGTCGAGCGTGGATTATGGGATGTGGACTTCTGCTCGATGGAGATCGCTGGTGACAGACCGGAAATTTGGTCCACATCTGGCTTTTCCATCATGGACAGGAATTGACGGGCATAGGTCGACAGGGACTCGACGTAGCGGCGCTGCCCTTCTGCATAGAGGGTGTCGAAGGCAAGAGAGGACTTGCCAGAGCCGGACAGCCCGGTGATCACCACCAGTTTGTCTCGCGGAATACTGACGTCGATGTTCTTCAGGTTGTGGGTGCGGGCGCCCCGTACGAGAATGGTGTCCATGACAGACCTGTGCCGAAAAAGCAGCCGGTGATTATAAGCCGCGTCGGCAAATAAACAGGTATTATTTGGGTTTAATGCTAGACTCTTGGCAGTAAAGAAAAGTCCTTCGGGGAGGTCAACATGGCGAGCAGAGGTATCAACAAGGTCATCCTGGTGGGGAACGTGGGACAGGACCCTGAAACCCGCTACATGCCCAATGGCGGCGCGGTGACCAACCTCAGTCTCGCCACCTCAGAGAGCTGGAAGGACAAGAACACCGGAGAGCAGCAAGAGCGTACCGAGTGGCATCGTGTGGTGTTCTACCAGAAATTGGCTGAAATCGTTGCCGAGTACGTCAAGAAGGGCTCGAAGCTTTATGTCGAAGGCAGCCTGCGTACGCGCTCCTGGGAGCAGGACGGTGTCAAGCGCTATGCCACGGAGGTAATTGCCAACGAAATGCAGATGCTTGACGGTCGCGGTGGGCAGGAGAGTGGCGAGCATTCGCGTGGCAGTCAGCAGTCCGGGGCGGGCGCCGGCAATTGGCAGGGTGGTGGTCAATCCGCAGGATCCGGCGGTGGGGCGCGTCGAACGAGCCCCGCGCAGCCGGCACCCGAGATCAACAGTTTCGACGACGACATCCCGTTCTAGGACGATCCGTGAGGCTGCTTGTCGTCGGCGCAGAAAGTCTGGTCGGCCACGCACTGAACCGACTGTTGACGGCAGAACGAGTCGAGTTTCGGGAGCTTCCCAGCGTGGCCCCCGCAGCAGCCAGCAAAGTAGGCTTGCTCGGCGCGCTCACACTCGATACTCCCAGCGTCGTACTCAATGTCGCGGACGTCAATGGCCCGGTACTTGCCGAGCAGAATGCCGAGGTTGCCCAGGCCTGCGACGAATATCACACCGTGCTCCCGGCTCATTTGGCAGACGCCTGCAACAGTTTGGGCATTCCTTTGCTACAGCACTCCTCTGCCTTGGTGTTCGATGGCCTTAAGGCCCACCCCTACACGGAGGACGATGCGGTCAACCCGGTCAGCCGCTACGGAAAAAGCAAATGGCAAGGCGAGTGCGCCATCCGCCAGCAGACGGCGCGATTCGTCATTCTGCGAACCGATTGGGTTTTCTCTGCCTCACACCTCGAGTACTTCACCAAACTGCTGGCCGCCTGTGGGGAGAAGCAGGGACGGCTTTCTCTGATGAATCTCCGCTTCAGTCCCACGCCTGCTGCCGATGTGGCTCGGGTTCTGGTCGCCATAGCCCGACAGATCGATTGCGGCGCGGAGCCTTGGGGTACTTACCACTACTGCGCACAGCCACCACTCACCCAGGACGCTTTCGCCGAACATGTACTACAGGAAGCCGCCAAACTCGACCCTGCTCTTGCCAGCTGCCTCGCCGGCTTTCAGATTGAGAGGCAGCCGGTCTTGCCGCCTTTCGTGCCTAACTCCGTTCTGAACGGGCAGAAGTTGTTCGAGACGTTTGGCATCAAGCCACGTTCGAGGGGTCAGGACGTGGCAGATATGGTGACGGTCATGCACGGCAAGGCTACACGCCAGCGAGTCCAGATTTCAGGCGGAGCCCAGCAGTAAGGACCTTGCAGCCGCTCCCACCAGGCGCAGCGCGAACAGCGTGATCACCGACTTGATGAGCAGGCGGAAGTAGTGGTCGGGCAGAATGTCGAGGCAGCGCTTGCCAAGCATGGTGCCGGCAATCCCCATGCCCCAACTGGCAACGATTACCGGCAGGTAGGGCGTATAGTCAAAACCAGCCAGCAAATAACCCGCGGACTTGAACAGTGCCATGAAAAGCAGCGTCGTGGCGATCGTGGCTACCAGGGCATCCTTGGACAGCTTCGAGTTGATGATCACCGACTGGAATAGCACACCTGCGCCAGACACGGTCGACAGGAAGGTATGCACAATGCCAACCCAGAAGAATGGCAGTGGCAAAGCGCCACCCAAGCGACGACCAAGCGCGGAGGGTGGGGCCCAGCAGAACCAGAGCAGGATCACGCCCAGCAGCAGTGTCAGAAACTGCTCATCCAGACCGAAATAGACGAAGGTACCGAGCGTCGCGCCCAGCATTGAGCCGGGGATGAATGGCAGGGTTATTCCCCAGTCCACGTGGCGGTAGAACTGCAGCACTCGCGTGATCTGGCCAGCCAGTATCAGCACTCCGTTCAAGGGTACTACCACGGCGATCGGCAGAAACAGCGATGTGCTGGCCAAGGTGAACAGCCCTCCACCCAAGCCGGCGAGGGTTGAAAAAAAACCGCCGATGAAGCAAATCGCCGGAATATAAAGAAAAAGGGAGGAGGACAAGTGGGAGCTTGGGTCGGCTTGTGGACAGAGCTTGTTAAAATGCGCCGTAGATTATAGGGCAGGGTGATGGTGTGGCAGTGGTTAATTTGATGCCAGTCGAGACGGCACTTGAGCAATTGCTCCAGATGGCTGCTTTGCGTGCGAAGTCACGGAACGTATTGCTCGAAGATGCCTTGGGTCGTGCACTGGCTGAGCCGCTTTTTGCCGAGATTTCCGTACCGGGTTTCGATAATTCGGCGATGGATGGTTATGCGGTCAATACTGCAGATTGTCTGGGGTCGGATCTTGTCTTACCTGTCTCAATGACGATAGCCGCTGGCCATCCGATACGTGTGCTGCCGTGCGGCTCGGCAGCCCGCATATTCACCGGTGCACCCGTGCCGCAAGGAGCAGATGCCGTTGTCATGCAGGAATCCGTGATCCGCGAGAAGGATGGGCGGGTTCGGTTGCTGCGGGCACCTATTGCCGGTGAAAACCTGCGGCGAGCCGGTCACGATATTGCGGCTGGCATGGAGGTACTGCCGGCTGGAAAGCTGCTGTCGGCGCAGGATCTTGGACTGGCCGCTTCTCTCGGTAGAACTTCGCTCTGCATACGCGAGCCCCTGCGCGTTGCCATCATCAATACCGGCGATGAAGTCGTTGCCCCCGGACAGCCCCTGCGCTCCGGTCAGATTTATGACTCCAACGGGTTTACCTTGGTCGGCCTGCTTAAGAACTTGGGTATGGAGCCCATCAGAGTAGGTATCATTGCAGATACCCTGTCTGCCACTGTCGATGCGCTGCAGCACGCGGCGGCGCAGGCTGACTGCGTAATTAGTACCGGTGGTGTGTCGGTCGGAGAGGCGGATTTCGTGAAGGCCGCCGTGGAACAGCTGGGTCGGCTTTCGTTCTGGAAGCTGGCAATCAAGCCGGGCAAACCTTTTTCATTTGGCTGGTTGGGAGAAGTCCCGTTCTTTGGTCTTCCTGGAAATCCGGTGGCCGTTTTCGTGACATTTCTCGTGCTGGTCAAGCCGTTCCTTCTGAAGATGCAGGGAATTCAGGGCTCCCCACAAACCGGTTATCCTGTGCGAGCGGGGTTTCGGGTTGAAGAGCCCGGAACGCGACGAGAGTACCTGCGGGTACGCCTGGAGGCTCGTGAAGGAGAAGTGCCAGTGGCAGTGCTGTATCCAGACCAAAGTTCCAGCGTGTTGACCTCGCTTTCCTGGGCCGAGGGTCTGGCGATCGTGCCTGCCGGAGAGGTCGTTCAGCCCGGTGACCTGCTGTCCTTCTTGCCATTCAGGGGCGTCCTGTGAATCACGCCGTCCTCGGGGCCAGTCTCGCTTTGCTTTGCCTCTTTGCTGGCTGCTCGACGCCCGAGAGGGTGGTGACCTACCCGGCCAAACCGCCAGCAGAGGAGACTCCGCCCGAGCCCGTACCAGTGGACGAGTCTGCCTTGCGGAGGGCCCGGCTTCTCGCCGATATGCTGTATGACGCCAAGAACGCTTTTGACGACAACCGTTTGATGTTGCCAGCTGGCAACAGCGCCTACGATCTGTACCAGCAGGTCCTTGTCCTGGACCCCGGTAATGCCGTGGCGCTGCAGGGCATTGAAGAGATTGTATTGCGCTACGTGTCCCTCTCAGACGACGCGCTCAACACCGGCAAGTACGACGAAGCGGAAGGTTTGCTTGACAGGGCGGCTCGGCTGAATCGCGAAAGTGCTGCCGTAGCTGCCGGCCGCAATCGGCTGTTGCAAGCAAGACAAAATCGCGTCGATGTCGTCGAATTGGATCCGCAGGGTCTCCGTGAGCGAAGTCTCGAAGTCATGTCGACACTGGCGGAAGTCGCCCAGCGCATTCAGTCCGATCAGTCGACGTTCCTCATCAGGGCGAGAACAGACGAGGAGGGGCGGTGGATCTACAAGACCATGCGTGAGGCAGTGGGTGGCTATCGTCTGCGAGGGAACATCGATATTGCCAGTGACCCGGCCCTTGTCATCACCACTACGCCAGCAATGTTGTCCGGAGGCAGTCCATGAAGTGGCATTTGGTTTTCACGCTGGGTTCTCTCTTGCTGCTGCAGCCTTTTGCATCCACGTGGGCACAGCTTGAATTAGGTGCCGGTCATGTCCGTGCTTCCCTGCCCGGGGTGGATTCGAGTGCCGCCTATCTAAGCCTCACCAACCCTGGCGATCTGGAGGTAACCATTACGGCGATCACCGCCCCCGGCGCAGGGTCGGTGACCCTGCATCATTCCATGAACCACAACGGCATGGTTCACATGATGCAGATGTCGAGCCTGCCGGTGCCGGCTCATCAGCAGGTCAAGCTCGAGCCCAACGGAACCCACATCATGCTTGAAAAGTTGGTGCAGCCCCTGCGTGCTGGGGCGCAGCAGTTGCTTGTGCTTCATTACGCGGATGGCCGCCAGCAGGAACTGACCCTCCCGGTGCTCAGCGTTCTGGAGGAGTAAGGCATGCGGTAGCACGGGGGCCTGAAGGGGGTCGCGGTCGGGTCCAGGTCTGTGTTAGCATCCGCGTCCCTTTTGGGCGGGTATGGTGTGGCCTCAGGCCGCCAGCCAAGCTTGGAAGGCGTGGAAAATGCCAGCCGACTCCCAATATGCGTGGTCAGTCTGGATTGAAAGGGACTTTCTTTTTCATATGCATATTTGTGGAGAAAAATCATGGCCTTGACGGCAGATCAGAAAGCAGAAATCGTTCGCGAATACGCCTTGTCTGAGGGTGACACGGGCTCGCCGGAAGTGCAGGTTGCTCTACTGACGGGCAACATCAACCAACTGCAAGACCACTTCAAGACGCACGAGCATGACCATCACTCTCGCCGCGGCCTCATTCGCATGGTCAACACACGTCGCAAGCTTCTGGATTATCTGAAGCGCAAAGACTCCGTGCGTTACAACACCCTCATCCAGCGACTCGGTCTGCGTCGCTGACCTTTCGCGTCCTTGCATCTCCTGGCCAGCATGGGGCTGGCTAGGCTCATACGCCCGGCAGAAAGATAATCAGGAAAAACTCATGCTGAATCCCATCAGAAAAGAATTCAAATACGGCAACGACACCGTGGTGCTGGAAACTGGGCGCATTGCCCGTCAGGCCACGGCAGCGGTGCTTGTTACCATTGGCAATACGCAGGTCCTGGCTTCTGTAGTGGCCAGACGCAAAGCTGATCCAGACGCGGACTTCTTCCCGCTCACCGTGCACTATCAGGAAAAAACCTACGCGATTGGCAAAATACCCGGCGGCTTTTTCAAGCGTGAGGGGCGTCCGACCGAGAAGGAAACACTGACCTCCCGCCTGATCGATCGGCCGATCCGTCCGCTGTTTCCGAAAGGATTCCTCAACGAGGTGCAGGTGGTAGCCACCGTGCTCTCGGCCGAAAAAGATGTCGATCCGGATATTGCAGCCATGATTGGTGCCTCGGCTGCGCTGACCATCTCCGGTATCCCTTTCGCCGGCCCCTTGGGCGCGGCGCGCGTGGGATATACCGATGCCGAGGGCTATGTCCTCAACCCGGGCAACAGAAAACTTTCCACCTCCGATCTCGACATGGTAGTCGGCGGCACCGAGACCGCCGTGTTGATGGTTGAGTCTGAAGCGAAGGAACTCAGTGAAGATCTCATGCTGGGTGCTGTTCTGTTTGCTCATCAGGAAATGCAGGTCGTCATCAAGGCAATCAGCGAATTCAAGCACTTGGCGGGCAAGCCGGCTTGGGACTGGTCGCCGGTGACAAAGAAGGAAGTTTTGGTCAAGGCTCTCGCCGAGGGATTTCATTCCGAGCTTGGTGCCGCCTACCAGATTTCCAACAAACTGGCCCGTCAAGATCGCGTGGCGCAACTGCAAGCTGAGGCTGTCGCACGCTTGAGCTCCGAGACCATCGCTGCTGGTGAGGTGCAGGATGCGTTTGCGTCGCTGGAGAAGAAAATCGTGCGTAGTCGCATCATCGACGGATTTCCCCGCATCGATGGCCGCGACAACAAGTCCGTACGCCCCATCGATGTGCAGGTCGGTGTCCTTAGCCGTACCCATGGTTCAGCGTTGTTCACGCGCGGAGAGACGCAGGCACTTGTGGTAGCCACGCTCGGTGCGCTTCGTGATTCGCAGGTGATTGAGGATCTTGGTGGCGCCAAGAAAGATGGCTTCATGCTGCACTACAACTTCCCGCCCTACAGTGTTGGCGAAACGGGACCGATGAGTGGACCCAAGCGCCGCGAGATCGGACACGGGCGACTCGCCCGGCGTGGCGTAGCTGCCGTGCTTCCCACCGAGGCCCAGTTCCCCTACGCGATTCGTGTCGTTTCCGAGATCACCGAGTCGAACGGCTCCAGCTCCATGGCAAGCGTTTGCGGTTCCTCGCTCGCCCTCATGGATGCGGGCGTGCCTCTGAAGGCGCCTGTAGCCGGTGTGGCCATGGGGCTCATCAAGGAAGGTGATCGCTTTGCCGTGCTGACTGACATCCTCGGCGACGAGGATCACTTGGGCGACATGGACTTCAAGGTAGCTGGTTCGGCCAAGGGTGTTACTGCCCTGCAGATGGATATCAAGATCCAGGGCATCACCGAGGAAATCATGGAGAACGCGCTGGAGCATGCCTACAACGCCCGCCTGCATATTCTCGGTGAGATGAACAAGGTATTGAGCGCTCCACGCGACAAGATTTCTGAGAACGCTCCCTCTATGGCAACATTGAAGATCCAGGTTGACAAGATCCGTGAGGTTATTGGTAAGGGTGGCGCTACCATTCGTTCCATCACCGAGGAGACCGGTGCGTCCATCGACATCGATGACGATGGCAACGTGCGTATCTACGGTGAGGACGCCACTTCGCGCGATGCGGCGCTGTTGCGTATCCAGGCCATCACGGCTGAAGCTGAAATCGGCAAGACCTATCGAGGCCGCGTGTCGAAAATTGTCGACTTCGGGGCCTTCGTGACGATCCTGCCTGGCAAAGATGGCTTGGTGCACATATCGCAGATCTCCAATGAGCGAGTCGACCGGGTAAGTTCCTACCTGTCGGAGGGTCAAGAGATTATGGTGAAGGTGCTCAAGATAGATGACCGCGGCAAGATCAGTCTGAGCATGAAAGAAGTGACCGAGGACGATACCTCTTCACTGGGCTGATAATGAAATCCGCTTGAACAAAAAAAGGCAGCTTTGGCTGCCTTTTTTGCGTCCGGCACTTTAAAGCAGCAAGCCCTGGTTGTCAGGACCCCAGCACGGTTGCCTTGATGTCCTGATGCGTCTGTGGGGGCAGGCGTGGCCCGAAATGCGTAACTGTTCGCGACGCTGCGCAGCTGGCGAGACGTCCTGCGGTGGCGTGATCGTAGCCGTTCGAAAGTGCATAGAGAAATGCCCCGGCAAACATGTCGCCGGCACCATTGGTGTCTATGGCCTGCACAGGATAAGGGTCGACCGGAATGCTTTGCTTACCGTCGAAGATTACTGCTCCCTTCGAACCAAGCGTCATGACAATCACCTTCGCAATGGCCTTCAATCCCTCCAGTGCGGCCTGCACCTGATCCTGACCGGTCCAGGCCTTTGCCTCGGTCTCGTTGCAGAACAGCAAGTCGACGCCATCACCGAGCATTTCTTCCAAGCCACCCCTGAAAAATTGCACCATCGCCGCATCGGAGAGAGAGAGCACGGTTTTCACGCCGTTCGCCTCAGCAATCTTGCGTGCATCTATGCAGGCCTGACGTCCGCTCGGCGAGGTCACCAGATAACCCTCCAGATAGAGGTACTGGGAATCCTTCAGAGCCTCGACATTGAGGTCCAAAGTCGAAATTTCGGCGGAGATGCCGAGAAACGTCAACATGGTCCGCTCCGCATCGGGACTGACCATCACCAGGCACTTGCCGGTATCACCATAGTCTCTGCTTTCCGAAAGATTCGTTTTGATGTTGTGATCTCCTAGCTCTCGGACGTAGAAGTCGCCAGCTTCGTCACTCGCCACCTTGCAGGTGTAAAACGCCGATCCTCCAAACTGGGAGATGGCGTACATTGAATTGGCAGCCGAACCACCGCCGGCCCGTTTCTTCACCCCGAATTTCGCAACGAGACGGTCGTAAAGAACCCGCTGTGCCTCACCATCAACCAGAGTCATCAAGCCCTTCTGGATCTTTTCGTGCGCAAGAAAGTCATCACTGACCTCGAATTCCGCATCGACCAGTGCATTCCCTAGGCCGTAGACGTTATAAGTTTTCATAGTGCTCCCTCTTGTTGTGTGACTGCTGTTCTTCTAACGCGCGAGTTGTGCCACTTCCCCAAAGGCTCGTGCAGCCGCCTCAATTGTCCGTGCGATATCTTCTTCCGAGTGCGCCTGCGAAATGAAGCCGGCTTCGAAGGCCGAGGGTGCCAGATAGACTCCTTGGGCCAACATCAGATGGAAGTAGGTCCTGAAGCGGGGCACGTTGCTGTTCATCACATGCGCCAATGACTCGATCTGCCGATTTTCGTTGAAAAAGCAGCCAAACATACCGCCAGCTTGAGTCGTCGTGAATGGGATACCGGCCGAGTCCGCCGCACGCTGCAGACCATGAAGCATCTGCGCCGCCTTCCCCCCGAGTTCGATGAAAAATTCCGGCCGACTGATCTCTTCCAGCACTACCAGCCCTGCTGCCACTGCCAAGGGGTTACCAGAGAGCGTTCCGGCCTGGTATACCGGGCCTTCCGGGGCCAATTTGGCCATGACGTCGCAACGTCCTCCAAAAGCGCCGACGGGCAATCCACCACCAATGACCTTGCCGAGCGTAGTGAGGTCGGGCGTCACTTCATAAAGCGACTGTGCTCCCCCCAGGGCCACCCGGAAGCCGGTCATGACCTCATCAAAAATCAGCAGGGCTCCGTGCTTCTCTGTCAGCTGACGCAGTGCGTCCAGAAAGCCGGGGGCAGGAAGCACGAGGTTCATATTCCCAGCCACCGGTTCGACGATCACAGCCGCAATCTCATCTCCGTGGGCGGCAAACAACAAGGCAGCCGCTTCGGCATCGTTGTAGGGTAAAACGAAGGTTTGCCTGGCGGTGTCAGCCGGTATACCGGCCGAGTCTGGGGCGCCAAAAGTCAACGCGCCAGATCCGGCCTTCACCAGCAACGAGTCCACATGGCCGTGGTAGCAGCCGTCGAATTTCACGACCTTGTCCCGGCCGGTAAAACCGCGCGCCAGCCTGATGGCGCTCATGGTCGCCTCCGTGCCTGAATTGACCAAGCGTACCGACTGAATACTCGGCATCAAGGCGCAGATTTTTTCCGCCATGAGGACTTCCAACTCGGTGGGCGCCCCAAACGCGGTCCCATCATTGAGTTGCTCATGCAAAGCAGAGACTACTTTCGGGTGGCTGTGGCCAAGAATCATTGGCCCCCACGCTCCCACATAGTCGATGAATCTATTGCCATCCGCATCCGTGATATGCGCCCCCTGGCCTTTTTTGAAAAAGAGAGGACCACCCCCCACTCCTTTGAAGGCTCTCACCGGAGAGTTCACACCGCCGGGAATGTGAACCAATGCACGCTGAAACAAGTCGGCGGAGTGTGTGGTAGACAACGGTTGGATCATGAGGACTGAACCTTTCTGGGGTAAACTTCAGAGCGAAAGCCGGCAAATTGTCCGGCGGCCGGCCTGTTACGCGGGCCTGCGCGGCCAAGGATCAGCGGTTTCCGCAACAGTTAGATCGGGGCAGCATTGTGGCGTCCGTCAAGGGCAGCAAACAAGAACAAATGATAGTGGTCCCGCTGCGATTTTGGCATCGATGGACCGGAAAGCTGCTGTTGGTTGCCATCGCAGTCGGGCTGCCCGCTCTCACGCTCCAGTGGGGCATCGTAGCTGGTCGTGATCAGGTTTTAGCTGAGGCCGGTGGCTTCTCGGCTTCCGCGGAGGGTGGTCTTGGTGAGCAGATCGGCAGGATGGTGGATGGAGAGGATTCCGAAGTCCAACGCCTGAGTGATGAGTTGCTGCGGCTGGATCAGGCAAGCCAGATCGACAAACTCACAATGCAAAACTTGAGGGTGAGTGTCCAACGTCTCCGGCAGCAAATCTCCCTGTTGGAGGAAGATGTGCTTTTCTACAAAAACATTGCTGGTGCCGGTGTGGAGGAGACTGGTCTTGCCGTCAGTAAGCTCGATCTCCTCGCCTCTGAAACCACGAACCATTTTCGCTACAAGTTGAGGTTTGAGCAGGCAGGACGGACCGGAAGAACCCTCGAAGGATTTGCAAACCTAGCCATCGTCGGCGTGAAGGATGACATGGAGCAGACCTTGCCTCTGGCTGCGATTACCAGCGGCACTCAAGGCGAAAACATAAAGCTTCGCTTCAGATCCTTTCAGGACGTCGAGGGCGAGTTCACGCTGCCTGTCGGGTTTGAGCCTCTGAGGGTAGAGATACTCGCCATAACTGAGGCGCCCGACAGCAAGACACTCCAGAAGAATTTCAGCTGGCTGGTCGAGTCCGATCAACCATCGACGGATACGCAGAAGTAATCCCATCAGGAACGTGCATGAAGAAGCCGGCTACGATCACGAACAGTACTTCACTCATTGCGAAAGGCATGGAGTTTCAGGGAGACCTGCGTTTTTCCGGCATCTTGGAAATAGAAGGTTTGGTGGTGGGCAATGTCATCGCAGTCGACGAATCGACGACCGAAGTGCGTATCAGAGAGACTGGTGTCGTGAAGGGATTGATCAATGTCCCTGTCGTTATCGTAAATGGTGTCGTCGAAGGGGATATCTATTGCAGTAACCACATGGAACTTGCTGCAAAGGCGCGGGTTACCGGCTCTGTCTACTACCACTTGCTCGAAATGGTGTTGGGCTGCGTGGTGCGGGGGACGCTCACACACATGGCATCCAACGAATTGATGAAGACCCGCAAGCAGTTGCAGATGGTGGATGCAGATTGAACCCGCGCCAAAGTTCTTGGCGCTTTGAAAACTACATATCTGCCCCCATGACTAGGGGCAGCGTCCGAGGAATGGCACAGGTACCCTTATGGCAGTCGTAGAAACCTTTGAGGCCACACCGTTGCGCTTGACTGACAGCGCAGCGCGCAAAATGAAAGCTCTCATCAGCGAAGAGGGAAATACAAAGCTGAGTCTGCGCGTGTTTGTTACCGGGGGAGGGTGCTCAGGGTTCCAGTATGGATTCTCTTTCGATGAGACCCTCAACGATGACGATACTGTTGTGACAAACGACGGTGCTCGTCTATTGGTGGATTCTCTGAGCATCCAATATCTGACAGGAGCGCAAGTTGACTACGTCGAGGGACTTCAGGGATCTCGTTTTGTGGTCGAAAACCCGATGGCGACGACCACTTGTGGTTGCGGAATGTCCTTCTCCGTCTAGGGTCGATAAATACCCCCGGCACTCACTGGACGTGCCGCGCCGGTAAAGGGCCGAAAATCAACTTGCTTACCTTCGATGGCCTGCTTTGCGAACCAAGCGAAGGCCACTGCCTCAACTGCATTGGGGGGAATTCCTAGGCGGGCTGTCGTATCGAGAGAAAAACCAGGGAGTCTGTCCCGCAAGGATCTCAGCAGTCTGAGATTGTGTGCGCCGCCCCCACACACAAAAACTTCACCCGCTGCAGCATGAGAGGCAATCGCGGCGGCGATGGAGGCGGCTGTCAGCTCCAGCAATGTGGCCTGAACATCTTCCGGTGGCAGGCTTTTCAGTTTTTCTCCCGCCCTGCTTGAAACCCAGTGCATGTTGAATAGTTCACGACCAGTGCTCTTTGGTGGAGATTTACCGAAGTAGGGGTCCTTCAACAAAGCATCGAGCAGACCCTCGTCTGGGCTGCCGCTGGCAGCCCAGTTCCCAGCGGTATCGAAAGGCTGTTCCAACTCCAGCCTTGTCCACTCATCCATCAGCATGTTTGCAGGGCCTGTGTCATAACCGAGGCACGCGCCCGAAGGAAACATTACGGTGATATTGGCAATCCCTCCGAGATTCAGTACGACTCTCACGCACTCCCGGGAAGCAAACTGTGCCACGTGAAAGGCCGGCACCAAGGGCGCTCCCTGTCCACCGGCAGCCATGTCAAAGCGCCGAAAATCGGCCACGGTCGTGATTCCCGTCAGCAGTGCAAGAAGGTTGGGGTCTCCCAGTTGCCAGGTGAAGCGGTTACCGCGGACTGTAGTCGTCGGCTGGTGCCAAAGGGTCTGGCCATGACTTCCCAAAGCAACGATATCCGCTGCGGTCAGCTGATGTCTCTGCGCCATGGAAAGGGCAGCACTGGCGAACAAGCGCGCCAGTTCGATATCCAGGTCCCCGAGCTGTGTCCAGGTAATGGCGCCTGTGTTCATGGTCGCCAGTGCCTGTGTCTTGAGCTCCCGTGGAAACGGAATCTGCAGAAAATCTACCAGGGAGATACGATTTTGCGATGCATCGATCAAGGCGCAGTCGACTGCATCCATGCTCGTGCCGGACATGAGCCCAATGAAGAGATTCGAGCTCATTCAATGGCCGACTTTTGGCCGCTGCCGCCGGCAGAACTCAGTGCCATGAGCCACGGCGCTACCTGTGCCCTGAATATCGTTACCTCATCTTGGGCGATGGCTTCGGATTGGGGCATATCCGCGAATACTTTTCGAGAGTCTTGGTGGTGTCCATCAACCAGAAGTTCGTAATGCAGGTGTGGTCCGTTGGCAGCCCCAGTGGCTCCCACATAACCAATGATGTCATTTTGTCTGACTCTGACGCCGGCTTTTATCCCCTTGGCGTAGTCGTTTAGGTGAGCATATTTAGTGATATAGCGATTGCCGTGCTGAATGATGATCAGCTTGCCAAATGAGCCGTTTCTGTCAGCGAAGGTGACGCGACCGTCCGCGGTTGCCTTTACTGGCGTGCCGACTGGCGCGGCATAGTCCGTGCCCTTGTGCGCTCGAATCGTATTCAAAATGGGATGCTTTCTTGCAAGACTGAAACCGTCGCTTATGCGAGTCCAGTCCACCGGATTCAAGATGAATGCTTTCCTTAGACTTTCACCTTCCGGCGTGAAGTAGCCTGATTCTCCACTCGTTCTGGTGAAGCGAACTGCAACGTAAGGTTTGCTCTGGTTAATGAATTCAGCAGCGAGTAGGCGTCCGTAGTCGATTTGCCTGCCATCCAGATAGTGCTCCTCATAGAGCACAGAGAAGGTGTCACCAACCCGGACATCCTGAATGAAATCAATAACGCCGCCAAATATGCCAGTTGCAAGCTCCAAAGCCAGGCCTACGGGTATTCCCCCACGCTTCGCTGCCGCAAAAAGTGAATCTGAGATGATTGCCTGCTTGCGAACGATTCGTATTTCGGGCTCTCGGCGCACCTCTTGGTAGACAAAGCTACCCGCTTCTCCCCTGCTGAACACGTGGCTCTCCAGGGGGGACTTCCTGATGACTAGCCGTGCAACTACCCTGTCCTCCAAGTAGCTGATTTCAATCTCATCACCCGGTGTAAGGTCCCCCAGCACCTGCGGCGATGCGCCCGCTTTCATCAATTCATCAATGAGAGCGGGTCCGTAGCCAGCCTTCTGAAAGAGTGACGAGAGCGTATTGCCCCTCGCTACTGTAAGCACGATTGACGGCATGGGCACTACATCCGCTATCTGCCCAAAGGAGTCGGAAGTCTGCAATGCTTCTAACCCGAGCTCTGGCAAGCTGGTAGGCGCGTCATGAAGCGGTCGAGGAGATTCTGCAATGAGGACCAACATCAGCAAAGCGGTGGCGAGCAAACACAAAACACGCTTATGCCCCGCTGGCAGCCAGGTCCGCAGCTGTTTAGTGTCAATAGGCCGTCTCAGTGTCACAAGTTTTGATAGATTGAGCGTGCGATAAGTTGATTGTATTCCAGACAAAAACGATTGCGCCAACCTGTGGGCCTGCAAAACGCTTGTCGCCCCATCGCGGCAGATCACACGGCACAGGCTTGAAAACTCGGGTGGAGTTTGTAAAGTGCCCGGCCCTTGATACTGAATCGCTCATTGTGGCGAGAAAGGAATTCTCATGAGCAAGAATGTTGTGGCGGAACTCCAGAGTCGTGGGCTAGTGGCATTCATCTCCTCGGAGTCCGAATTGGCAGAGCATCTGGCAGGCGGCTGTCGCACGCTTTATTGCGGATTTGACCCAACAGCAGACAGCCTTCACGTAGGGTCGCTCGTACCGCTGTTGGCCCTGCGACGGTTTCAGCAGGCTGGCCATCGACCCGTAGCCCTGGTGGGTGGTGCCACGGGCATGATTGGTGATCCAAGCTTCAAAACGAGAGAGCGAAAGCTCAATACCCTTGATACCACCAGGGCCTGGACTGACAAGATTCGTGCGCAGGTTTCACGCTTTGTCGATTTCGACTGTGGAGAGAATTCTGCGGTTGTCGTTAACAATTACGACTGGACTGCAAGTCTGGATGTCCTCACGTTCTTACGGGACATTGGAAAACACTTCTCTGTTAATTCGATGGTTCAGAAAGAGAGTGTCAGACAGAGGTTGGAGCGAGAAGGTGATGGCATTTCGTTCACGGAGTTCACCTACATGATCCTTCAGGCGTATGACTTCGCTGTCTTGAATCGCGACATGAGTTGCACATTGCAGATAGGTGGGAGCGACCAATGGGGGAACATCGCTGCAGGAATTGATTTGTCACGACGTCTGAATCAGCAGCAAGTTTATGGCCTCACCTTGCCCCTCATAACCAAGTCGGATGGCACAAAGTTTGGAAAAACGGAGGATGGAACGATTTGGTTGGATTCTTCAAAAACCTCCGCCTACGCCTTTTACCAGTTTTGGCTCAACACGGCAGATGCTGATGTCTATCGGTTTATCCGTTTTTTCACCTTTCTCCCTGTTGAAGAAGTGTCTGCTCTCGAGATCGCCGATAAGGCGGCTGGCAAACCGGAGGCTCAGAGGGTGCTCGCAAAGGAGGTTACAAGGCTTGTTCATGGTAACGAGGGCTTGATGGCGGCTGAAAGAATCACGGATGCTCTCTTTACCGGGCAATTCGCACGGTTGAGTTCAGATGATTTCCAGCAACTTGCTCTCGATGGTCTGCCGTGCTCTAGGTATGCAGGTATGGCTGCGGGACTGGTTGAGCTGCTTGTCAGTAGTGGTCTGGCGAGTTCGAACCGAGTGGCCAGAGAGTTCATCGCAAATGGCTCTGTCCAAGTGAATGGCGAGAAAGTCTCCGATGTCGGCGCGCAGTTGCCAATTGCCCGCGCACTTCTTGGAAAGTACTTCTTGATCCGACGAGGGAAGAAGCTTTTCCATCTCGTTGTACTGGGTGATTAATCGAGAATGAAATTACTAGTTGCGCGGTAGTCCGTCCTGTGTACAATGCGCGCTCTCCCAAGGCGAGGGTTTTGGGGGGGATGCTGGGGGTAAGTCCTTGGCACAGGTCTTTAACAAGTGGATCAAGTAATAGAAGTGGGTGCTTGTGTGAGGGTTCGTAGGTATACGATCTTGATCCAAGCAACA
>CANGUU010000042.1 GCA_947457195.1 Gammaproteobacteria bacterium
GACTCGCACGTACCCATCGGCTTCTGGCGCACCGTGGGGTGGTCGCAAACCCCGTTCGCCCGCGAGCAGTTCATCGACGAACTGGCAGAGGCCGCTGGTGAGGATCCCCTGCAGTTCCGGCTGCGCCACATGGCGGCAGACGAAAAATCCCGCTGGATCCTTGAGAAGGTAGCCGAGGCCGCCGGTTGGACCACGCCGGCCCCCGCCGGTGTCTTTCGTGGTATCGCCACCACCGAACCTTACGCCAGCTTCACGGCGGCCGTTGTGGAGTTGTCGGTCAACGATGCCGGCATGATCAAGGTGCATCGCGTGGTCCAGGGCATCGATTCAGGGTACGTGGTCAACCCCGATAACGTGCGTGCGCAGCTCGAGGGAGCGACCGTGTGGGCCCTCAGCGCCGCGATGTGGGGCGAAATCAACATCGAGCGGGGCAGGGTCAAGCAGGGCAACTTCCACGACTACCGCGTGCTGCGCAACGCCGAGATGCCCAAGGTGGAGGTCGTGCTGGCCCCGACCGGTGGTTTCTGGGGTGGCGTCGGTGAGCCCGGTCAGGCTCCGCTGTTGCCGGCCTTCTGCAATGCCCTGGCCAAGGCCACGGGCAAGCGCTTCCGGGCGTTGCCGCTCAACCAGTACGGCTTTACTCTGGCCTAGCCAGCGGGTGCCGCTGCGGCGTTGCCGCAGCACAACCCTTTCCACCAAGAAAAACAGCGGACCGGCCTCGGCCGGGACCAGAAGCGGAGGGGAGGATGGAACGTCAGTCGGCGTGTGTGTTGTCCCGTGCACGGGGTCTGTGGCGTGTCCTGGCGGCGCTGCTGTTGTGGGGCGGGATGACGCTCGTCCTGGCGCAGCAGGGTGCGGTCGATGGCCAGTGGCTGAGTTACGCCGGTGATGGCGGTGGGCTGCGCTATTCTGCCCTCGACCAGATCGATGCCAGCAATGTGGCCGGGCTGGAAGTCGCCTGGGTGTGGAAGGCCGACAGCCTTCTGCCCTCGGCCGTTGCCACCAGCGAAACCACCCCGTTGATGGTCGACGGGGTGCTGTACTTTTCGATGGACCAGCGCCGCGTCATCGTGGCGGCAGACGCGGGGACTGGCGAGACGCTGTGGCTCTACCGTCTCGACGAGGGCGAACGCTTCGTGGCGGCGCCACGCAAGATCCACCGCGGAGTGTCCTGGTGGAGCGACGGTCAGGGCGATGACCGCATCGTATTCGCCACACCCGGCTTCAACCTCGTGGCGCTCGACGCCCACACGGGGAGGCCGGTGCCGGGCTTCGGCCAGGATGGCATCGTCGACATGCTGGCGGCGCTCGACGGGGAGTTCCCCGGCGACCTGATCGGTCGCCTCGGTAATTCCTCTCCGGTGGTCATCGCGCATGACACCATCGTGGTCGGTCCCGCCATGGGCCGGCTCAACAAGGTGAATGCCAAGGGTGACGTGCTCGCCTTCGACGTTCGCACCGGCGAAAAGAAGTGGGGCTTCCACACAATCCCGCGTCCCGGCGAATTCGGCTACGAGTCCTGGCACAACCGCTCTGCCGACTACACCGGCAACGCCGGCGTATGGGGTGCCTTCTCCGTCGACAGCGAGCTCGGCTACCTGTATCTGGCGGTGGAGGCGCCGACCAACGACGTCTACGGCGGCGCGCGCCCCGGCGACAACCTGTTTTCCAGCAGTCTCGTCTGCGTCGACATCCGGACGGGCCAGCGGCTGTGGCACCAGCAACTGGTGCACCACGACATCTGGGACTACGACAACCCCGGCCATCCGATCCTGATCGACCTGACCGTGGAGGGGCGCCCGGTAAAAGCCGTGGTGCAGCTCACCAAGCAGGCCTTTGCCTATGTGTTCGACCGCGTCACCGGCGAGCCGGTCTGGCCGCTGGTCGAAACCAGTGTGCCGCAGACCAGCGTGCCGGGTGAATGGACCGCCGCCACCCAGCCCATCCCCAGCAAGCCGGCCGGTTTCGACGTACAGGGCTTCGATGAAGACAACCTCATCGACTTCACGCCGGAGCTGCGGGCGCTGGCCCTGCAGGAAGTCGCCGCTTACACCCTCGGTCCGATGTACACGCCGCCGTCGGTGGTGTCGCCCACCAACAAGGGCACCATCGTCTTCCCCGGTTACGGTGGCGGCGCCAACTGGCAGTCCGGCGCGGGCGACCCGGAAACCGGCTTCATCTACGTGGGATCTGCCACCAATCCCTCGGTCATCGGGCTTGAGCCAATGCTGCCGGCGCGCCCCGAAGACCCCGACTACGCCGACTACCGCATGACGGGCTCACTGCCGCAGTTGCCGAACAACCTGCGTCTGCTGAAGCCCCCCTACGGGCGCATCACGGCCTACGACATGAACCGCGGCGAGATCGCCTGGCAGATTCCCAACTCCGACACGCCGCCGGCGATACAGGCCAATCTCGCCGCAGCCGGCTTGCAAAACGTGCCCGCCACCGGCAACCCCTCGCAGGCGGGCCTGCTGGTGACCAAGACGCTGCTGTTTGCCGGCGAAGGTTCCGCAGGGCAGCCTGTTTTCCACGCGTACGACAAGCGCACCGGGGCGCGGATCTGGCAGGGTGCCATCCCCGGCGGTAACCAGAGCGGGCTACCCATGACCTACCTGCACGAAGGTCGCCAGTACGTGGTCATGGCCGTCAACGGCAACGCCCCGGGAACCAGCGGCAATGCCGCGCGGCTCGTGGCGTGGGCACTGCCGACACCATGATGCCGATGATGAGGACCGCGAGGATGGACATGAATTCCGCAGCGAGGGGCTTCCGGCACGGCCGGCTTTGTGTGGCGCTGGTCTGCAGCCTGCTGACCGCACAGGTCTTGTGCGCCGCAGAAGACGCCGAAACCGCACAGCCGATCTTCACGGCCGAACAACAGGAGCAAGGCCAGGCGGCTTACCTTGCCAATTGTGCCAACGGCTGCCACCAGAACGACATGAGCGGGTTGGGGCCGATTGCGCCGCTGCGGGGAGAACGCTTTCTCGGCAGCTTCGGGGCCCGCAGCGTCGGTGAACTCACCCAGGCCATCCGCAGCGCCATGCCTCCGACGGCACCGGGCAGCCTTTCGCAGGAAACCTATCTCAACCTGACAGCCTTCATCCTGGCCATGAACGGCGCCAAGCCCGGCATCTCCACCCTGTCGCTGGAAAACCCGGTGCTGATCAGCACCATCACCGATCCTGCCGCCGCCGCGGCACCCACCACGGTGGCCGCCGGGGCGGCGGCCGATGAGGGGCCGGTCGGTGTCACCGTGCCCGGGCGCGTGCCGGATTTCCGCCCGGTCACCGATGCCATGTTGCTGGAGCCCCCGCCGGAGGACTGGTTGATCCATCGCGGCAACTATGCCGCCCACAGCTACAGTGCCCTCGACCAGATCGACACCGGTAACGTCGGACAATTGCAGCTGGCGTGGGTCTGGGCGCTGGGCAGCGAAACCACCAACCAGAATTCGCCGCTGGTACACGACGGCGTGCTCTACCTGTTCAACCCGGGCAACAAGGTGCAGGCGCTCACGGCCGACACCGGCGAACTCATCTGGGAACATCGCCTCGGTGGCCGCAAAGGCAACATGCGCGGTCTTGCCATCCACGGCGACCAACTCATCGTCAACACACCCGGAGGCACCATCGTCGCGCTGAGTGCGATGGACGGTGAAAAGCGTTGGGAGCAGTCGATCGGCGAGCGCTTCGGCAACTCCAGCGGTCCGCTGGTGGCCGACGGCAAGATCTTCACCGGCATGACCGGCTGTACCACGTTCCGCCCGGAAAAATGCTACGTCAGTGCCTACGATCTCGACGACGGCGAACCGCTCTGGAAGTTCGAGACGGTGGCACGCCGCGGCACACCCGGCGGCGAAACCTGGAACGGCATCGACGATGTCTTCCGTGCCGGCAACGACACGTGGATCACACCCAGTTATGACGCGGCCAGTGATACGGTTTTCATCGGTGTTTCCCAGCCGAAGCCCTGGATGCCGATCAGCCGCGGCATGAGCGTGGCCGATGCCGCGCTGTACTCCAATTCCACGCTGGCCCTCGATGCCGACACCGGTACGCTCAAGTGGTATTACCAGCACGTCCCGGGCGAGGCGATGGACCTCGACGAGGTGTTCGAGCGCGTTCTCATCGATCGGGGGAACCAGAAGCTGGTGCTGTCGGCCGGCAAGCACGGCATTCTCTGGAAGCTCGACCGCAGCAACGGCCAGTATCTCGGCCACAAGGAAACCGTGTTCCAGAACATGTTCTCCTCGTTCGATCCCGAGACGGGGCGCCCCACCTATCGCGCCGACATTGCCGAGCACCGTTTCGGTGAGTGGGTCGGGGGGTGTCCTTCCTCCGCCGGTGGCCACAACTGGCAGGCCATGAGCTACCACCACGGCACCAACAGCGTGGTCATCCCGCTCAGCCAGAGTTGCGTGGACATGAAGGCCGAAGAGATCGAATTCAAAGCGGGCGGCGGGGGCGCGGCGGTATCGCGGCGCTGGTTTGCGCAGGAAGGCAAGGAAGATCTGGTCGGCAAGCTCGCCGCCTACGACGTCGACACCCTCGAGGAAAAATGGGCCTTCGAGCAGTCGGCCTCCTACCTGACGGCGGTGCTGAGTACGGCGGGAAATGTCGTGTTTGCGGGAGATCTCGACCGGCGTTTCCGCGCCCATGACGTCCGCACCGGTCAGGTGCTGTGGGAAACCCGGCTCGGCACCTCGGTGCAGGGGTTTCCCATCACCTACGCCGTGGATGGTATGCAGTACGTGGCGGTGCCTGCCGGTCTCGGTGGCGGCAGTCCGCGCATCGTGCCCTCCATACTGACTCCCGAGATCCATTACCCGGACACCGGCAATGCCTTGTATGTATTCCGGCTGCCGGCAACCCGTCCCTGAGTAACCCGCCGCGAGGTACTTCCATGAACAGAGTCGCCACTCTCCGAGGACGCGTACGCCGGCATCTGGGCGGGCTGCTGCTGGCGCTGACGCCGCTACTGCCGCAGGCACTGCTGGCCCATCACGCGTTTGCGCTGGAATTCGATGTGAACAGCCCGCTCGACCTGACCGGCACCGTGTCGAAGGTTGAACTGATCAATCCGCACTCGTGGATCCATATCGACGTCAAGGATGCCGAGGGCAAGGTGGTCACCTGGATGATCGAGGGGGGTAGCCCGAATGCGCTGGTGCGGCGTGGCGTCACCAAGCAGTCGATTCCGCTTGGCTCGGCGCTGCACGTGATCGGTTACCAGGCGCGCGACAAGTCGCCGAAGGGGGTGGGGCGCACCATCACCTTCACCGATGGCCGGGAGCTGTTTTTCGACGGTCGTGTGCCCGGAGCCGGCGACTGATGAAGACGTTGACTGCAGCGGGTCTCCTGGTCGCCCTGCTGGCCCTGCCGGCACTGGCGGCGCCACGCCAGGATTTTCCGCGTACGGCCGATGGCCATCCGGATTTCAGCGGTGTCTGGCAGAGTCTCAACACGGCGCACTGGAACCTCGAACCGCACGCGGCAAGCGAGGGCGGCGTGCCGCAGCTCGGCGCCCAGTTTGCCGTGGCCCCCGGACAGGGTGTGGTGGTGGGTGAGCGCATCCCGTATCTCCCCGAGGCGCTGGCGCAGCGCGAGGCGAACTTCCGTAACCGCCTCAGTGAAGACCCCGAGGGCAAGTGCTACCTCGGCGGCGTGCCGCGCTCCACCTACATGCCCTATCCCTTCCAGATCGTGCAGGGAGACGGCACCATCGCCATCCTCTACCAGTACGCCACGGGTCTGCGTCGCCTGACGCTGGGTGGCAGCGACGAGGCCCCGCTCGACAGCTGGATGGGCTGGTCCAATGCCCGCTGGGAGGACGACACGCTGGTGGTCGAGGTGAGCGGATTCAATGGCCAGACCTGGCTCGACCGGGCCGGCAACTACGCCAGTGCCGGAGCGCGTGTGACCGAACGCTACACACCGCTGTCGCCGGACCACCTGCAGTACGAAGCCACCATTACCGATCCCGCCGTATTCAGTGAGCCGTGGACCATCCGCATGCCGCTGTATCGTCTGGTCGATGACGGTTACCGGCTGCTCGAGTTCAAGTGCGAGCCCTTTGCCGAAGAAAAGCTCTATGGCCATCTGCGCAAGCCGGCCGAATGACGCCACTGCCCTTTACCGAGGACATTGCCATGCGACCTACCCGCTGCCCGCCCCTGCTTCCGCTCGCTTGCTGTCTTGTGCTCGCAGGCTGCTCCGACGCCGGGCATCCGCGCACATCCTGGGGTGAGCCATCCCTGGCCGGTACCTATAGCGAGTTCACACTGGCCCCGGTGGAGCGGCCGCTGGAACTCGGGACGCAGGAGTTCTTCACGCCCGAGGAGGCAAGGGCCTACCAGGCGCGCGTGCTGGAAGCCGCGGACCAGGACGATGAAACCGTCGCGGGCACACCGGAAGACGTGCACTACGACATGGGCACCTTTTCGCTCAGCGCCAACGAAGGCAGGTTTTCCGAGAACCTCCGCACCTCCATCATCACGTTTCCGGCCAATGGCCGCATGCCGCCGCTCACCGAGGAAGCGGCTGCTCGGCAGCAGGCGCGCGCCGCGACGCGGACTGGCCACGAGTTCGATGGCCCGGAATTCCGCTCGCTGTCTGAGCGCTGCATCGTGTGGACAAGCACGCTGGCGCCCATTCTCCCCGGCGGTTACAACAGCAACCTGCAGATTTTCCAGAGTCCGGGACTCGTGGTGATTCAAGGTGAAATGGGTGATCCCCGCGTCATTCCGACCGACGGCAAGCCGCTCCCGGACGGCTTGCTGCCGCAATGGAACGGCACGTCGGCCGGTCGCTGGGAGGGTGAGACGCTGGTGGTGGAGACGGCCGGCTTTCACCCGGCTGCCGCGTGGCGCAATGCCTCGGAGCACATGAAGGTGACCGAGTGGCTGACGCGCGTGGATGCCGACACGCTGGAATACCGCTTCCGGGTCGAAGATCCGCACACCTGGGCCGAGCCCTGGGGGGGCACCTACCCGCTGACCGATCTCGGCGGTATCCTATTCGAATATGCGTGCACCGAAGGCAATTACGGCATGGCCAATATCCTGTCAGGGCAACGCGCCGTGGAGCGCGCTGCTGCCGGGGCAACCGCCGCGCCTTGAAACCGTTCAGCCAAAAAAAATTCCCAGAGCATTTCCCGACCGGAGACCCTGATGACCGCTAGCAATAAGTGCCTTCCATTCAGCCTGCTGCGCCCCCTGGTGTGGGCAGCCGCCATTGCCATTCACTCGGCCTCAGCCCAGGTGCCGGATGCCGCGGCGAGCCGCGAGGACATGGTGGCGCTCGGCAAGCGCTTCAACAGTGCAGAGGAGCTGTACCAGTACCTGCAGCAGCAGGCCGGCAGCAACACGGGGCTGACCTGGCAGACGCTGCCGGATTGGCGTGGGGTTTACTCGATGGATCTGCGCCAGACCGGGCTGGCCTACGACACCAGCCAGGCGCCGGGCCAGTTACCGCCGGCCAAGTTGATTCCGGAGCAGCAGGCCATCCTCGAGGAACGCGTCCGGCTGGCCCAGCAGGGCATCGAATTCGACCCGCTCGGTCGCTGTGAACCGCCTGGAGCGCCTCGCGGGGTGTCCGAACCTTTTCTGCGCGAGTACGCCGTCACGCCGGAACAGACCTGGTTGATGAACGAAGTCGCGGCAGAAACCCGCCGCATCTACACCGATGGCCGCCAGCATCTGGCGCCTGACGACCGCTTTCCAACCTTCGACGGCGATTCCATCGGCTTCTGGCACGAGGGTCGTCTGGTGATCCACACCAACCAGCTGCGCGCCGGCATGTACCAGCGCAGTCAGCCCAATTATTCCGACGACATCGAACTGGTGGAGATCATGCAGAAGGCCGACGAGCGCACGCTGATCGCCCACGTCTGGGCCTTCGATCCCCAGTACCTGCTCGAGCCCTGGTACACCAGGAAAACCTACCTGAAGCTTACCGATCCCGAAAAACAGCTGCGGATCCATTACTGGTACTGTTTCGACAACCAAAACAATGATGTCCAGGAACAGGAGGATGGCAGCACCCAGTTCAAGGACTTCGATTTCGACTGAAGCCTTTGCCCATAACCCTTCAAGCCACGTCATCCAGAGCGAGAATTTCCATGAATCGTCAGTTTCTGCTTGCTGCTTTCCTGCTGCTATCGGCCCCTGTATTCGGCCACCACTCCACCGCCATGTTCGATGCCACGAAGACCATCACCGTGACCGGCACCGTCAAGGAATTCCAGTACAGCAATCCGCACTCCTGGCTCATCGTTGAAGTTCGTGCGGACGATGGCTCGGTGGTCACCTGGGGTTTCGAGGCGGAAGGGCCGACCACCCTGATGCGCTCCGGCATCCGCAAGAGCACGCTGCCGGCGGGGACGCGCCTCACCATCACCGGTCACCCGATGACCGACGGTCGTCCGGCGGCAGCCTGGGTCACGGCGGTGCTCGAAAATGGCACGGAACTGAATCCACGCAACGGCTTCGTGCCGCGCTGAGCCAAGGCGCTGTCGCTGGCGCCGCGCTGGCGGGGAGCTTTGCACCTGCCGGCCTGTGGCCTTTTCCCGGCGTCTGACCGGCGCCCGCCAAGGCGCCGCACGGGGGCTCTGCCACACTGACCACGCCATGGATAATCTCACGCACTCCCTCGTGGGTTTGGTGGCCGGTGAGCTGATCGCGCGCACGCTGCGTCCGACCGCTGTCGGCCTGTCGGACGGCACGCGACGTGTTGCCCTCATCAGCATCGGAGTGCTTGGCGGCAACCTCCCCGACGGTGATCTCGCCTGGAGCATGGGGGCTGTCACCGGCGATACGCTGGGTTACCTGCTCGAACATCGCGGCTACACCCACACCTTGCCGGGCGTTGGCTTGCTCGCGGCAGGCCTGTTCGCGGCCACCCTCGGTGTGCTGCGCTGGCGTGGTCAGCGGGAGAGTGTGGCCGAACGCTGGCTGTTGGCGGCCATGGCAGTGCTCGCCGTGCTGCTGCATGTGGCGATGGATGGGCTCAACAGCTATGGCGTGCACCCGTTCTGGCCATGGAACAACCGCTGGTTCTACGGGGATGCCGTGTTCATCATCGAACCGCTCTACTGGCTGGCCACCGCACCGCTGCTGCTGGCGCTCCATACCTTGAGAGCGCGTCTGCTGCTGGGGCTTGCGTTGCTGGTCGGCTCGGTGGCCCTGCTCATCGTCCATGGCTTCGCTTGGCTGTGGTGGACCCTGCCGCTTGGTACCGCCGCCCTCGTCTGGTTTAGTCGGCGCTGGTCGGCCAGACGGGCAGTGCTGACCAGCGCTGCGCTCATGGTGACGATTACCGGCGCGTTCATCGCCGCCAGTCTGCTCGCCACGACCCGCATCGACGCGATCGCTGGTCGGCAGTTTCCCGGGTTCGAGACGCTCGATCGCGTGCTGTCACCGTTGCCCGTGCAGCCACTGTGTTGGGATGTTCTCCTGGTGCAGCGCTCCGCGGAGACCTACGTCGTACGTCGCGGACAGTTCGCCCTGTCAGGGTCGGTGGCGACGGCCTCCTGTCCGCGGTTGTTCGGCAGCGCCGCCAACACGGCCCCGCTGCAGGTGCTGGAGGCCGGCCCGGACCCCGCCTTGGCGTGGCGTGACGAGTTTTCCCTGCCCCTGGCCACGCTGCGTGGGCTGGCCGCGCAGGATTGCCGTGCCGGGGAACTGCTGCAGTTCGCACGCGCCCCGTTCGCCGTCGAAACCGCGGCAGGCTGGGTACTGGGGGATCTACGCTTCGACCGCGAACCCGGGCTGGGTATGGCCGAGTTGCTGCTGCGCGCAGACGACGCCGATGACTGCCATTACCACGTGCCTTGGCTACCCCCGCGCGCCGACCTGCTGACGCCGTGATGCGGTGATCGGATTGGTCGGTCGCCTGCGGTGTCAGGGGAAGATGGGCTGGCTACGGTCCATGGAGTCGTAAGACTCGCCATTGCCCACCATCAGATCGGAGGCCAGATTTTCGTCCTGACAGACGAACTGGAAGGTTTCGCCCGGCGTCCAGAACATGTAGAACCCGGAGGACCAGGTACTGGTATAGGCGCCGGGATCATCCACCGTGATTTCGTACTTCAAGCGCTCCAGCGACACGCGGGTGAATTTTTCGGTGAGGTGCAGTTGGCTGGTGTGCGGAGATCCGTCCGAGTCGAACCACATTTTTTCGTTGAACCCCACTGTGTCGACCACCAGCGTATCGCCCTCCCAGTGCCCGATCGAATGGCCGTGGTAACTCGCCTTGGGATTCTCGGGGTGCGGGCGACCATCCATCCAGATTTCGCGGTAGTGACGCGGGCCGCCGGTCGGGAAGACGTAGATCTTCTGCATCTCCGGAAACTCGACGATTTGTGTGCCGTAGGCCGTGGCAACCTCGCGCGCACCACCTGAAGGCTTGCAGCGCACGTAGGGCTCGAAGCGGGTACGCGAGCGGGCGGCAAACAGCGCCTTGGCCCATGGCTGATAAGGGATTTCGCTCTCGCGGATCTTGGGAAAATTGTTCGGATCCCGCAGTGCCTGCTCAGCGGGCGTAAAGGCGATGATCGACCCCTCGGGGATCTCGTCGAGGATGCGCAGCATCGGCCGCGAGCCGAAGCCCTCCCAACTGCCGACCTGACCCGGCACCGAGCCCAGCACGGCGCGGCCATTGGCATCGCGCGGTGGCGGTGTATCGAGCATCCGCTCCGGCGGGCGCGACGAACCGGCTGACAGTGGCTGCAGGCCATTGGCATCGAGCCCCTGGGGCTGCAACGAATTGGCCGTCTGCTGTGCGAGAGGGATTTCGCTGGAGTTGCCGCCCGTTGTGCCGCCTGTGTCACCGGCTGCCGGTCCCTGCGGAGAGCAACCGAGCAGCCAGAAAAAACTGGCGCCAGCCAGTGCCAAGGGGCGAACGTTCATGTGGAATCTCCGGTGGGGCAGGGCGGCCGCATGCTAACAACGAAGCGATGGGTTTGTAGAGGGCCGACCAGTTCGGCTCAGCGCAGGGAGTGTCCGATGGAGGGCAGGGCGCTGCAGCAGGCAAATGCCGTGAAATACCGCATAATCGTCACCGGTCCCCTGGCTGCGGAGGCAGTTCGTCATGGCTTTTTTTGCACGCTTTTTCCCCTGTCTGTTTTTGCTGCTGTCGATGCCCCTGCAGTCAGCCGAACAGGCGTCGATCGGCCGGGCACCGGCTGTGCTCAGTGAACCGAGTTATCGTTTCGATTCGGCCGAGCAGCACGGGTTCGTCGTCACGGTGCTGGCGAAGGGCCTGCAGCGCTCCTTCGGCATGGTCTTCCTGCCCGACGGTGATCTGTTGGTGTCGGAACGCGGCGGTCAACTCCGCGTGATTCACGACGCCACCGGTGCCGCGCCACGGCTCGATCCGCAGCCCGTCGCCGGCGTCCCCGCGCTGCCGGTGCCTTATCGCAACGGCGGCCTGCACGACCTGGCACTGCACCCGGATTTTGCGCGCAACCACTGGCTGTACTTCACCTACAACAAGGGTGAGCCCGAGGTGACGGTCAGTGCGGGCCAGCGTCCCCGCAGTGCCGTGAGCCTGATGCGCGGTCGCTACGCCGAGGGGGCGCTGACGGAGGTGGAGGAACTGTTCGTGGCACCCTTCGGTGGCACCAGTGGCTCACGCCTGGTGTTCGCCGCGGACGGCAGCATTTTCCTGTCCACGGGAGCGCCCTTTGCCGATGATGCGCAGAAGCTCGACAACGTGTATGGCAAGGTGCTGCATCTCAACGACGACGGTACTGTGGCAGCCGGTAATCCGTTCGCCGGGCGCAGCGACGCGCTGCCGGGCATCTACTCCTACGGTCACCGGGATCAGTTGGGACTGACGATCCATCCCGCCACCGGCACGCTGCTCGCGGCCGAGCACGGGCCCAACGGCGGCGATGAGGTCAACGTGATCCTGCCCGGTCGCAATTATGGCTGGCCGGTTTACAGCTTTGGACGCAACTACGACGGCAAGCGCCTGTCGGCCCTGCCCGTGGTGGACGGTATCGAGCAACCGCTCGTGGTGTGGTCGCCATCGATCGCCCCCAGCGGTTTGCTCGTGTACACGGGCGAGCGTTTTCCGGCGTGGAAGGGCAACTTGTTCGTCGGCAGTGCGCGTCGCGGCGAGATTGATCGCACTGGCGGCCTCGAGCGGGTGGTGCTCAACGAAAACCTCGAAGACATCCGCCGTGAAACCTTGCTCACCGAACTGCACCAGCGTGTGCGCGATGTACGCCAAGGGCCTGACGGTCTGCTGTACGTGCTGACCGACGGCGATGAATTCGCCGTGCTGCGGCTCTCTCCCGACTGAGGTTGGCCAGCCGGTATACCGGAAACCGCGGGAGTGCGCACGCTCCACGTCCTCAGGGCGCGCTGCGCAGGGCGCGGTCGCGGTAACTTGCCGACTGCATTTCGATCAGGCGGCTGAGGGTGCGCTGGAATTCGAAGGCCAGCCGGCCACCGGCATACAGGTCCTGGAGGGGAACTTCCGCCAGGCAGTAGAGTTTGATGCCCTGGTCATAGCATTCATCGACCAGGCTGATGAAGCGGCGCTGGGCGTTCTCGCTCGACGAATAATGCCGGCGCTGACCGGCACTGCCCTCGTCTTCGGTGCCTGCTGCCGACGAGGGCGCCCGGTCGGCGCCGCCGAACTGCGGCACGCCACTGACCAGCAGCTGCTTGAAGCGGTGGCCGAGCGCAATGTAGTCCCTGGCCGAACGTGGCCGCTCGCACAATTCGTGGAAGGTGAACCACGCCAGCTGCCGGTGGTGGCGCCGCGGATGCAGCAGATGCTGGTGAATGTCGAAGGGATCGGCACTGTACTCCGCTGACTGCTGTGTTTCGTGATTCAGCTGGTCGAACAACACGGCAAACTGCGACTCGTCGCCGACGAACCAGGTCGGATGCTCGGCCCCTTTCTGGCGGCGGTAATCTTCCCGGCTTTGCAGATGCAGCTCTTCGGTATGGGCCTTGATGAGCCTGATGGCGGGCTTGAAGATCGCCGGCTGCAGGTCGTCCTTGTAGAGGTGGTCGGGCGCAAAGTTCGACGTGATCAGCAAGGCCACACCCTCGTCGAACAGGCTCTTGAACAACTGGTAGACGATCATCGCGTCGCCGAGGTCCGTGATGTAAAGCTCGTCGAGGCAGATGACGCGGTATTCGGTCGCCAGCTTGCGGCCGATGTGGGTGAGTGGATTGGCTTTGCCGGTGATGGCGTTGAGTTCGTGATGGATGCGCGCCATGAAGTGCTGGTAATGCTGGCGCGTCTTGCCGATGCCCGGCAGACACTCGAAGAAGAGATCGGTCAGAAAGCTTTTGCCTATGCCGACCTGTCCCCAGAGGTAAATACCCTGCACGGGTTTGCGTCTGGCATACCAGGCGGCCGGCGCCAGCAGGCGCTCGTACAGCGCATCGAGTCGCCGCAGGGCCTCGGTCTGCAGTGCATCCGCCCGGATCGCGGAACTTTGCTGCAGTTGTCGGTAACGTTCGGAGGGAAGCAAGGGGCACAGCTACGGCAGGAATTCGCGGCGCATGTTACCACCGTTGCCTGCCGCGCAGGCGCGCCCGGGCTCAGGCAGGGTGGCACCGGGAACCCGCCGGCTGGGCGTCGTAGCAGACAGAGTCCTGCTGCCTGCTCCCCCAAAAAAGAAGCCCCGCAGGAGCGGGGCAAGGGGGTCCGGACGGACGATTCGGGGTGCTGCCGCCGAGTGCGGCAGCAGGGACATCAATTGGTGGCTTCGTTGAGCAGAACCCCAGTGACCAGCACCATGCAGATGAATGTAATGACCATGTGTGTTGCTCCTTTGCTGTCGTGTAAGTCGTTGACGGGGTGAAGCGTAGGCTGCCAGTGATATGATTGAAAATGAACAATATTCAGCGATCGCATGATTGAGAGTTATATCAATGAACCTGCGGCAATTGGCGCGAGTCGACCTCAACCTGCTGGTGACCCTGCAGGTGCTGCTGGAGGAGCGCAGCGTCTCGCGCGCGGCCCTGCGCCTGCATCTGACCCAGCCAGCGATCAGCAAGACGCTCGCCCGCCTGCGTGAGCTGTTGGGTGATCCCCTGTTCCAGCGCGCCTCCCGGGGGCTGGTGCCCACGCCTTTTGCACTGGGGCTGGCGCCGGCGCTGCGGGAGTGGCTGGAGACTGCCAGCCAACTGTTCGAGGGTCACGACTTCGACCCGGCCCGTTACCACGGCGAGATCGCCATCGAAGCCAGCGAGATGCTGCACCTGCTGGTGCTGCCGCCGCTGGCGCAAACGCTGGCGCAACGTGCTCCCGGCATCACCCTCAAGATGCACACGCAATACCATGACCAGTTGCACGGACTGGAGCAGGGTGAGCTCGACTTCGTACTGAATCTCGAATTTTCGGCCCTGCCGCCCGGGTTCCTGTCGGAAGTCATCCATGAGGACGGGCCGGCGCTGTTTGCCCGCGCCGGCCATCCGCTGCACCGCCGGCGCTTTCGCCAGGAGGATCTGTTCCGGTATCCGCGACTGTCGCTGCGCATGGCGGATATGGAACGCTTTCAGCTGTTCCAGCCGCGCGAGGGCCTGCCTGCCCTGCAGCAGGTCTGGTCCGCCAGCTGCCAGACGGACAATCTCGGGGTAGCGCTCGGTATCCTCGGGCGTACCGACTACATTCTGCCGGCGGCGGGCATTCTTTCGCGGCTGGCCAGCCGCAACGCCGCCTTCAAGGCCCTGCCCGTGGAGGGTGCGCCGGCGGTGACCCTGCGCTACTGCCTGATCAGTCACCAGCGCACAAGGCAGTCGGCGGTCCACCGCTGGCTGCGGCAGACGCTTGTCGAACTGCTTGGGCGTTTGCTGGGGTAAACTCGCCGGCCCGCAGCCAAGATCCGGAGGAAGCAAACATGCGGCAGTCCTTGTGCAGCATCGTACTGATCAGCATCACCGCTGCGACACAGGCGGCGCACCCGGTTGACGGGGTGTGGATTCTCGAACGCATCGTCGAGGAAACCGCAGCCCCCCTCACGCCGGCAGGCGCTGCCGTGCAGCAGGCCTATGACCTGCTCGAGGATGATCCCAGCCTGCGCTGCGAGCCTGCCAGCATGGCGCGCGTCTGGGGCAATCCAAACAGCCGGACCGGTATCCGCGTGTCCGCGGACCATGTGCAGCTGGATCATGAACTGTTCGACCTGCGCCGCAGCATTCCCAGCGAGGCCAGTGGCCTCAGCGGCGAGACCCTCAATCTCGCCGGCACGGCCTTTGCTGCCCTGGGCAAGGCCGCCTACCGACTGGAGGGCGAGCGCCTGATCGTGACCAGCTCCGGATTGGCGGCAGGCTACCTGCGCACCGGGACCGGGTATCCGCAAGGCGAGGGTGCCAGTGCCACCGAAACCTTCTGGCGCGAGGGCGACCGTTTGCTGCTGGAACTCGTCTACCGGGATCCGGCGCTGTTCAACGGGGAGTACCGCATCCTGCACCGGCTGTTCGCCACCGGAGAATCCGAAGTGCCGGTCTACGAGTGCACAGATGCCGACTACGACTGGTTCGAGCAACTCAATGCCGAGGCTACAGAGGGAGAGCAACCATGAGATTACTGCTGGCAGCGCTGTTGCTGGCCGCACTGCCCGTGCAGGCCCACCATTCCACCGCGACCAATTTCACGCAGGAAATCATCGAAATCAGCGGCACCATCGAGCAGATTCGCTTCCAGAATCCGCACACCTCCTTCGTGGTCAAGACCGAGGCGGCGCCCGGACAGGCGCCGTACTGGCTGGTGGAGAGCGATGCGCGTTCCACCTTCCAGCGTAAGGGTGTCGATCTCGGTGCGGTGGCTGCCGGTAGCCAGGTGAAAGTGAGTGGCCGCAAGGGCGTGCGCGCCAATACCCTGTTCCTGCGCGACATGGCGCTGGAAGACGGCACGGTGTTCACCTCGAGTGGCACGGGCCGCGATTGAGCGCCCACGCCTCCATCGCAGGCCTGGACTGGCGTGCGCTGTTTTCGGCAGGAAGCCTTCTGCACGGGTCTTCCCGGGAGTCATGACAATGCGCAGCATCAAAAATCACGTGCTGGCCACGGCAGTCGCCGCGGCCTCCCTGCTGGCAGTCCCGTCGCTGCTGGCCCAGCGTATGCCGGACAGCGGCGTCAGCAGCGCAGCGCGCGGGTGGCCGCTGGCTGCCGATGTGCGCGAGCGGCCGGTCGTCGGTCCGAACTGGCTACGCGGTTTCCTGCCGGGACAGCCGCCGGCGGCGCCACCACAGGCGGGCGCCGGTCCTACCCAGCAGGAGCTGAACGGCTTTCGTCCCGGCGCGCTCCCGGCCGGCATCGAACCCTTGCCGGTCGACATCTTCACGTCGAAGGACTTCTATGCCGACCAGGCTCTCTGGAGCGATCCCCGCTACTTTCGCTGCATGAGCGGCTATGCGACAGAGGAGCAGTGGGGCGCCATCCTCGGCAATCCGCTGATCCTCACCAAGAATCCCGCCGATGGCGTCTGGGGTCATTGCGACATCGACTTGCCCCGTGAGGCGCTGGTCAGCCCCTACGCATTCACGAGCGCCGAGCAGCACTACCGGGCACTGCAGCAGGAAGCCGGCACACGCGGTGGACCCAGCCACTACAGCTTCCGGGATTTTCCTGCAGCCGACTGGAACGGCGTCTACGAGCGCCCCTTGTTCGCCGTGGATCACCAGAATTGGTACTGGATGCGCCACACGCAGATTCCGACGGTGCTATCCCTGCTGACACCGGAATACCAGAAGCGCGCCGTGCAGGAGTACTACCATCAGGTCAACACCAATGCCGCCCTGTGGCCGTCGACATTCTGCTGGCCGGAGGGCTTCATGCGCCGCTGGCACATGGCGTCGGTCTGGGAGCACTACATCATCGCCAATCCCGGCATCGTGCAGATCGCCGCCGGCGTCGCCCGCAACTTCGTCACCAACGTCTACCTGGACCGCGAGTTCAACATGGACGACGTGGCTGCCGGCGGGGTTCCGCGCCTCGGGGATGCCGTGCCGCGTTGGTACGGGGAAACGATCGGCTTCTGGGATGGCGCTGCACTGATCACCTGGACCTCCAACGTGCAGGGCTGGAAGGCGCACTCGGCCTTCGAATTTTCGAGCAAGATGCAGACCATCGAAATCTACACGCCGAATCACGATGCGAACGGCAATTTCACCGGTCTCAACCACGAGGCCATCTTCTACGATCCCGAGGCACTGGCGCAGCCGATCCGAATCGTACGCAATCTCAACAAGATCAACGATTACCAGGACGCGGACGCTACACCCTATACATTCATCGAATGCACGCAGTCGATCTTTCCGGTCAGCGGCCGAGCCACGCCGAAGTCGCCCGGTGACGTGATCGAGTTCGAGATCCCCGACATCTACGGCCGACCCTGGGCCAAGATCTGGGAAGAGAACTTCGAGCAGGAGATGACGGGCGACACCGCCGAGGGCCAGCAGGACATCTTCAGTTTCGAATGAGGCCGCGGGTGGGGCAAACGTCGGCACTCAGAGCAGCGCGACGGTATGAACTCCCTCGTGAGCCAGCAGCCATTGTTTGCGGGGCAGTCCAGCGCTGAAGCCGGTAAGGCTGCCATCGCTGCCCACCACGCGGTGGCAGGGCAGCAGGATCGGCAAGGGATTGCGACCGGCGGCTGCACCGACGGCGCGCAGCGCGCGCGGACAGCCCACGCGCTGCGCCAGTTCCGCATAGCTGCAGAGTGTGCCGAAAGGAATGTCAGCCAGCGCCAGCCACAGGCGCTGCTGGAAAGGCGTACCGGCCGGCGCGAGCGGGAGCGAAAACGGCCGGCGTTCGCCGGCGAAGTAGGCGAGCAACTGTTCGCGGGCCGCGCGGGTGGCAGTGGGGTCGCGCTGCCAGTCACTGCCGACACCGAAACGCCCGTCGCCGGCATCGAACAGCACCTGCCGCACACCGCTGGCATCTACGGCCACGGTCAGCTGTCCGATCGGCGTTGCGAACTGGTCGAACCACATGGGAAAGGCTGAGCCTCGCGTCGTCGCAGGAGCCTGTAACCTAGCACAGCCCTTCGCCGATCGGGGCGCCCCGGCTTATGCTTGCCTTCCCTCATCCGCCAGGAAATCCCGTTCGTGCACAGCCAATCCGCAGAGACTGCCGGCCTGCAGACCACCGTCCTCATCGC
>CANGUU010000043.1 GCA_947457195.1 Gammaproteobacteria bacterium
ACGTAGGCCCGCGCGATCTTGTGCTCTCCGGACCGCATCAACGCCAGCTCGACCTGGTCCTGAATGTCTTCGATGTGGACACTGCCCCCCGAGGGCATGCGCCGCTTGAAAATGTGGGAGATTTCGTCGACCAGTGCGGCCACGGTCTCGTGGACGCGCGTCGATCCGGCGGCATTGCCACCCTCCACCGCCAGAAAGGCCTTGGTGATGGCGACGGTGATCTTGGTGGCGTCGTAGACCACCACGGCGCCGTTGCGCTTGATGACGCGCAGCTGGCCGGGGGCCGTGACGGCAAGACTGTCCGGCGTGGCGCTGCTCGTGCGGCTTGCAGGGCGCGGGGAAGAACTGCTGTAGTCCGTTTGCGTTTGCATCGTGAGCGGTCCTGTTCTGTGGTCTCGTCGTTTTTGCGGGTGCCGGCCTCTGCGGGCCTGGGGTCGTGCATCGAGCGTGCTTAATTCACGCGGGGCCGCCAGCGAAGCTGGCGGGCCCTTGGCCGGGACAGCCACTTCGAGACTGGGCCGGCGGTGTTCCAAAAGCACAACATATTGGGTGTGTCGTGCTGCGTCGCACTATATCAGGGGGTCAAAAAAGCTGACAAGGGGTTAACCCTGTTAATTTTCTGTGGGTAGGTTGTGGGCGAAGCGCCCGCAGCGCGCGCGCCGCGGGTGACCGGGCAATTGTGCCAATATCGTGGATGTCGCTGTGCCCGACCGCCCAGGATCAGGCGGTGAAAAAACGCAGTTCGCGCTCCGTCAGCCCGAGCCCTACCGGATTTCCCAGCGGCAGCTCGCTGAAACCGGGGTCGTCGCTCTGCACAAGACTGCCATCCGCCAGTTGCAGCGTAGTGAGCGCACCGGCGCCCTGGAAACTGCGGGCGGTCGGGGTGGCCAGCAGCTCGCTGCCGCGGCGGAGACACAGGTTCCAGGGGCGTACCAGCAAGTACACCGCCTGCGGCGTCTGGTCCGCGTGCGGGGGGAACAGGAAGGGCTGGGCATCCCCGCTCCCATTGGTCTCCAGCCCGGTCACCTGCAGCGCGCCGAGCGGCGTCTGCAGCCATCGACCGTGGCGCGTGGCCGGCAGCAGCTGCCCCTGGCCCAGAAAGCGCGCCACGGTGGCCGAGGCGGGTCGCAGGCAGAGCTGGCGCGGCGAGTTCCATTGCAGCAGCCGACCAGCCGCCATTACACCGATTTCGTCGGCCATGGCAAAGGCTTCGCTCTGGTCGTGGGTCACGATAAGAGCCGTGGTGCCCCGCGCCTTCAGCAGCTCGCGCACGTCGAGGCAGAGGTCCCGCCGCAGCGTGGTGTCGAGGTTGGAGAACGGCTCGTCGAGCAGCAGCAGCCGTGGACGCGGCGCCAGTGCCCGCGCCAACGCCACGCGCTGCTGCTGTCCGCCGCTGAGATCAGCGGGCCAGGCCTTGGCATACTCCTCGAGACGGGTGAGGGCGAGCAGATCGCGCACGGTCCGTTCGCGCTCGGCGCTGCTGCTGCCGCCGAGCCCGAAGGCGATGTTGCCCGCCACGCTGAGGTGCGGAAACAGCGCGTAATCCTGAAATACCAGCCCGACCTGCCGCTGTTCAGGCGGCACCATGTAGCCGGCACGGCTGAGCTCCCTGCCTGCAAGGCTTATCGAACCGGCATGCACCGGCTCGAAGCCGGCAATGGCCCGCAGCACAGTGGTCTTGCCGCAGCCACTCGGACCCAGCAGGCTGACGAGCGCACCGGCGTCGACATGGAAGCCAAGACCCTCACAGACAACGCGCTGCCCGTAGCGGCAGAGTATGTCCTTGACGGTCAGCAGGGGTGTCATGGCCACGTGTCAGGAGCAGAGCAGGAATTCCAGCAGCGCCTTCTGGGCGTGCAGGCGGTTTTCGGCCTCTTCCCAGACCACGGACTGCGGATCGTCGATGACCTCTGCGCTCACTTCTTCGCCTCGGTGTGCCGGCAGGCAGTGCAGGAAGAGCGCACCTGCGGCCGCCTGATCCATCAGCCGGCGGGTTACCTGGTAATCGGCAAAGGCGACCTTGCGCTTCTGCTGCTCCGCTTCCTGGCCCATCGAGGCCCACACATCAGTGGCGACCAGCGAGGCGCCACGCACGGCGAGGGCAGGATCCCGTTCCACCCGGACGTTGCGGGCATGTTGCCGCAGCAGGTCGGCCAGCGGCTCGTAGCCCGGCGGGCAGGCCACCACCAGTTCGAAGTCGAGCAGGTGGGCGGCGTGGATGAAGGAGTTGCACATGTTGTTGCCGTCGCCAACCCAGGCGACGGTGCGGCCCTCCAGCGCACCACGGTGCTCCCGGTAGGTCTGCAGATCTGCCAGTAGCTGGCAGGGGTGGTGATCGTCGGTCAGGGCGTTGATCACCGGCACCGCGCTGTGGCGGGCCATCGTTTCGATCTTGCTGTGGGCAAAGGTCCTTACCATGATGGCGTCCACCATCCGTGACAGCACGCGCGCCGTGTCCTCGATCGGTTCGCCACGGCCGAGCTGCGTGTCAGCCGGCGACAGGAAGATGGAGGCACCGCCCAGCTGCGTCATTGCCGTTTCGAAGGATACGCGGGTGCGGGTCGAAGCCTTCTCGAAGATCATGGCCAGTGTGCGGCGCGCCAGCACGTCATGACGCTGGTGGTTGCGCTGCAGTTGCTTGAGCGCGCTGGCGCGATCGAGCAGCCCCAGCAGTTCGCTCTTGCTGAGGTCCAGCAGGGTCAGGAAGTGACGGACGCCCATGGCCTACTCCTGTAGCAGTTGCACGATCGTGTCGATGACGAAGTCCGCTTCCTCGCGGCATATGGTCAGTGGTGGCACCAAACGGATCACCTTGTCGGCCGTCACGTTGAGAATCAGTCCGCGTTCGCGGGCCCGCGGCACGAGATCCTTGCCGCTCTTGTGCAACTCGATACCGATCAGCAGTCCGAGTCCGCGTACTTCCTTCACCTTGCTGTTGCCGGCCAGACGCTGCCGCAGGGTATCGACGAGATAGCGTCCCTGCCGCTCGGCATTGCCGATGAGGTCCTCCTTGTCGAGTGCCTCGTAAACGGCGAGCGCCGCACGACAGGCCAGCGGTGAACCACCGAACGTGGACCCGTGATGGCCCGGCTGGAACACACCGGCTGCCTTGCCCGCCGCCAGCGTGGCGCCGATCGGAAAACCATTGCCCAACCCCTTGGCCGTGGCCAGGATGTCCGGCGTGATGCCGTTCAATTGGAAGGCGAACCAGCGGCCACTGCGGCCATTGCCGGTCTGCACTTCGTCGAGCATCAGCAGCAAGTCGTGCTGATCGCAAAGTGCGCGCAGTCTGTTGAGGTAGTCGGCCGCCGGCACATTGACGCCGCCCTCACCCTGCACCGGCTCGACCAGTACCCCCACCACCCGACCGGCGTGATGGCTCGCGGCCTTGGCCACCGCGTCCACATCGTTGTAGGGCACGCGCACGAAGCCGCCGGGCAGGGGCCCGAAGCCCTCCTGGTAAGTGGCACTGTGCGTAGCGGTCAGCGCACCGAGCGTGCGTCCGTGGAAGGCGCCCTCGGTGACAATGATGACCGGTTCGCTGATGCCTTTGCCGTAGCCCCACTTGCGCGCCAGCTTGATGGCGGCCTCGATGCTTTCGGCGCCCGAGTTGCAGAGGAAGGCCTGCTGCATGCCGGCGCGCTGGCAGAGCTCTGCGGCCAGCGCCGTCTGCAGGGGCACCTCGAAGTGATTGGACGTGTGCACCAGCGTGCCGACCTGCTCGCGTACGGCAGCGATGAAGCCGGGATGCGAATGCCCGAGTGCATTGACGGCAACACCGGCCAGCGAGTCGAAGTAACGCCTGCCCTCGGCATCGACGAGGTAACAGCCTTCGCCGCGTACGAACGCGATCTGCTGGCGCCCGTAGTTGCTCATCAGCGGCGTGCTCACACTGGCGTTCACGAGGGGGGGCGTTGCGGCGGTCATGGCTGGGCTCCACTGCTCTGGGTCGATGAAATTCGGCCACCAAAAAACGCAAAAAGGCAGCCACTGCTGCCTGCGAAGGCTTGGATTCTACCAGCGCCGTGCCGCGCATGACTACCGGTGCCCGGGTCGCGCCGGCCGGCTTCTGATCGCGGGTAAAGGGCATATCTCCGACGTGCGCGACGAAGCAAAAAGCGGCGACCTGCCCTGCGTGGGTGTCGAGGGCGTCGCCGATTGACTACAATGTCGCGCTGCTACGTATCAAGCGCTGCAGCCAGATTTCCGTATTCCCAGTAGCCACAGGTGAGTCATGAGCATCGAAGACACTATCCGCGACCAGATCAAGAGCAACCCCATCCTGATTTACATGAAGGGCAATCCGAACCAGCCGCAGTGTGGGTTTTCGGCACGCGCTTCGCAGATGCTGATGGCCTGTGGCCAGAAGTTTGCCTACGTCGACATCCTCGGCAATCCGGAAATCCGTGCCAACCTTCCGAGGGTATCGGACTGGCCAACCTTCCCGCAGCTGTTCGTGGACGGTGAGTTGGTCGGGGGCTGCGACATCATGACGGAGATGTTCGAAGCCGGTGAGTTGAAGAAGCTGGTCGACGACTCCGCGGCCAAGCGCGCGCCGCAGGCCTGAGCGAGCCGCTTGGAGCCGCAGGCCCGGGTTCGCAGGAAACCGGGCCTTTTTGTTGCCTGTCCGATGCCGATTTCCGCCGCGAGCCGCGGGGTGCTGTACATGCTGGTCGCCAGCCTGTTCTTTGCGCTCATGGCCCTGTTCACCAAGTTGCTGGCGGGGCTGCCCATCGCGGAAATCATCTTTTTCCGAGCAATGCTGTCGGTATTGCTCTGCTTTGCCGGTCTCTGGCGTCTCGGCCTTTCGCCGTGGGGCAGCGATCGGGCTGGCCTGCTCCTGCGGGGCGTGGCCGGCTTCCTGGCACTGGCGCAGGGCTTCTGGCTGCTGCATCAGATTCCACTGGCGGCAGCAACTACGCTGACGCATCTGTCGCCTCTCTTCGCCACCCTGCTCGGCATCTGGCTGGTGCGCGAGAAGATCACGCTGCTGCAATTGACGTTTTTCGCGCTCAGCTTCGGCGGCGTCGTCATGATCCAGGGCTTTGACTACCGCATCACGCTGCTGCATCTGCTGGTCGGGATCTCGGCCTCGTTCTGCATGAGCGTGGCCTACACGTCCGTGCGGCGCCTCGGCAAGACCGAGCATCCGCTGGTGATCATGTTCTATTTTCCGCTGGTCTGTCTGCCGCTCAGCCTCGCTGCGATGTTGCTCGATTTCGTGTCGCCCACGCCGGTCCAGTGGCTGTACCTGCTCTTGCTCGGGCTCTCCGCCCAGGTAGGGCAGTACTGCATGACGGTGGCGTATCTGGTCGCGCCGATCTCGCGGGTGGCCATTGTCAGCTACAGCGAGGTGATCTTTTCGATACTGCTCGGTTTTGTGCTGTTCGCCGAGCACTTCAATGCCCTGACCTATGCCGGCATGGCGTTGGTGCTGGCCGGCGTCATCGGCCAGGTGCTCTGGAAGCCAGGCCCGCATCGCGGCCCGCTCGTGGTGGGTGAGGCATGAGCAGCTGGCTGTCGGCGCTGGAGTCCGTGGAGGGTGTGGCGGCGCTGCTGGCCCTTGCTTACCTGTGGCTGGCGCTGTACGAGAGCCTCTGGTGCTGGTTCTGCGCGCTGCTCAGCTCCGCACTTTACTGCGGTATTTTCTGGGAAGCACGGCTCTACATGGAAACACTGCTGAATGCTTTCTATGCGGTCATGGCGGTGATCGGTTGGTGGCAGTGGCGAAGCGGAGGCAGCGGTGCGCAGACACTGCAGATCCAGTCCTGGTCCTGGCAACAGCATGCCCCCTGCGTCGCGGCCTTGCTGCTGCTGGCGGCGACCAATGGCTGGCTGCTGGCGCAGTTCACTGACGCCGTCTGGCCCTTCGCCGATGCCTTCATCGCCTGGGGTGGAGTGTTGACGACCTGGCTGGTGGTGCGCAAGGTGCTGCAAAACTGGCTGTACTGGCTGCTGCTCGACGCGCTGGCGGTCGCGATCTACACGGAGCGGGGTCTGTACCCCACGGCGCTGCTGTACGCTCTCTACCTGGTGCTGGTGGTGGCAGGCTATCTGCGTTGGCGCCGGGTCTACCGCCAGCGCGTCAGCGAGCGACCTGCGGTGTGACCGTGGGGTCGCTCAGTTGCTTGACGTACTCGATCAGGGCGGTGATCTCCGCCTCGCTCAGAAAGTAGCGACCCATCACGGCCGGGTAGCCATCGACCACCTTCACATGCGGGTCGGTCAGGGATTCCCGGAAGTAGGCGTCATCGACGATGGCAGTACGGTCCCGGTTGAGTTTTTCGCTGCGGCCCCACATGCCGACCCACGTTGGCCCCACACCGGGGCTGCCGTCCACCGTATGGCAGGCCACGCAGCCGAGATCGGTGGAGAACTGCTGACCCTGCATGGCCAGCGCCGAGTTGAACTGCAGGTCGCGCGCATCGTTGTTGAGCCGGTAGATGAACACGGTGCCATAGCTCAGCATGCTGAGCAGCACCACACCGACCAGCAGGTCCAGGTAGCGGCGGGAGGGGTGGTGAATCCAGTTCACGAGGCATCCTGTGCGAAAACCGGGCGGCCCGCGCCCGTGTGCGCTGTCCCTGCAGTGGGGGTGGTTCTGTTGTAGCGGGAGGAAGGCAAGGCAGGGGGGAAGGACAAGGCAGGAACCCCTTCCCCGGCGAGGGAAGGGTCCCTACCGAACGTTTTTCTCAGAGGTCGCTGGCGTGCTTGGCCAGGTAAGACGCCACGCCGGCGGCGCTCGGCTTCATGCCTTCGTCGCCCTTGTTCCAGCCGGCCGGGCAGACTTCACCGTGTTCTTCGGTGAACTGCAGGGCATCCACCATGCGCAGCATCTCGTCGACGTTACGGCCAAGCGGCAGATTGTTGATGACCATGTGCTGGACCACGCCGGCTCTATCGATGAGGAAGGAACCACGCAGTGCCACACCTGCCTGCGGATGTTCGACACCGTAGGCCTTGGCAATCTCGTGCTTGATGTCGGCCACCAGCGGGAAGCCCACGGCGCCGATGCCGCCGTTGTCGACCGAGGTATTGCGCCAGGCAGCGTGGGTGAACTGGGAGTCGATCGACACACCGATGACCTGCACACCACGATCGCTGAACTCTTTCACGCGGCTGTTGTGGGCCAGGATCTCGGAGGGGCAGACGAAGGTGAAGTCCAGCGGGTAAAAGAACACGACGACGTATTTGCCGGCGTAGTCGGACAGCGAGAAGTTTTCCTTGATTGAACCGTCGGGCATGACGGCCGCAGCGGTGAAATTCGGGGCTTTGTGACAGACAAATGCGCTCATGGAGTGCTCCTGTGGTGGGTTAGAGGCTGGATTCGACGCGGGCGGCAAGGTCTGCAGGCCGGAGGCGCACAGTCTTTGAGGAGGCCGGAACTTGCCCGCAACTATGCAGGCGGCACCTGTGATTTGCAAGGCAAGCAACGGCGCGTCGAACGCGACGGGATTCCGGCGCGTCGATACGGCCGCCTGTGCGTGGACGGATCGCTTCAGTCGTCCATTTTTTGCTGCAGATAGTTTTGGATACCGACTTTTTCGATCAGCGACAACTGGGTTTCCAGCCAGTCGACATGTTCTTCTTCCCCCTCGAGGATCTCTTCGAGCAGTTCGGATGAAACGAAGTCACGGATGCTGTCGGCGTAGGCGATGGCGGTTTTGAGGTCCGGAATGGCGCGGAACTCGAGCGCCAGGTCGCTGCGCAGCATTTCCACCGTGTCTTCGCCGATATGGAGTTTGCCGAGGTCCTGCAGGTTGGGCAGTCCCTCGAGAAACAGAATGCGCTCGATCAGTTGGTCGGCGTGCTTCATTTCGTCGATCGACTCATGCCGCGTCACAGAGGCGAGTTCCTTCAGACCCCAGTCGTGGAACATCTTGGCATGCAGGAAATACTGGTTGATCGCGATCAGTTCGTTGCCGAGCACCTTGTTGAGGTGGGCAATCATCTGTTTGTCGCCTTGCATGGCGGTCTCCTGGGGGCGGTTGGGGGAAAACTGAACGCGATTGTGCTTGCCGTGCTCGGCAGCGTCCAGCGCAATCTGCATAACTGCTTGATTGAATTGGTGAAATGCGAGAGAGAACGCTTCTCGTTCCGGGCGCTGGCGGGCCGGCGAGGGTCAGGCGGCGGGGCTGAACAATTGCTTCTTGACGGTGGTCTCAACGATCGACTTGGCCTGCTGGCAGCACTTGCCGCACTGGGTGGCCACGCCGAGCTGACGCCGTACCTCGGCGAAGGTGGTCGCGCCCTCGGAGACGGTTTCGCGGATCTGGCGGTCGGTAACGGCTTTGCAGAGGCAGACGTACATGGCGCGCTGACAGGGTAGCAGGACTGATGCGAAAACTAATAGTAATGAGAATCAATGTCAACAACTAGCCCTGCGACCGCTGCGGTTGGCCCGCTCAGCCGGCGGCGGCCAGCCGGGTCAGCGCCACTTGCCGGGCCGTCGCAAAGTCGGTTTTGCCGGACCCAAGCTTCGGGATGGCATCGACCTGCAGGTATTGGCTGGGGAAGGCGAGGGCGTTGAGGCCCTGACCGGCGAGCCGCTCACGCATGCTGGCTGCCTCCAGGGGCAGCGTCGCGAGGGCCACCAGTTTCTCCCCCTTGCGCTCATCGGGGAGGGCCACCACGACCACCTCCAGATCAGGCAGCGCCAGCGACGCCTTGATCGCCGACTCCACCGTGCCGAGCCCCACCATTTCACCGCCCACCTTCGCGAAGCGCGAGTAGCGGTCGATGATGAACAGAAAGCCGTCGGAATCGAGCCGTCCCTTGTCTCCGGTCACATACCAGCGGCGGCCGTCGATGACACGCAAGGCCTCGCTGCTCTTGCGTTCGTTCTTCAGGTACCCAGGCATCACCTGCGCCCCGCTGATCAGGATCATTCCCGCCTCCCCGGTGGGCAGCGCTTCGAAAGTTTCCGGGTCCACGATGCGGAAACTGGTGCCGGGCAGCGGCATTCCAACGGACCCGACCTTCGATGCCACCTGCACCTTCCAATCCTCGGGGCTGAGCTGGTCCGGCATGTTCACAGAGGCCACCGGAGCCGTTTCCGTGGCGCCATAGCCTTCGAGGATGTCCTTGTCGAACTTGGCTTTGAACTCCCTGCGCACCTCCTCCTGCAGCTTTTCCGCCCCGGCGATCACCAGCCGCAGGCTGGCGAGCATCAGCGGATGAATCCTCGCATTGCGGGTGTACAGGCGATAGAAACTGCAGGTGCCGAACATGGTGGTGATCCGGTGCGCGGCGATGGCCTCCGCGGCACCGAGGGCGTCGGTTGGATCCGCGTGGCAGACCAGCGGCACTTGCTCCAGCATGGGCATGAAATGCGTCACCGTGAGTCCGAAGGCATGGAACGGTGGCAGGTTGGCGAGCATCACATCGTCGTCGTCCATGTTGAGCAGTTCGGCGATCTGCTTGACGTTGGTGAGCAGGTTGCGATGGGTGAGCATGACGCCCTTGGGCAGCCCTTCGCTGCCACTCGAAAAAAGGATCACGGCAGTTCTTTGCAGGTCGTGTCGACGACTGTAGAGGGCTTTCAGAACGAACCTCGGCAGGATCCAGCAAGCCCCAAGCGTAAGCAGCTTTTCGGCGGCACTGGTGGACTGACGGAACTGCTCCAGCGGGATCAGCCGCGCGTGGTTGCGCAGCAGGGCGAGGTCGACACCGCGCTTTTCCAGTCGCTCCAGAAAGCGTTCGGAGGTGTAGATGGTCTTGATTTCCGCCTGCAGTAGCGAGGCGAGGATGGACTCGACCGGCGCTGTGAAATTCAGGTTGACCGCCGTCTTGCCGAGCAGCATCAGTGCCATGTTGGCCAGCGCACTGGCCGCGCTGCTTGGCAGCAGCAGTCCCACGTTCTGTTCCGGACTCAGGCGCCGGAAGCGCCGAGCCATCACCAGCGTACCGGTGAGTGCCTGCTTGGCACGGAGGCGCGTACCCAGCGTATCGAGCAGGACCACGGGGTTGCCGGATCGGCTGCAGGTATCGATCCAGTGGGCGCCGATCGGCGAGAGACTGCCGGCGTATTCTTCCCAAGAGGCGTAGGCCAGGTCACGCACCTGCTGCCTCAGTGCGTCTGCCGGGGTGAGGCGCGGCAGGGGGGCGCCGAAATCGATGACGACTTCCCGATTGAGTGTGTTGCCGGTGTGCCGGCGAAAACGCGGCCCGGAGCGCGAAAACTGGCTGCCAGCAAGCCCGCGCAGGAAGAAAGGCACGATGACGACAGCGTCCGAGACCCTGACGCAGGCCTGTTCGTAGGTGCTGCGGAATTCCGTCAGCTGGCCATTGCGACTCATGACCCCCTCGGGAAACAGGCATACCACCTCACCACGGTCCAGCAAGGCGGCGATCGTCTCCAGCTGGGCTGCCGTGGGCACACCCGCCTGCAGGGGCAGGTAGCCACAGTGCTGGAAGAACCAGCGCAGTACTCGCGTGCTGTACAGGCTTTCCGGCAACCCGAAGCGCACGGGTCGCGGGCAGGCGATCTGCACGAAGGCCCAGTCGAGCAGGCTGACGTGGTTGCCCAGCAGCAGCACACCGCCGCGGGCCGGAATATGACGCAGGCCCTGCACTCGCAGCCGATAACGGAAACGGGCGACCCTACCGAGCAGCAGGCGGCACAGACTGTGAGGCAGGCACCTCACGGTGTAGACCCCCACGCCCAGAGCGACCGCCCCGCCCAGCCACAGCAGCACCGGGCCGCTGCTGCCGAGCAGCGCGAGTACAAGCAGCAGTCCCAGCGTAGCAAGCGAGATCACCGCCTGCAGCCAATGGCTGGCGGCGAGGGTCTGGCTCAGTGACCCCGCGCTGGCCCTGAACTGGATGAGGGCGCGCAGCGGCACCGCGAACCGGGCCGCGCAGTAGCCAATGCCAGTCAGCAGCAGAAGGCTGGCCAGTGCGGAATGAAGCCAGGGCAGCAGCCAAAGCCCGAGGGCCAGCCCCAGGGCCGCCAACGGCAGCCCACCGGTGTCGAGAAAGTCGCGGCTGCTCCGCCCCGCCTGCAGTGCCCCGAGCGCCACGCCCAGTCCGCTGCAGGCCAGCACAGCGACCAGCGCCGTCAAATGCGGCCAGCCCAGTGCGAGGCTGAACTCGCCCGGCAGCACGAGCAGCACTGAGAGACCAAGACCCTGCAGAAATGCCAGCCCTAGCGCGGCGGTTCTGAGAGCCGGATCCTGCCGCAACGGGGCAAGTTGGGCATCGATGGCGGCGCGGCTGAACCAGGGGTGCCTCGGCGTCAGTCGCGGGTCCGCTGTGGAGGCCGCCAATGGCAATTCGGCCTGCGCCGCTGCTCCCTCCTGCCGGACTTTGTCAGCCGCCGGTGCTCCGACCAGGTCCGGTTGGGTCAGCGCCCGCAAACGGGAAAGCGCCAGCCACGACAGAACACTGGCGAGCAGCAGACCAGCATCAGCAGCCCACGCGACCCGGCTCGACGCGGGATCGGCTGCCAGCGCGTCGGTTGGCGCGGCAGTGGCCGCGGTCAGCAGGGCGGCAGTAAGCAGCGCCAGCCCCCAAATGGCGAGCATGTCTGCATTGATCGCTGCAAGTCGTTCGCTGCCAACGTGCTCCCGTGCCAGCGCGAATCGCGCAGCGGCAAATACGGCGGCCTGCGCGGCCAGCAGCAGGGACAGGAAGAAGGCTACCAGCCCGAGTTTCAGCCAGTGGCACAGCGCCAGCGCGAGGCAGAGCAGCAGCGTCGCCTGTGCGGCACGCTTCAGTACCGTGAGGCTTCCCTGCCTGGCGGGCCACATTCCGCAGGGCACCACCAGTACGACGAAGGGCAGCAGGCTCGCGGCATTCAGCAGAGCGGCCAGCGCCAGCCTCGTGCCTCCGGAAAAGGGGGCCAGCACCGCCGCCTGCGCCGACAGCACGTGACCAAACACCACCAGCGCATTGAGGAATACGGCGAGCAGAAACCAGTGGGTGCCGGTGTGCTTGGTCGAACGGGCGGCGGCTACGCGGCTTGCCGACATGTCAGAGGCCTCCGAGCGCCTGCCAGCGATTGACAAGATGACAGAAAAGGTCGGCCGTCTTTTCTGCATCGTAGCGGGCGGAGTGGGCCTCCTTGTTGTCGAAACCCAGCCCGGCCGCCTCACAGGCGCGGGCCAGCACGGTCTGCCCGAGACAGAGCGCGCTCATGGATACCGTGTCGAGGCTGGAGAATGGGTGGAAGGGATTACGTTTGAGATTGTTGCGCTCGGCAGCGGCATTGATGAAGCCATGGTCGAAGTGGGCATTGTGTCCGACCAGCACGGCGCGGGTGCAGCCAGCCGACTTGACCTTGCTGCGGATGGCCTGGAAAAGCTGCTGGAACGCCACCGGTTCCGGATGGGCGATGCGCAGGGGATGGTGCGGGTTGATGCCGGTGAACTTGAGCGCCGCTTCTTCGAGGTTGGCGCCTTCGAAGGGCTTGATGCGATAGAAATGCGTGGCTTCGCGCGTCAGCAGGCCATTGGCATCGAAGTCCAGCAGTACGGCGGCGACCTCCAGGATCGCATCGGTCCTGGCATTGAAGCCACCACACTCCACATCGATCACCACAGGCAGGTAGCCCCGGAAGCGTCGTGCGATGGCGGTCTCTGTTTTGGTTTCTGCGGATTCAATTCCGCCTTCCAACGCGTCAGTCACGGATCAACTTCCATTGCACGGTTTCACCCGCACGCAGGGGCACGATGCGCTCGTCGCCAAGGATGAGTGTAGGCGGCAGGGTCCATTCCAGCTTGCGAAGCGTGATGGTCTCTGTGTTGCGCGGCAGGCCATAGAAGTCCGGTCCGTGGAAGCTGGCAAAAGCCTCCAGACGGTCGAGTGCACCTGCCGACTCGAAGACTTCTGCATAGAGCTCGATCGCTGCCGGCGCTGTGTAGCAGCCAGCACAGCCGCAGGCGTTTTCCTTCGCATTGCGGGAATGAGGTGCAGAATCGGTCCCAAGAAAGAAGCGCGGGCTGCCACCCGTGGCAGCATCCAGCAGGGCCTGCTGGTGCAGCGAACGCTTGAGCACCGGCAGGCAATACAAATGCGGCCGAATGCCACCGACCAGCATGTGGTTGCGGTTGTAGAGCAGGTGGTGGACCGTGATGGTCGCCGCCACCCGCGGCGAGGCCGAGTGGATGAACTGCACGGCGTCGCGCGTGGTGATGTGCTCCAACACGATCCTGAGTCGCGGAAAGCGGTCACACAGCGGCAGCAGAATGCGGTCGATGAACACTTTCTCCCGATCGAAGATATCGATATCCGCCGACGTCACTTCGCCATGGATCAGCAGAAGCATGCCCAGGTCGCTCATCCGCTCCAGCGCCGGGTAGATGCGCTCGAGTTGCGTCACGCCGTGGCTGGAGTTGGTGGTGGCGCCGGCGGGGTACAACTTGGCGGCTACCACGTGCTGGCTGGCCTTGGCCTCGTCGATGTCGCTCGCTGAGGTTTCATCGGTCAGGTACAGCGTCATCAGGGGGTCGAACTGGCTGCCGGCTGGTGCGTGGGCCAGCAGTCGCTGGCGGTAGGCGAGGGCGTGGGCTGCCGTTTTGACCGGAGGTACCAGATTCGGCATGACGATGGCGCGGCGAAACACCCGCGCCGTGGCAGGTACCGTGTGGTTCAGGGCAGGACCGTCCCGAAAATGGACGTGCCAGTCATCGGGGCGGACCAATGTGATCTCGATCATGGGGGCCAAGGCAGGGGAAGTGAAAGATGCTGCTGAGTATAGCAACCCCGGAGTGCTCGTTCGCCGGCGGCTGAGATTGCCGCTTGCGTTCTTGCTGTGTCAGCGGGGTGCAGGCACCGCGCTGCCTCGGTTCGGGGCAGATGCGCCAGAGCATGGTCCGAGACGGTGCAGGCCATGTCCGAACCTTGGGGATTGTTTCCCTCTTCGGCTGAAGGTATCCAACACCTGCTAACGGCGAGCACAGCCGAATTGCCTGCCAACGGCGCTTTGGGGACGGGGCTGCCCGCCCTTATCTACTCCGGACCGGGCGAGTGCCGGGCACCGACCAAGCCGTGAATCGATGATGTTGGCGCGGTTTTTGCTTCGCTTTACAGCATAGGGCGAACTGAACCGTCTCGACATCGACGGGCGGGGTTGCCCCGGATTTTCCTGCTGCGGTGGCAGCCGCTCGGGCGCCGTGACTTCGTTGTAACTGGCCTTTACAGGAATTTCATCAAACAGTGGTTGATTTGGCAGACAGGTGAACGTATAAAGACAACGTAATTTGTATGCAAATTCAGAGCGGGGATGCCTCGTTGCGTGGTCACGTCGACGAGGCAGGTGTATCTGACGAAATACAGGTTTTCTAAAGTTCGAGGAATATCAGATGAGTGGGAACGCGAGTTTAATTGGCGGACAGACAGGTCAACTCGACCAGACGACGACGACTGTGCTTACCAACGTCCTGACTGGCAGCCAAGTGACAGCCGTCACAACCTTGGCTGGCGGGGGTACTGTGATCACCGGAGTCGATAGCGTATCGGGTGCGGTCGACAATGTTTTCATCGCGCCGACCAACACGCAGAGCCAAGGTGGGGTGAACACGCCGCAACCGATTTCGGTGAATAACTTGGGCTCCGTGTCCGGTGCAGCCACATTGGTGGTAACGGCTCCTCCCGCGGCGATAGGGCTGATTTCCTCGTCGTTCAACCCCCTTTCGCTGCGTGACACTTCCACGCAGCTCGCCGACTTCATCGTAGCGGATCTCCCCCCTCCTGAAACCGGGGGGGTTGGCGGCGTCTCCGCAGGGCTAGGGGGGACTACTGTGGCGGGTGGCGGCAGCAGCGAGGTTTCCAAGGTTGCCTTCCTGGCGGCCGTGCAAAACGCCATGGAGATCATCATTCCGAAGGCCGCCGGTGCAACTTTGCAGGTCGTGACGCCCGGAACCTCGGCGGCGCAGACGGCCCAGTCCAGCAGTGAGATCGCCATCATTGGCAACGCCAACCAGGAGCAACTGCTGGCAGTCAATCTGGCTCCTGTCGCAGACAACAAGATCGTGGCGCTTGAGAATATTGAAAATGCCCTCCTGATAGGCAATGGTGCCGTACGCATCAGTGGCAACCAACCCGCTGTCGTCGCGGGAGACAACGCCGATCAGGTCATCATCGGCGGGGGCGGCAGCGATACGCTGGTGGGTGGTGGCGGTAGTGACACACTCAATGGTGGCGCGGGCAATGACGTCTACGGCATCACCGGTGGCGCCGGTTCCAACCTGAGAATCGAAGGCTTCTCGGTAGGTCAAGATTCGTTGGCCTTCAAACTGCCGGGCGTCACTAACTTTGAGCAGTTGGTAGCCAGGGTTTCCGTAGTGAACTTCGTGAATGGCAACATTGTTGCGACATTTGCAGACGGTTCGACGGTAACGCTGGTGGGTGTGACACCCGATCAGCTCACCGCGAGCCTGGCGGCCTTCAAATTCACTGTTTGAGCGTGGCTGCACAAGCAGCCCGAACCAGCAATCTCAACCGCTTGTGCCAGACCAAGGCCCGTCTCGACGGGCCTTTTTTTTTTCTGGCAAGCCTCTGCCATAATCGCCTGCCATGTTGAGTGTCCATCGCGCTTCGTCTGCTCGCAAACCGGCTCCTGCGCCAGGGGGAAGACCGGCCTGGCGTCGCTCGCTGCTGACCGCACTGCTGTTTGGCTTGCTGTCTCTCTCCCTCTGGTTTGCCTGGCTGGACCACGAGGTACGGCGTGATTTCGAGGGTCTCCAGTGGGCCTTGCCTGCTCGGGTCTACGCGCGACCCCTGGAGTTGTTCGCCGGGGCCGAACATGACCTGCGGGGCGTGCGCACGTACCTGCAGCTGTTGGGATACCGGCAGTCCGCCGCGGCCGCCGGTCCGGGCGAGTATGCCGGCTCGGGGCAGTTGCTGCGGTTTCGTACGCGGGGTTTCGACTTCTGGGATGGCCACGAGCCCTCCGTCTACGTCGAGGTCAGTTTCGCTGACCAGCGCGTACTGGCCATCCGGTCGGCCGATGATGCCGAGGTGCCGCTGGTTCGCCTGGAACCGGTCGAAATCGAGCAGATCAATCCGGTGACCGGGGAAGATCGCGTGCCGGTGCGGCTGGAAGAGGTTCCACCGGCCTTGATCAAGGCCGTGATCGCTATCGAGGATCAACGGTTCTATTCCCACTTCGGAGTGGATCCCCTCAGTATTCTGCGTGCCATGTGGGCCAACCTGCGCGCCGGCGAAATCGTGCAGGGCGGCAGCACGCTCACCCAGCAGCTCATCAAGAATCTGTATCTCGGGCGGGAGCAGACCCTGCGTCGCAAGGCCGAAGAAGCCTTGATGGCGCTGGCGCTGGAATTGCATTTCAGCAAGGACGAGATTCTGGCCGCCTACCTTAACGAGATTTTCCTGGGGCAGGATGGCAGTCGCGCCATCCATGGCTTCGCGCTGGCGGCGGAGTACTACTTCGGCAGGCCACTCGCGGAACTGCGTGTCGACGAATTGGCGTTGCTGGCCGGTATCGGGCGCGGGGCCTCCTTCTACAACCCACTACGCTATCCTGAGCGGGCCGTAGACCGACGCAATACTGTGCTGGCCCGCATGCTCGTCAATGGCGATCTCTCCGAGGCCGAGCATGCTGCGCTGACCAAGGCTGACCTGCGCGTGCGTGAGGCACCTGGCGCCAGTCGGGGCTATCCGGCCTTCCTCGAGCTGGTCTTCGAGAACCTCAGTCGGGATTATGATCAGGAGGCCCTGCGCAGCGAGGGTCTCAAGATCTTCACCACGCTCGATATCGCCCTGCAGACCACCCTCGATTCCCGGCTCGACAAGGCTGTGAAGGTGCTGGAGCGTGCCGATCGGGCCGACAATCCGCTCGAGGCCGCCGTCGTGGTGGCCGATGCCAACACCGGCGAAGTACGTGCGCTCGCCGGTGGGCGCAAAGCCGGTTTCCGTGGTTTCAATCGGGCCCTGCATGCCGAGCGGCCAATCGGCTCCCTGGTGAAACCGGCCGTCTACCTCACCGCACTGGAAACCCCGGGTTTCAATCTCGCCACGGTACTCGCTGACGACCCGATCGCCATGCCGCAAGCGACGGGAGAGGTCTGGCGTCCCCAGAATTACGAACGGGAAACCAACGGGCCGGTCTATCTGTACGATGCCCTGCAGCGTTCGCTCAACCTCGCCACCATTGATCTGGGACTCAAGCTGGGTGTCGACAACGTGGCTGCGACGCTACAGCGGCTGGGCTTCACGGGCAGCGTGCCGCGCTACCCTTCCCTGTTTCTCGGGGCCGTGAACATGACACCGCTGCAGGTGGCCCA
>CANGUU010000044.1 GCA_947457195.1 Gammaproteobacteria bacterium
AAGGCGGCAGAGCGACGAGGATCCAACTGGCCATAGCCTGCCGTGCGCGGGTCCAGCGCAAACCCGAGCGGGACTTGCCCAGACGACGGCAGCGGACCGCCCACACCCTGTGCCCGCAGCAAGCCTGTCGGATCGGCCGCCGGGTTGGCGTTCAGGTAATCGAAGAGCGTTCGTGGAATACCAGTGATCTGCGGAAACTTCTCGATCGGCAGTGGCTTGCCGCTGGCATCAACCGGCCAATTGAAGCGTTGGATCAACGGCTGATTACTGGCATTCAGGTTGCCACGGACCGGTGAGGCAGTATTCATTTCGAGATAACCGATCTTGCCGTCGCCGTTCAAGTCCAGATTCACCAGAGGCGTCCCACGGACGTAGGTCAGGTTATCCACCAGGCCTTGAGTCAGCCGATGCGTCAGCGTGCCAGACGTACTGGAGCGCTGGAAATTAACGCCGGTCTCCAAGCGGAAGTCACCCAGGACGTTGTCGATGCTGGTGGCCGCCTGCAGCAATTTCTGGCCCACGTCGACGTCCCGACTGAAACTGCCTGAGTCTTCGTAAAGTCCGTAAAGATAGTAGCCGCCCAACTTGTCACCCACCTTCATCGGTCCTCCGACGCCACCGGAGACCTCACGCCGATCGAACTGCCCAACGATCGCCTGCGAGAAACCCTCCATCCCTTCCAGATAGCCTCCGGCGGTCGCACGACCGGCCTTCGGTGTAAGGTTCGTGTAGCCCCCGATCTTTCCCATGCCGTACAGCGGCGATGGCGGACCCTTTACCACTTCGATCTGATCCATGGCAGCCAGCACACTGCGCGCATGCCCCTGCAGATTCAATCGCTTCATGCCTCTGAAATAGGTGTCCGCCGAGACGTTTCTCACATCGATCGACCCCTGCACGCCGAACCGCGTCGTGGTGAACACACCAGGAATGAATCGCACCAGATCCTCAACCGCGGTCAGCCCGAAAAGCTCAATGGCTTCCTGGCTCAACGTGGATATGGAGCGTGGTGTTTCGAGCAGTGGCTTCGAAAACCCGAAGGAAGACTCACTTCTCACATTACTCAGCAGACCCGCCTTGCCGACGATGCTTATCTCCTCAATCGCCAGCGGGATGGGCAGTGACTGCACGGCCTCGGCGGCCAGTAGCGGCGAAGCAGCGAGCACGCGTGGCATGGGCCTGTCCGGCATGCAGGAGCGGGTAAAAGCCCTCTCTGGACAATGGCAACTGCACACGGCGCCCGGCACCGGCGTCACCATCCAGATTACAGTGGACCTTGCATGACACAGACCAACACCCCACACGACAGCCGCAGGATCAGGGTCCTGCTGGTAGACGACCACGCCGTCGTACGCGCCGGCTACCGCTTTCTGCTGGCCACGAATACCGACATCGAAGTGGTGGCCGAAGCCAGCGACGGCAATGAAGCCCTGCTCTTGCTGGATAAATTGAAGCCTGATGTGCTGGTGCTGGATCTGACGATGCCCGGCCTGCACGGACTGGAAGTGCTGCGTCAGATCCAGACACGGCGCAGCGCGAGCCGCGTACTGGTGTTCACCATGCACGAGAACCCTGCATTCGTGGAGCAGGCACTGCAGAGCGGCGCCAGCGGCTATCTCAGCAAAAACAGCGCACCCGAAACACTGGTGGCGGCCATCCGCAGCATCGCTGCCGGCAAGCCCTACATCGACGCCAGCATCGCGCAGAACATGGTGGTGCAGCAGACGCGCGAGAAGGGCTCGCTGTTCGAGGGCCTCACCAATCGCGAATTCCAGATCCTGTGCCTGTTTGCGGAAGGCCTCAGCGTCGATGACATTGCCGGGCGTCTTGGCCTAAGCAGCAAGACCATCGCCAACTACCTCACGCTGATCAAGGACAAGCTGCAGGTGGGCAGTACACAGGAACTGGTGCGCCTTGCCATCAGCAAAGGGCTCGTGACGCTCTGAGGGCCTCGGGAAAATTTCCCGAGGCCGTCGGGAAGCTGTCCCTAGGCCTGCTGCCGGCCAGCTCCTATCATGCGGGACTTTCCGGCCCGCAAGACAAGGACTGACCCGTGCACCACCACTCCCCTGCCTTCCCGCGCAAGACTCTCACGCTGGCCATCACCAGCCTGCTGTCGATCCTGGCCTCGACCAGCTTTGCCGCCGAGCTGGAGGAAGTCGTGGTGGTCGGCGTGGCGCCAGGCTCAGCCATTGGCCAGAACGCGCGCAAGCTGCCGTTTTCCGTGAAGAGCATCAACTTCCTCGACCTCGACAACAGCCAGAGCCTTGATCTCACGGATTACCTGAACAGCCAGGGCCCCAGCGTCAGTATCAACTCGGCGCAGAACAACCCCTTGCAGCCCGACCTGCAGTTCCGCGGCTTCACCGCATCGCCCTTGCTGGGTCTACCGCAGGGTGTGGCCGTATACCAGGACGGCGTGCGCGTGAACGAACCGCTGGGCGATGCCGTGAACTGGGATCTCTTGCCCGAATCCGCCGTGTACAGCATGGACCTCATCAGCGGTGCCAATCCGGTATTCGGCCTCAACACGCTGGGCGGCGCACTCGCGATCAAGATGAAAGACGGCTTCAACTTCCAGGGCAACCAGGTGGAAGCACTGACCGGTTCCTGGGGGCGCAACACGCTGACGCTGGAAAGCGGCAACAGTACCTCGCTGGCGAATGGCAGCAAGTTGGGCTATTACGTCAATGCCAGCCTGTTTGAGGAAGACGGCTGGCGCGACCTGTCCGATTCCAAAGCACAAAACTTCCATGGCAGCTTGAACTGGCGCGATGGCGACACCAGCACCCTGGGGCTCAGCTACCAGCAAGGCGACAGTGAACTGATTGGCAATGGCGCACTGCCCATTGGCCTGCTGGCCGTAGATCGCAGCGCCATCTTCACGGCGCCGGATATCACGGAGAATGACCTGCGGGCAGTCACGTTGCAGGGCAGCCACTTCGTCACCGACACGTTCCAGCTGTCGGGCATTCTTTTCAAGCGCGAGAACACCACGGACTCTTTCAATGGTGATGGTTCCGAGTTCGAGCTGTGCGAATTCTCCGGCGGTGCGCGCGCGCTGTTCGAGGAAGCCGATGACATCGAGGATGCACTGGAAAGCCAGCTCGGCATTGAGCTGGATGACATCTGCGAAGGGGAAGACCCTGCCTTTACTTCCTCCGCCTTGCTGGAGGATTACATCGAGCAGCAAGCGCTGGCTGCAGGACTTGATCCCGAGGACTTCGAGATCGAAGATGCCAGCGGTGACCTCTATGGCAGCGGCGTGTGGAGCGACGAAGCCATCAACAACGTGAGTCAGCGCGAGCAGGACAGCCAGGGCTTTACGCTGCAGGCGGCGCTGCTGGAACCGCTGTTCGGCCGCGACAATCAGCTCGTTGTCGGCGCCAGCTGGTTCGATGGCAACGCGACATTCCGTGCCGTCACGGAACTGGCCTTCCTGGATCCAGTCACGCGCAGCACGCAGGGCCTTGGCACCGGCACCTTCTTCGCAGAAGGCGAAACTGACGTAGCCACGCGCTCGGCGACGCGCAGCCTGTACTTCGTCAACACGCATACAGTGAATGAAGCACTCACGCTGACGCTGGCCGGGCGCTGGAATGGCAGCGACATCCGGCTGCGTGACCGCAGCGGTGAGCGTCCCGAGCTCAACGGCGACCATGAATTCAGCCGCTTCAATCCCTCACTGGGCTTCAGCTACGATCTCGACGCCAACAACAATCTCTACGGCTCCTACAGCGAATCCAACCGCGTGCCGACACCGATCGAACTGGCCTGTAATGAACATGTCTTCGAAGTGGCGCGCGCTTTCGCCATTCTGGACGGTGAAGATCCCGATGACATTGAATTCGAATGTCGCCTGCCCAACGCCTTCCTGGCCGATCCGCCACTCGACGACGTCGTCACGCAGAGCTGGGAGCTGGGCCTGCGCGGCGACTACAACGGTCTGGGCTACCAACTGGGACTGTTCCGCGCCACCAACCGTGACGACATACTGTTCCAGACCACGGGCCGTGCAACGGGACTGTTTGCGAATGTCGATGAGACGCGCCGCCAGGGAATTGAAGCGTCACTTACGGGAGCACTTGGGCAGCTCGACTGGTATGCCAACTGGACTTACCTGCAGGCACGCTTCGGTGACAGCTTCCAGGTGCTGAGCCCTAACCACCCGAATGCCGACGCCGAAGGTGAAGTGAATGTACAACGCGGAGACCGCATCCCCGGCCTGCCCGAAGACATCCTGAAACTCGGCGCCAACTACAACCTGACGCCTGATGTCAGCGTAGGCGCCGAGCTGTTCCATAACGGCAGCCAGGTGGTCCGCGGTGACGAAAGCAACGATCTGCCGGAAATCGGAGCCTACACGGTAGTGAACCTGCGCGCCGCCTGGCAGCTGGGTGAGCAGTTTTCCCTGTATGCGCGTGTGACCAACGCCTTAGGTCGCGATTACGAAAACTTCGGCCTGCTGGGTGAAGACCCCGGCGAGATTCTCACGCTGACGGACAACCGCCCGCTGTTTGTCGGCGTGGGTGCACCACGCGCTGCCTGGCTGGGCCTGCGCTACCGCTTCTGACTCCAATCTGGTTGGTAGCTATTGGCCGTGCAGGTACTCGCGCTCGCGCAGACGCAGCGGTGCCGGTCTTCCGCTGACGGGATTGTCGTAGTGGAAAGCCATGTCCACGAGGTCCGCGGGATACGGCGGCGTGATGCTGCCGCGCAGTGGCCCATCGGGTGCTGCAGCTCCGCTCAATGACCCGGGCGCCGGTACGAAGCGATTGAACGCGCCCGGCTCCACCACGGCCCAACCGCCGAGATAGTCGGCAGCCCAGGTATAGTCGAGGTCCATGCTCGACAATTTCCACACACCATTTTCCTTCACTGCGGTGTTCTCGTAGATGCCGGACATCCAGGAGCCGCCCGCTTGCCGCGAGCTGTTCATCTGGAACAGGCGCGTGCGGATGCTGCTGCTGTTGCCGTCTTCGCTCACGGTGATGACCGGCTGCGTCTTCTGGTGGAAGGTCATGCTGTTGGCACGACGTCCCCCGCGACCGTAGCGATCCACTACTGACTGACGAATGCGTTCGCGACCGGTAATGCGGCAGTGTTACCTCGGGATTCACGAAGGCATCGATGTCATTTTCCTGCATCACTTTCAGGACGATCATGCGAAGCGCAGTCTGCATCTTCACATAGCTGATCATGTCCGGCGTTCCTCGCAGGTCTTGCATGCCGATGGCATTGACGGACCCCGCCCGATGCTCGTCGTCCTGGAATTTGGAGTTGGCGACGAAGGTTTCCCAGTTGAAGACTCGAGCATCCCCGCGCTCCATCAGATACTTGTTCACGGTAAAGGGGCTCTTGAAGTTGTCGAGTCCACTGCTGATGCGTCGGAGGTTCAAGTTGTCGGACAGTGGCGCGGTGCCGAGAGCCAGTGCGACCGCATAGTCGACCGTCGTCACGTCCCATCCGGGTACGGAAAATTCCAACTCGCCGCGTCTGTCGCGCTGCCAGAAGTATTCCGGGACCACATGGGCCATCACCTCACGGAAGGCGTCCTGGAAGGTGTACTTCATGACTGGTATGTCGGTATCTGCCGGGTATTGGGGGTCGCTCGATTGCACCAATTCCGCTCCTAGCTTGTCCCTCAATATGCTTTTGATTTCACCATTGATCTGGTCGACGATCGCGCCATCATTCAACGTGTGCTTGACCATGAATTCGCGAACGAGTGCGATCCGCATGCCAGTCAGCGGCTTCTGCGGCACAGCCGACTCATCGACGAGGAAGCTGGAATAGGGCTCCTCCGGTATGAGCCGCTGTGGGAGTACGGTATGGATGTCGTCGGACTTGTAGCCTTTGATCGCGTCCAGTACGACCACGGCATCCTCCACCGAGCGGCAATGGATTCCCGCTCGATCACCCAGCCTTTGGCTGTTCATGCCACCGTGCATCATGATGCCCTTGGTGGTCAGGAAGTTGACGATGTTGTTGCGGGAAGCAGGCCCTTTGCACGAGGCACTGCCCTGCTCGCAGATCGAGCAGGAAACCATGTTGGCAGAGACCGAGACGCCGGACCCCGAACTGGTTCCCCGTGTGACCCTTTCGGTGTCATAGGGGTTGCAGGGTTGCCCGCCGAACTGCGAGTAGGCGTAGTTGCCGTCTGGCAAGTAGCTTTGGGGCGTCTCGGGACCTTCCGTATCGAGTCCGGCCCTGGCCGCCGTGGCCACACCGAACATGATCGCGCCCGCACCTTTCAGCTTCGCGATGTCAGGCGAGTCGACTTTTGGTGCGTCCATGGCATAGGCGACGTCATTCCCCCCCGTGGCACGCATCTCTGTTGCGTCGTACCAGTTCTTGAAAGAGAACGCCACGCAGTAAAGAGGCATGGTGTCGAGCGGCGGGTTCCGACCATAGGTTTGGTCGTATTGGCGAGCAAGCTCAATGGCGTCCGGTTGCTTCCGGAAGGCGTCGCAGTCAGCGGGACAATGCGCAGGCAGATCGCCGGTGGCGGCATCACATTCTGCCTTGCAGGACATCGACCGCTCCCCCCGCAGATTGATGATCTCCAGCGCGTTGAGTTGCCCCGCATCAGGAATACCGACCCGCATGCCGAACTGCTGCTGTATGGAAGGATCCGAAATCAGAGGCTCCATGCGTCCGAGTTGGAGCGGTGGGCCTTGGTACTGATCGAGATCCGGGAGAACGTCGCCGACCGGGACGGTCTTCGTGGGAAACTCAACGGGTTTCCCTACGCGCAAATTACCAAAGGCCTGCGGGATCGGCGCGCCGTCGGCTGTGACCAGTGCGGTACACGCACCATTGTAGGCCGCCGTGCGCTCCAAGTAGGCATTGACCACGTCTTCGCAGGTGGTCGTGCCATCCTGAATCGCCTTGTGCAATTCCCGGATTTTGATTTCCTCCACGGCGAACTCGCTTTGCTGGGCTGACGCCACTCCCGCCAGACCCAGCACCCCGCAAAGGGCAAGCTTGCCGAGGTCCCACAATTTCCTGCCGTACACGCGTCGATGCTGCGCCCGTGCTGCCATGTTTCTGCTCCGGTGTTTGAAGTCAATCCGGTGTGAAGACGCAAGTCGCCCGCTTCCACCCTACCCCCGTTGAGAAATGGGATCCTTTTTCTTCGCCCTCGATCTCCCCTTCCCTCCACTTCACCCCAGCGCTTTGCCTCTGCTAGGCTTCTTCGCCGGCCGGGCTCTCCCGGCGGCCAAAAAATCACAACAACGCAGAAAACAAGGGGAATTCCATGCAGGTCACCAGTCTCGTGCGCACCCGTCAGCGGCTGCGCACCGCCATCGCTACCGCAGTCACCTTGCTCGGTACGTCAACCGTATTCGCCCAGCAGGCTCCCGACGCCGGGGTGGAAGAGATCCAGATCACCGGGTCGCGTGTACGCTTGCAGACAGGCATGACAGCGCCTACACCGGTGACGGCCATCACCACGGCCGAACTGCGGGATTTCGACCCCGGTACCACCATGGCGGCCCAGTTGGACGACCTGCCACAGTTCTTCGATACGCCCAACGCCCAGCGCGGGGGTAACGCCATCAGCACCGTCGGTGGCGGCTCTTACCTGAACCTCAGGGGCATGGGCCTGAACCGCACACTGGTATTGCTGGATGGCACGCGCGTAGCGCCCGCCGACGCCCAGGGCAGCGTCAACGTCGACCTGTTTCCGAGCGCACTCATGCAGCGCATCGACGTGGTGACGGGCGGCGCGTCTGCCGCCTACGGGGCCGACGCCGTGGCCGGCGTGGTCAACTTCATCCTGGACCGCGAATTCGAAGGACTCCGCACCACAGTCTCCACTGGTATCACCGAGCGTGCAGATGGCGAGAACTACAACGTCAGCGTGGCCGGAGGTACCTCGTTCCTCGACGAACGCCTGCACTTCATCGGCTCGGTGGAGGCGCGGCAGATCGACCAGATCGGTCCGAACAGCAAGAACCACCTCGACAACTGGCAGGACTGGGGGCTGGTGCGTAACCCGGCGTGGGTATCCGCCACAGCCACCCCCGGGGTGCCACTGCGCATCACCAAGCCCTACGTATTCAGCGCGCAGGCTGCCCCACAGGGCCTAATTACCACCTCGGCTCCGGGTTTCGCCTATCGCAACTGGACCTTCAACGACGACGGCAAGGGCATCCGACCCTACGTTTTCGGTGACCTCGTCTCGATTGCCGGCGCCGGCGCGCAGAACAACCAGTCGGGCGGTCAGGAATACAAATACTACGACCAGGCCTTTTTCCGCGGGCCGCGCGGCAACGGTGTCGAGCAGCACTCCGGATTTGCCGGCCTGAAGTTCGATGTCAGCGACCGACTGACCCTGACCGGGCAGGTGGCCATGGGTCGCAGCAAGACAGCGCTGGAGGGCCAGCGCTCCAACATGGCCATCGCCGGTGCGCTCTACAACTGGACTCTCTACCGGGAAAACCCCTTCCTCCCCGCGCAGCTGACTGCCGAGATGGATCGCCTGAACCTGCCCAGCATCACCATCTCCGAGATCGGCATGATCGGTGGCCCGGGGCTCACCAACATCTACGACAATCGCACCGATGTCAGCATCCAGCAGCAGCACATGGCCACTGTCGGCTTCGATTTCGACATCGACGACAACTGGAACCTGACCGGAAACTTCCAGTACGGCAAGTCGGAGATTTCCACCGGTGTGCGCAACATCCCGCTGCTCGACAAGTTTTTCCTCGGCATGGATGCCGTACGTGATCCGGCCACCGGCAACATCGTCTGCAACATCGCCCTGCGTAATCCTTCGACCAGCGAACTGGCCGACTTCATGAAGGGCAAGACGCTGCCGAGCCCTGGCAGCATTCTCGGCATCACGGCCACCTCGCCGATCGGCCCCTATAACCCGAAGGACTGCGTACCGTGGAATCCACTCGGGCTCGGCAACGCCAACAAGGCCGCCAAGGACTGGATCCTCAGCGATCCGGTAAAGACTGCCGAGCGCGACCTCGAGCAGGACTTCGCCGAACTGCTGCTCACCGGCAACCTGTTCGAAGGCTGGGCGGGGCCGATCTCGCTGGCCGCGGGACTCACCTGGCGCGACGAGTCCTTCACCCAGCTCAACGAGCCGGCTTTTGCCGAGCGTGGCGTGCTCAATGCGCCAGCGCTCGGTATCCGCGGTATTCCGCTCGGCTTTGCCAGCGTCGGCAACTGGTCGATCCATCCCTTCTCGGCGCTCGGTACCGGCAACGGCGCGCGCGACGTGTTCGAAACCTACGCCGAGGTGAACGTGCCGCTCTGGCAGTGGCAGGGTGGGCAATCGCTGAGTTCGTCGTTCGCCTACCGCAGCTCCGATTACTCGATGTCGGGCCGGCAGAACAGCTGGAAGATCGGCCTCGATGCCCAGGTACTGGATTCGCTGCGCTGGCGCGCCACCAAGTCCAGCGACATCCGAGAACCCAGCTTCGCCGAGATCTTCCTGGTCAGTACCGGTGGCGGTGCGGTGATCGATCCCTTCCGCAGCAATGAAAACAACAACGGACTGACCGCCCCCGCCACCCCCAACTTCGGTCTCATCCCCGAAGTGGCCGACACCATCACCACAGGTGTGGTCTGGCAGCCCGGCTTTGCCGAATGGATCGACGGACTGCAGGTGTCGCTGGACTGGTACGAGATCAACCTCAAGGATGCCATCACGCTGTACGGCATCCAGCGCATCGTCGACGACTGCTTTGCCACGCGGGCAGCCAGCGTCTGCGATCTCATCGTGCGTAATCCGAGCACCAACGGGGGAGTCACGCCGGGTCTCATCTCTCTCATCCAGAACCAGAACATCAACGCGGCCAAGGCACAGACCCGCGGCGTTGATCTCGAGGTGAGCTACCGTCTCGAGCCGGATTTCTTCGGCAACGCAGAAGAGAGTCTGTCGCTGCGGGCGCTGGTGGGCTATCTCGGTGAAAACTCCACCACGTCGGCGGTAGGCACGGTGCAGGACCTTGCCGGCAGCCAGACGCGCCCGGAGTATTCGGGTGTGGTGACGGGCACCTACGGGGTCGGTGCGTGGAGTTTCATGCTGCAGGCCAATTACTGGGACAGCGTGAAAAACAACATCCTCTGGGTGGAAGGCCGCGATGTCGACGACAACTGGATCGCCTCCATGACCGTGTTCAACTCGGCCGTGTCCTACGCGGGAGAACTGGACAGTGGTGCAAGCTGGCGACTGGCGTTGAACGTCAGCAACCTGTTCGACAGGGACCCGTCAATCGTGCCCGGCATCAACGGCCAGAGCATCATTGCCGGTCACGACGCCTTCGGGCGCCGTTACCAGCTGAGTCTGAACCTGAACTTCTAGGCGCGAGGAGCCGCCAGACTCTGCCCTACGCCTGCACCTCCGTGCAGGCATAGGGCGCGGGTCATTTGCCCTGCAACGTATCGTGGATGAACTCCAGCATCATCGCGGTGTAGCGCTCGTCGCCGCTGTTGATGTGCTGGTTGATGGAAATGTGGTTGTGGTCACGCGCCTGCGCGAAGCGCGGACAGGCCTCGCGGGTGCGGCAGAGGATGTCGTAGAGCCGCGCCGTGCCGGCTTCAATGCCGTGCGGGTCGTACTCGGCGCTGAGCAGGAACACCGGCACGTCTTTGCCTGCGTAGTGTTCAGCAAGGTAGAAGGCTGAGCGCTGCTCGCGGCGTGCCGCGTCGTTACCGAAATAATCCTGGTTTTCGGCCTGATAGGCGCCGGACAGCATGATAGCGCCGGCGATGTCGGGATCCGCGTCGTCCATCATGGCCGGGTCGAACAGCAAGGACGACACGTGCGTGCAGCCGGCCGAGGCGCACAGGAAGAATATCCGTGCCGGGTCGATGCCATAGGTGTCGGCATTGGCCTGGATCCAGTGCACGATGGCCTGCATGTCCTCCGCGCCCTGCGGATAGGTGATGTTCGGCACCAGCCGGTAGGTGGCATTGATGCCGACCATGTCGTGCCGCGCGAAGTAGGTGGCCACGTTGGCGTTCATGAGGTCCGACAGCGGGTTGACCTTGTCACCGCCGGTGAGTCCGCCACCGTGAATGAACACCACGACCGGCCGCGGGGAGGCCGTCGTCTGGGGGCGGTAGATATCCATCCCGTTCTTGGCGTCCGGGCCGTACTTCACGTCACGGGTGACCTGCAGCGCGCCCTTCTCCGTGGTCTTGTGGATTTGTGCGTAGAGTTTGCCCGTGCCCTCGATCACCTGCGGATTGAGGTTGGGTCCCATGGCACGGATGGCCTCGTAAGCGGCCAGCAATGCGGGATCGGTCACGGATTGCGCGGCGGCCGCGCTGGTGGCGAGCAGCAGGCAGGTCAGCAGCAGGCGGGTTGCGGTCATGCGTTGTCTCCTGAGAGGCGGATGGAGCGGTCAGTCGGGTCGTGCGCCGAGGCGCTGCAGCAGGGCGATGGTCTCGGGCTTGCGCACCGGGGCACGGGCACCGGTCAACTCACCCTCGGCCCAGACGAATGCCGAGCGGCCCTCGTTGTCCTTCACATCGAGTTCGGCGCCGTTGGCGGCCAGGTACTCGATGATGGCGTTGGAGCCGCGGTTGGCGGCGCCGTGCAGGGCACGGATGCCCATGGAATTGACCGCGTTGATGTCCTGACCGAGCCCGTGCAGCAGCTTCACCGTTTCCAGCAGCGCCTCCTGCCCCTCGTCGAAGGTTTCGGCGTAGGCCCAGGAGACACCGGCCGCCACCATCAGCGGCGTGGTCCCACCGGTGGTGCCGAGTTGTGGATCAGCGCCGTGATCGAGCAGGAGGCGCAGCACCCGCAGATCACCGGCGATGGCGGCGCGCAGGAACGGCGTCTGTCCTGTCATGTCTACCCAGCCGTTGAAACCGGTGCCGGCGATGAAGCGGCGCTCCGGCGGAAACTCCTTGATGCGGGGGTTCGGCGCGGCACCACGGGCCAGCAGCGTTTCGATCAGGGCGAAGGCCGCCTCGCGATCGACGAAATTACTGGTGTCAGTCACCCGCATCTCCAGGTTGCGTATGTCCACTGCCACCCACAGCGGCGTCTGACCATACCAGTCCTCGGCGTTGACGTTGGCGCCCTGCTCGATGAGGTAATGGGCGATGCGGACATGGTCGCTGGCGGGTTTGCGCTGCACGCTCACCACGCTGTAGTTGAGGATGGCATTGAGCAGGGGCGTGATGCCGTTGGCATCAGCCTGCTCGATGTCGGCGCCAGCCTCGATCAACTGGCGGGTGAGCGCCAGGTTGCCCTGCCGGGTGGCCAGCAGCAGCGGTGTCTTGGCGCCGGTGATGGGGTAACGCATGCCGCGATCAGGCAGACCAGAGCGGTTGATGCCGACTCCCTGCGAGGTACCGACCGGCACTTCGCTTGGCAGCACGCGCCGGTGTTCCTCGCCAGCCAGACTCTGTGCATTGACGTCGGCTCCGGCCGCCAGCAGACGTGTCACCAGCGCCGGGTGTTCCTCGCGCACGGCGAGCATGAGCGCGGTCTGGCCGTAGCGGGCATCGCGGGCGTCGACAGCGGCACCACCCGCCAGCAAGGCCTCTACCAGATCGCCGGCACCGAGGCGGGTGGCCAGCTGCAGCGGCGTCTCGCCGGCTGCGTCGAGCTGCTCCACGTCCGCGCCCGCAGCCAACAGCGTGCTCACCAAGGCCGGATGACGCGCCTCCACCGCCACGTGCAGAGAGGCCTGGCCGTAGCGGTTCACCACCGTGGCGCTGGCGCCGGCCTCCAGCAGCGCATTCACCAGCGCCGCATCGCCCACGCGCACGGCAAAGTGCAGCGCCGGCGACCCGTCGCGACCGGCGGCATCGACGTCATGCCCCTGTTGCAGAAGGCGCAGCACCGCGTCGCGGTCACCGGCCCTGGCCGCCTCAGCCAGCGGCGAGCCGCCCACCTCGTCGGGCCGCGGCACGCTGAGGACCTGGGCGACCGCGGTCAGGGGCTGCAGCGCTGCCCACAGCAGCCAGGCGCAGGCCAGAGGGGCGGACCGTCCTGCCCGGAGTATCGACTCGTGTCTCATGTTGCTGTCTCCCCGCCGTTCACACGGCAACGCTGCCGCTGCTGTCGGCAAAGCGATCGACGGGCACGCCGAGCTTGTCGAGCAACGTCAGGTGCAGGTTGGCGATCGGCGTGCCGTCGGCTTCGCGTACGTGGACGCCGCCATTCATGCGGCCGGAAGCACCGCCGACCAGCACGGCCGGCAGCTTGCTGTGGTTGTGATTCTGCGAGTCGCCCATGCCGCTGCCGTACAGGACCAGCGAGTGATCGAGCAGCGTGCCATCGCCGTCGGGCGTGGCCTGCAAGCGCGAGGCGAAATAGCCCAGCGTGCTGCTGACATGGTAGGCGTTGAGCTGGGACAGCCGGCGGATGTTGTCCTCCATCTCCATGTGGTGCGACAGATTGTGGAAGGGATCGGTGACGCCACTTTCCGGGAAGGTACGGTTGCTGAGCTCCGCCGCCAGCAGCACGGTGGTGACACGGGTGATGTCGGCCTGCCAGGCGAGCGCGACCAGATCGAACAGCGTGCGCACATGCTCCTCGAAACTGTCCGGCACACCGGCCGGGCGCAGCGGCAGGTCGAGGTCGCGCGGGGCTGTGTCGGCCTCGAGGCTGAGTCGCCGCTCCACCTCGCGCACGTCGGTGAGGTACTGCTCCATGCGCAGGCGGTCGGCGTGCGGCAGGCTGCGCTGGAGCGAGGCCAGCTCCTGACGCACCCCATCCAGCAGCGTCGCGGTCTGGTCGCGCCGGGCGGCGCGCTGGGCTGGCGATGAACCGTCGCCGAACAGCCGCTCGAACACCACGCGCGGATTGACCTGCACGGGCATGGGCGTGGTCGGTGTACGGAAGGAAATCGCGGCACGCTCCTCGAGTGCCAGCTCCAGCGACGGCAGTTGCGTATCCTGGCCGATGTGGTCGGCGGCCAGCTGATCCACCGACGTGGGTGACGGACCTTTGCCGGGCGCAACGCAGGTGAGCCAGCACCCGGCCGAACGGCTGTGATGGCCGCCAGCCGACGGATCCCCTTCGTAGGCGATGGGCAGATCCAGCCCGCTCACCACGCTGACCTGGTCACGGAAGGGTGCCAGCGACTGCAGCGAGGGGCTGAGGTCGAAGCCGCGGCCGGTGGCAGCCGGTACCCAGCGGTCCTCGACGGCGCCGTGCGGAATGTACAGGCAGGCAAACCGAGACTGCGGCGTGCCGCGCGCGGCGGCGCGGGCGCTGCCGGCGGGAATCATCGATTCCAGCAGCGGCAGTCCCAGCGCCACGCCAGTACCGCGCAGCAGCAGTCGGCGGGAGAGATGTTTGCGGGTGAGAAAGGTCATGGTCGGCTCCTGCGTGTCGTTCGCGGTGGCTGGCGCGGCGCTTACTGCTGCGCCACGGTGGCAGTGTCGGCGGCCGCCTGCTGGCGGCGTTGGCGGAACGGTGCGCTCTGCACCACGGCCTGCACCAGCGCCTTGAGGGTGAAGTCGTCGGTGGCCGCCTGCTGCACGATGCGGCGGACCGCCGGCCCGTCGTGGGGTTCGAGTGTGCGACCCAGGGCGTAGGTCAACAGCCGCTCGCTGAGCGCTGCCATGAAGGCCTCTGGCCGGTCGAGCAGGGCTGCGCGCAGCGACGCCGGACCATCCACCGGTGTGCCATCGACCATCTCGGCACGGGTGTCGAGGGCAACGCCGTTGTCTTCGGCGCGCCAACGTCCCACCAGGTCGAAGTTCTCCAGCGCAAAACCCACTGGGTCCATCATCTGGTGACAGGAGGCGCAGGCGGGATCGGCGCGGTGCAGTTCCAGCCGCTGCCGCAGCGTGTCGGTCTTCACATCGTGGCCGGGCTTGTCGCTGTCGAGATCGGTCTCGACACCGGGGGGCGGCGGCGGCACGCGGGCGCCGAGCAGGTTTTCCATCACCCACGCGCCGCGGATGACCGGCGAAGTGCGGTTGGCCACGGAGGTAGCGGTGAGCAGGCTGGCCTGGCCGAGCAGACCGCGGCGCGGACTGTCGGGCGGCAGCTGCACCTTGCGCATGTAGCCCCCGTAGACGCCGGGGATGCCGTAGTGGGCAGCCAAACGCTCGTTGAGCCAGGTGTAGTCGGCGTCGAGCAGCGCCAGCAGATTGCGGTCCTCGCGCGCCAGGCTCTGGAAGAACAGCAGCGTCTCCTGCCGCATGGCCTCGCGCAGCGCCGGAGTGAACCCGGCGTCCTGTGGGACGGCGGTCTCGAGCTCACGCAGTTTCAACCACTGGCCGACGAAGTTGTCCAGCAGGGCGCCGGCGCGCGGGTCGGCGAGCATCCGCTCCACTTCGGCAGTGAGCACCGCCGGTTCGCTCAGACGCCCGGCGCCGGCCAGGGCCAGCAGCGGCTCGTCCGGCAGGCTGCTCCAGAGGAAGAACGACAGGCGACTGGCCAGCTCGAGATCACTGATGCTGTACACCTCGCCGTCGGCAACTTGCGGCGGTTCCTCCTCGAAGCGGTACAGGAAGCGGGGGTCCACCAGCAACCAGGTGAGGGCACTCTGCAGGCCCGACTCGAACGTACCGCCCTCGGCACTGCGGCCCCGGTCATAGAAGCCGAGCAGGGTTTCAAGCGCCGGGTCGCGGGCGTCGAGCGGACGCCGATAGGCGCGCGTGGCCAGACGACCGAGGATCTGTTCGGCGCAGGGGCGCTCCTCGGCGATCTCGCGGGGACGGCAGGTGAAGAGTGCGCGGCGGCTGGGCGTGTCACCCGGTCCGGTGCTGTTGTAGGGACCGTCGATCTCGAGGCCCTGCACACTGCCGGTGTTGGCCGTGGCATCGGCGAGCAGCAGTTCACCCGCACCGACGCAGCGCTGCTCGTCGACCAGTGCCAGCCCGATCGTGTGCGGCCCAGCCGGCACCTGCAGCCGGAAGTGCTGCGGATCCACGACCGGTACCGGCACGCCGTTGAACAGTACTTCCAGGCGGGGGCCGCCGCACCAGATCATGCGTCCGGTGTCATTGCCGCGGCCGGCCTCGGCGATGTTGGCGGCGACTTCGAACTCGTATTCGGCATCCAGCGGGAAGTAGTGTTCGACCTGCAGGCCGCCCCGCGTCCCGAGCGGCAGTCCCTCGACGTAGTCCCGCTGGCTGTTGCCGCCGGCGGCGCGGTATTCGATCTGGGTGGGCGGCGTGGCGGGGTCCCCGATGGCCTGACGGGCGATCTGCATGGCCACGCCGACGTAGCCTTCCAGCAGGGTGGGCGACATGCTGAGGGCAGCGGCCATGTTGTCGAAGCCCGCGGTCGAGGCGTCGGCCGGCAGCGTGCGCACCAGTTCGCTGGCGTCAAAGGCCAGCAGGTCGCGCACGGCGTTGCGGTATTCGGTGCGGTTGAGGCGGGCCGCCGGTTTGGCGCCGGGGTTGGGAGCGGCCTGCCACGCCAGATCGAGCCCGTTACCCAGCCACTGCACGAGACCGTCGAGTTCAGCGCGCGCCGGGCGCGGCTGGCCCTTGGGCGGCATGAGCCCGGCGCGCAGCTTGCGCACCACGGTTTCCCACACGGCGGTATCCTGCGCCAGATCTTCCAGCGCCATCAGGTCGAAGGCGATGCCCCCGGCATAATCGGACGAGTTGTGGCAGTCCATGCAGTACTGCTCGAGCAGGGCCTGCTTCCGGGCGGCGGTACCGGCCCAGGCGGCGAGGCTGCTGTGCGCGTCAGCGCCTGGCGCGTCGGCCGCGCCAACGGCAGCGCTCCAGCCCAGCGCGAGGGCGAGGCCGGCCCGTCGCCCGTTCATTTTTCTGTTCATGCATCCTCCCCTTGCAGACCCGGCAACCTCGCCGAGGTCTGCCACCTGATTGTGCCATGGATCACCCCGGACCCGGGCCAGTGTCGCGTGCCTTTTCCGGAGGTGACGGACGGTGGCCCCTTACTGGAAGTCCCGGCTCTCCAGCACCAGCCTGCCCAGCAGCGGCGTGTGGTCGACCAGGCTGCCGGCGACGAGATGCACGAGCCCGCCCTTGCGCTCGACCGTGCCGCGCACCTCCAGCAGCCGCGCGCCCAAAATCTCGCGGCGCTGGCGCTGCACCAGACTGTTCCACACCACCACGTTGAGGGTCCC
>CANGUU010000045.1 GCA_947457195.1 Gammaproteobacteria bacterium
CGCAATCTGGTGGACGCCATCACGGCCAGCAAGTCCGTCAGTCTGCCGAGATTCCTGTTTGCCCTTGGCATCCGGGATGTCGGGGAGGCCACGGCGCTGGCGCTGGCCAACCATTTTGGTTCGCTGGACGCCTTGATGGAGGCCAGCCCTGCCCAGCTCACCGACGTGTCGGACGTGGGTCCGGTGGTCGCTGGCCGCGTGGCGGACTTTTTCCGTGAGCCGCGCCACCGCCAGGTGATCGAGCACCTGCTGGCCGCCGGCGTGACACCGCGGCCTCAGCCTGTGCTGGCCCGGGAGCAGTTGCCGCTCAGCGGCCAGATCTGGGTGGTGACCGGCACGCTGGCCAGCCTCGATCGTGCGGCGGCCAAGTCGCTGCTGCAAGGGCTCGGCGCCAAGGTGGCAGGATCGGTATCGGGCAGTACCACTTGCGTGGTGGCAGGGCCCGGAGCCGGCTCGAAGCTGACAACCGCAGAAAGCCTCGGGATTCGCGTGCTGGACGAGGCGGAGTTTCTCGCGCTGCTGGCCGCCTACGGAGCACGTCCATGAACTGGTGGGGAAAGATGATCGGCGGAGCCTTCGGCTTCTTGCTGGGCGGGCCACTGGGGGCGGCCCTCGGCGCAGCCGTTGGGCATAATTTCGACACCGAAAAACAACGGGCGCAGCGCCACGGCGAGTCGGCGGGTCCGCGACGGGCGCCCCCTCGGGACTACTCGCAGGTCGAGGCCACGCAGACGGCGTTCTTTACCGCCACCTTCACCCTGATGGGGCATCTGGCCAAGGCCGATGGTCTCATCACCCGACCGGAAATTGCGGTTGCCGAGCAGGTGATGCAGCAGATGAAACTGAGTGCGGAGCAGCGCCGGGTGGCGATGGCCCTGTTTGCCGAAGGCAAGAAGCCCGGCTTCGATGCCGAAGCGGCGTTGTCACAGCTGCGCAGCGAGGCGCACCGGGGTCGCTACCTGCTGCAGATGTTTCTGGAAATCCAGTGTGCCGTCGCGCTGGCCGACGGAGACCTCCAGCCCATCGAGCGCCAGGTGTTGGCGCGCTGGGCGGAGCTGCTGGGGTTTGACAAGGCGGACTACCAACTCATTCTGCAGCGGCTCAAGGCCGGCCGGCACCAGGAGCAGGCCAGTGAGGAGCAGAGCATGGCCAGTAAACTGGCGGATGCGCGCCGGGTGCTGGGGGTCGAACGCACGGCGAGCATGGAGGACGTAAAGCGTGCCTACCGGCGTCTCATGAGCCAGCATCACCCCGACAAACTGGTGGCCAAGGGGTTGCCGCAGGAAATGATGGATCTGGCGGCCAAAAAAACCGTGGAAATCAAGGAAGCTTACGAACTGCTCAAGCGCGTGCGTTAGTCCACACGCCGTTCCTTGAATAATCAAGCCCGCCTGAGGGAACAGGCGGGCTTGATGCACCCAACCGGCAGCGGCGTGGCGGCCACCGGCGGACATAAGCACAACCGGTCGAGGCCACAAGCCGGTTGCTTAACGGCTTAGTGCCGGGCAACAGGCGAAAAGTTCCGTGCTCGGTGAAATTCAGGACCGCTCACAGCTCCTGTAGCTCGAGACCGAGGCGTTCGAGTTCCGCCTGGCGGGCCCTGCTGCTGACGATAGCAAGGCTGGGGGTCTGGCTGGCGAGGTACCGCTCCGTCACCTGGCGGAGTTGCTCCAGACTGACGTTCAGTACCGCCTGGCGGAAGGCCGCACGTTCGGCCTTGCTGCGGCCGAACAGTTCATCATGGAAGGCACGCTTGGCTGTGCCGGCCGGCGAGGAAGGCTTGTCGATACCGGAGATGACGCCGAGGATGGCCTCCTCGAGCGGCGCGTACGGGTGGCTGGTCCCGAGCATCCAGTCGATGGCACGCCGGAAGTCATCAAGCGTCTCGCTGAGGCGCGGATCGCGGTAGGAGTAGAAGCGGAACGCCGCGATACCACTGTCCTGACTGGCGCCGCCGCCATAGGCCCCGCCCTGCTCGCGAATGCTGCGGTGCAGGAAACCATTGCGCAGAAAGCCCGCCAGTACGTGCAGTGCGGCGGCATCGGCATGGGCGGAGGGGACGGTGGGGAATGCCATAGCACAGAAGTTGACCTGCGTGCTGGTCAGCCAGGCTTCCCGCACCGCACGGCGAGTCGCTGGCAGCCCGAAGTCACTGGTTGCCGGAGCCGGGGCTGTGTGCTGCCAGGTGTCCTGCAGGGCCTTCAGCAAGGGCTGCTCTTCACTGGCCTCGGCCACCAGCAGGAATTGCTTGCTGCCGGTCACGAGTTGCGCGTGCAAGGCCTGCAGACGACTGGCGAACTCCGCCAGGGCGTCCGGCTTCTGCAGTTGCTTCACCAAGGCCTTCATCCGCCGGATGCCTTCGAGGCCGGCGCTCTGGAAATCCAGGGTGGCCAGCGGACTGTAGCCCTGGCAGGCGGCGCCCATCGCCAGCCCGTGGCCACTCTGGGTGATGCTTTGCTCGCGCCTGCCCAGAATCTGCTCGAGCAATTCCTGTATCCGGCTCAATTCGTCGAAGCGACAGTCGAGCAGCGTACCGCGCAGCAGCTCGGTGACCTCGGCCTGCTTGCGGTACAAGGCCTTGCTCGATACGACCAGGAAGGCCTGAATGCGTTGTTCGTCGTCGGCCGCGGCGCGCATCGAGGTATAGGCGCTGACGCCGCCGCTGATGGAGGCTTGTCGGGCCTGAACCTCGAGATAGGAGCGCGTACCGAGACCCACCTCGGCCATGCAACTCGTGGTGTAGGGCAGCAGGCCGAGTTGCGCATCCGTCAGGTGGGGGAGGGCGACGATGACCTGCTGGTAACTGAGACCATTGGTGCCTTGGTCGTAGAAGGCGACCGGCAGTGTGCCGCTGCGCGTTGCAAGCTGGCTGGCGCGTCGACCGGGCCACGTGATGTCGGTCGGCACATCGCTGAGTTCCACCTTCGGCAGCAGGTCGGCGTTGGGTGCCTGCGCCTGGCGCTCGGCCAAGGCCTTCGCCTGATCGATGATGTGCTGGGTTGCCTGAGGAGTCAGTCTGGCCTTGAGCTCAGCGAGCCTTGCTACTTCTGCTGCCTGCTGACGCGCGCTCTGCTGGTTATCCGGCCGGGCGGTGAGGGTCACGCGGTGCGGATTGTCGAGCAGCAGTTCACGAATGAGGCGGGGGATGAACCCGCGATCCTGGATGGCTTCCTTGAAGGAGGCCAGCACCGGGTCGATGTCCAGCAGTTCGATCGGATCACCGCGGTGGGTAGCGGTCGACAGGGCCGACAGGATGAGTTGCAAACCGTAGGGGTAGGAGTCACCGCTGATCTCGCGCTGGTGCAGTTCCAGGGCATGCAGCGCTGCTTCCACCTTGTCCTGGTCGACGCCCGTCTCCGCCACGTGGAGAAGGGTGTCGAGAATCAGTGCTTCGATGGCAGCGGTGCTGTCCGCCGCGCAGCCCTCCAGCCCACAGATAAAGCTCATTTCCTTCTGGGAATCTTCCAGGCCAGAAAGGGAGGAGGGCGCGCTGCCGAGGCCGCAGGTTTCCAGCACCTGCTGCAGGGGGCTCGCGCTGTTGTCCATGAGTACCGAACTCAGCAACTGCGCCTTGTACATGTCCTCCAGATGGGCACTCTTGCCCAGCAGCCAGGCCATGACGACGTGTGTCTTTTCCTCGAGATCCTCCTCGTCCAGCGCATAGGTGGTCTCGATGCGCCTGGGCGCCTGCAGGCGTTGCTCGTCCTCCACGGCGATATGCACGTCCAGACGCTGGAAGGCGGCGAGGGCACGTGCCTCGAACACGGCCTGATGCTCGGCGGCAGGAATGCTGCCGAAGGTCATGAAGATCGCATTACTCGGGTGGTAGTGGGTACGGTAGAACTCCTGCAGCTGCGCATAGGTGAGGTCGGGAATGTGCTCGGGATCCCCACCGCTGTTGTAATGGTAGGTGGTCGTCGGGAACAGATGCTCGGTGAGAACCTGCCAAAGGAAGCTCGTGGTCGAGCTCATGGCGCCCTTCATTTCATTGAACACCACGCCCTTGAATTCAAGGGGCGTCTCCGGATTCCCCGGATCCTGAAACTCCAGACGATGGCCCTCCTGCGCGAAGTCGAGCTCGTGCAGATTGGAAAAGAACACAGCATCCAGGTAGACCTCGAGCAGGTTGTTGAAGTCCTTGCGGTTCTGGCTGGCAAACGGGTAGGCAGTCCAGTCACTGCTGGTGAAGGCGTTCATGAACGTGTTGAGTGAGCGCCGGATCATCATGAAGAACGGATCCCGCACCGGAAAGCGCCGACTGCCGCACAGCGCCGTGTGCTCGAGGATGTGGGCAACGCCAGTCGAATCGTGCGGCACTGTTCGCAGCGCCACCAGGAAAACGTTTTCGGGATTGTCGCAGGCGAGGTGGTAATGCATGGCGCCGGTCACGCCATGCTCGTATTCCTCGACGCTCAGATTGAGCGTGGGCAGGAAGCGGCTGCGCTTGAAAACGAAGGCCGGGCAGCCAGTCGGGCTGCTGGCCGCAGGGGCGGTGCCGGGAACAGTCATGGGAAGTACTACCTGAACGGGTTCGGAGTCTGCGCAGCCGCGTGCTGCAGTGCCGGCGATGCTAGTGGGCTTTGTGGTGTGAGTAAACCGGCGCTGGCGCGGCCCCGGAGCGTACTAGAGCACGACCAGCAGCCGCACGGCCTCCAGTTGCAGGCGGGCATCAGCAAAACAACGCGTCAGGGCGGTTCTTTGCTCCACGAGGTAATCGAGTTCGGACGCGCTGACCTGGGGATTCACTTCACTGAGCGCCTGCAGACGCTCCAGTTCGAGACCGAGTTGGCGCTGCATGGCCGCTGTCCGCTCGGCAATGAGCTCCGGAAGCTGCTTCTCGGCTACTTTCTGCCCCAGCTTGGCCAGCAGATCGATGGTGCCGCGGTGCTCGCCGAGCAGCACGCGCAGCTGGGCCTTGCTCAGGGTTTCGGTCTGGCGATCGAGTTGCTCGGGTGGCAGGGCCTTGCCGAGGCTGCGTCGCTGGCTGTCGACCACGGCGCGCAGCGTGTAGGTGGGAAACCAACGCTTGACCTGCAAACGGGCCGGGCCTGCCACGGTGACGCGGAACAGGCTCTCCAGTACCAGGGTTCCTGCCGGCAGCCTGGCATCCTTGAGAACCCCGACCGTGGCCTTGCCGCTGTGGTCCTGCAGCACCTGGTCCAGACTCTGCAGCACCAGTGGGTGCAGCCAGGTGACGAAGGGCAAGTCATCACGACGCAGGGCCAGCGCGCGATTGACCGTGAAAGTCAGGCCTTCGTCCGGCACGCACGGAAAAGACTCGACCATCATGTCGGCGCCGGGCGTCACGCTCCAGGTACCGTTACTGTTTTCCTCGTTGTCGAGCCCGTAACTGGCAAAAACCTGCCTCAGAAACTGCCGGGGTGAGCCTTCGAGCTCCTGTTCCTGCACGGCCTTGACCAGGTCGGCCGCGGCGCGGGGTCGGCAGGAATTAAGCTCAAGCAGTCTGTCGCGACCCTCGGCATGTTGCTGCAGCAGGACCGTGTTGCGTGCAGAGAGTGCAGCGCCAAGCGCGGGGGCGGTTGGCGCGTTGGGTTGCGCCAGCAGCTGGTCGATGGCTGTCCTGAATTCGCTGCAGACTTGGGCCGCCACCGGATTGGGCTGTCGGGTGATCCCCAGTCGATCGGCATAGAGTTCCAGCAAGCGCTCCGAGGCGCTGTTGACGAAGCAGGGCACATGCAGATTCACCGCCTGGCTTTGGCCGATCCGATCGAGGCGACCAATGCGCTGCTCGAGCAGGTCCGGGTTGAGCGGCAGGTCGAACAGGAACAGATGCTGGCAGAACTGGAAGTTGCGGCCTTCGCTGCCTATTTCGGAACAGAGCAGCACCTGCGCACCCTCGTCTGCTTCAGCGAAGTAGGCTGCCGCCCGGTCGCGCTCGAGCAGCGACAGTCCTTCGTGGAAAACCGCCGTGCGAATACCGTGCTGCAGGCGCAGGTATTCCTCGAGTACGCTGGCGGACTGCCGGCTGTGGCAGATCACCAGCAACTTGCGCGCGGCGTGCTCGCAAATCAACGACAGCAGGCAAGCGACGCGGGGATCTTCCCGCAGCCATTGCTCTGCCTCGACACCGCTGAGCTCGGGCTGCAGCAGCTGCTCCTTGCCTTGATAGAGCGCTGGCAGCGGCAGTACATAGCGATGCAGCAGGCGCGGCGGGAAACCACTGACGTTCTGGCGCGTGTTGCGAAACACGATACGACCGGTCCCATGGCGGTCCAGCAAGGCGTCCAGTTCGGTGTCGGCTCCGTCCGGCAGGGCCTCCAGTCGCTCTGCCAGCGCGCGGTAGTGCTGCTGCTCTTCGACGAAGGCCGCGTAGTCGTGGAAACGACCGGGATCGAGCAGGCGCAGCAGGCTGAAGTGCGTGGCGAGTCCCGCCTGGTCGGGGGTGGCCGTGAGCAGCAGCACGCCGGGCGCTGCCTGCGCCAGTTCGCTCACCAAGGCCTCGGCACCTGCCAGGCCACCGGAGACGGCCAGATGGTGGGCCTCGTCGACGATGACAAGATCCCAACTGGCGGCCAAGGCGTTGGCGCGCCAGACCGGTGCCGCGCACAGGAACTCGCTGCTGCAGATCACCAGTTGAGCCGTCTCGAAGGGGTTGACCGACTGGTGCTCGGTGATGGCTTCGCAGCGCTCCGCATCCAGCAGCGTGAAACGCAGATTGAAGCGGCGCAGCAGTTCCACCAGCCACTGATGTTGCAGGCTGGTCGGCAGCAGGACCAGCACGCGACTGGCCAGCCCGCTCCACAACTGCTGCTGCAGGATGAGACAGGCTTCTATCGTCTTGCCGAGACCCACCTCGTCGCACAGCAACACGCGCGGGGCAGGCCGCTTGGCCACTTCGTTGGCGATATACAGTTGATGTGGCAGCAGCTCGGTACGACCACTGCCGAGACCCAGCAAAGGCGAACCCTCGATTCGGGCCAGCGCGGCCAGTGCAGCGCGCCGTAACTGGAACCAGCCAGAGCTTTCGAGCCGACCGGCCAGCAGGCGCTTGAGTGGCTGGCTGAGACTGAGCAGTGGTGACAGGTCGACCTCGCTCACCACGCTCACTTCGCCGGTGGCCTGCAGGCGGACCTGATACACCAGTAAGCCGCGCCGGGCTTCCACGGCAAGCACTGCGGCTTCATCGCCGTTGGCCAACCGAAGGGTGTCGCCGGCTTCGAAGCTGATGCGCGTGAGTGGTGAGTTGGCCAACGCATAGCGGCGGGTCTCGCCGGCGGCGGCGAAACTGAGCGATAGCGTGCGGAATTCGACCTCGGTGACGAGACCCAGCCCCAGTTCGGGCTCGGCGTCACTGATGTAGCGTTGGCCAACGACAAATTCGGGCATGGCGGTACTGCGCTCTGACATGGCGTTATGGTACGGCCTCCCCTCGATCGGGCCAACGCTGCCGGCCCGCAGCAAATGTGGAAGTCATCGGCGGGGTGGACCCGGCTGGCAGCTCCGGGAGCCTTGCGGTAGATTGCCGCCCACAACAACTTCACCGCAAAGTACGGGGGAAAACATGCGCTTCGATCGACGGATTCCGGGTACTGCCTGCCTGCTGCTGTACGGCTCTGTCTGTCTGGCGCAGCCGCTCGCCAGTGAAAGCGGAGTCACGGATGCCATGTTGCGCGATCCAGCGGAAGGCGACTGGTTGATGTGGCGACGCACGCTCAACGGGTGGGGCTACAGTCCCTTGGCGCAAATCGATCGCAGCAACGTCGCCACCCTCGAGTTGGTGTGGGACATTCCGCTCAACGAGGGTTCCGTGCAGGAGGGAACGCCACTGGTGCATGACGGCGTGCTATACATGCCTCATCCTGGCGATGTCGTCACCGCCCATGATGCGCGTACCGGGAAGCAGCTGTGGGAACATCGCCGTGAGATTCCCGAGGATCTCGGTGACTACATCCCCGCCACCGAAACCGAACGCTCCCTCGCCCTCTACGGCGATACCATTCTCTTCACCAGCAACGACGACTACATCGTCGGACTGGATGCCGGTACCGGTGCCCAGCGCTGGCAGACGCAGATTCTTGATTACCGACGCAATCCCGCACAGCAGAGTTCCGGACCGGTCGTGATCCGGGGTAAGGCCATCTCCGGTCGTGGCTGTATGCCGGCAGCCGGCCCCGATGCCTGCGTGATCACCGCCCATGACGCTACCACTGGCAAGGAGCTGTGGCGTCTGAATACGATCCAGAAGCCGGGCGAGGGTGGGGAGGACACCTGGGGCGGGCTGCCCTGGGAGCAGCGCTGGCACGTGGGGGCCTGGATGATGCCAAGCTATGATCCGGAGCTCGATCTCATCTATTTCGGCACGTCCGTCACGGCGCCGGCGCCCAAGTTCATGCTGGCCGGCAACGACAAAACCTACCTCTACCACAATTCGACGCTGGCCATCGATCCTGACGACGGGCGCATCGTCTGGCACTACCAGCATCTCGTGGATCACTGGGATCTCGACCATCCCTTTGAAAGACTCTTGGTCGATACCGTCGTCGCGCCGGATTCGGCGGAGGTTGCCTGGATCAACCCGGCCATCGAACCCGGCAAGGTCTACAAGGTGCTGACCGGCATCCCGGGCAAGACCGGCGTGGTGTACACGCTGGACCGCAGCACGGGGGAGTTCCTGTGGGCGCGGCCGACCGTGCACCAGAACGTGCTGGCGAGCATCGATGGAACGACCGGCAAGGCCACCGTGAATCCGGCCGCCGAATTCCATGCCAAGGGCGACGTCGCCGAGATCTGCCCGGCACTGACGGGGGGCAAGAACTGGTGGGCGGGCGCCTACAGTCCGCTCACCAATGCCATGTATTACGGATTGCAGAACACCTGTGCCGATGTCACGGTGATTCAGGACAAACCTGATGTCGAGGCCCTGTATGGCACCTCCGGTCGCGACAAACTGGCGCCTGGTCGCTCCAATATCGGCACCATCCACGCCATATCGGCCGAGACCGGCAAGACCCTGTGGACCTTCGACATGCCGGGCACCGCGTTGTCGCTGGTGGCCACGGGAGGTGGATTGGTGATCGGTGGTGATCTGCAGGGCAACGTGCGGGCCTTCGATCAGGCGACCGGTGCCGTCCTGTGGCAGGTGAACCTCGGCTCCTCGGTCACCGGCTACCCGATCAGTTTCGCGGTTGACGGTCGCCAGTATCTGGCTGTCAGCACGGGTTCGTCGGTGACGACAGCCGGCCACAGGCGGCTGTTCCCGGAACTGAGCGCCGGCGTCGACAACCATCTGTATGTATTCGCGCTTCCGTGAGGGGCGGTTCCTTGCCAAGGTCAGAACCGCTGCCTAAACTCCGGCGAGGTTGGCGGTCGCGGTCGACGCCCATCCTGAGCAGACAACAAGACGAGAGGGGTAACCAATGAGTTTCAAGACCAAGGTGGGTTCGCTTGCCGCCTACGAGAAAGGCACCATCGAACTGAACGACGATCTCAAGCACTACGCGTTCTCCAATATTTTCGAGGTGGCCAATGCCGCCAAGCCTTATGAGCGCGTGATGGTTGCTTCCAACCTCGAATACTGCGCGGAAGTGGTCCGGGCAGAAGGCAGTTCCGCCTGGTACACCGCACCACACGACGAGTTCGCCATCGTGATGGATGGCGAAATCGAATTCACTTTCTTCCAGCTGGGCGATGACCAGCACCCGGGCCACAAGGCGGGAGCAGTCAAGTTGACCGGAGAGCCCAAAGGCAAGCGCATGGGTCGTATTCGGGCGCGCCGCGGTCACGAGGTACTGCTGCCGAAAGGAGCCGCCTACCGCCTCAGCGCGTCGGCACCGGGCGTCGCCCTCATCCAGACATCGGCCGGCCCGGAAAGTGTCGAACGGTGGTCACAGATCTGCGTGCTGGACTGAGGTCCGGCAATCCCATCAGGGCTCAAGCGACTCCCTGTGAGTCCATTCCATTCCAAGAGGAACCTGTCATGAACATGGCCATTACCCAGAATGCGAAAGTCATTGCCTCCGATCCCGATCCGGTGCTCGGCTATCGCAAATTCCGCTTCGGCAGCTTTACCTTCGCGCGCGATGCCTACTTCGTGCATGTCAGCTGGCCGAAGGGCATCCATACCATCGAGGTCGACCGCTTCCTGCGTGCCATGGTGCGCGACATCGGTTGGGGCTTCTTCTACGGCTGGATTTTCTTCGACGACGTCTTCGGGACCCAGAACCACTACGGCACAGTTGATATCTTTGCCGGCACCTACAGCAAGGGCCACCGTGACACCGGGGTGGATTTCCTCGAGACCTTCAACACCGACGATGTCCGGGTGGCCTTCGAAACCATCTCGCAGAACTGGATCAACGAGGGCTATGACCCTCTGCGTGCTCCCATGGAAACCGGTTCGCCACTCGGCGCCAAGACCCGCGAGCGCAGTGACCCGCTCATCCGGGGCTTCGAACCCGCACGGCGTATGATGGGCCTGCCGGGAGACGTATCGCCACGTTCCGATGCCTCCGGGCACCCCATCAACCGTGCCTTTGCCGACCTGACGTTCGACAAGCCAGACATCGAAGCCGAGCCCGGTTTTGAAGGGCAGATCCATGCTTTCAACCTGTTCGACCACATTGCCCGCGCCGATGTGACCTGGAATCCCTCGTTCACGTCGATCACGCGGGCCTGCATTTGCTGCGTCACCAGCGAAGAACACATGCTGCCGGTGATCCATGGCAACGATCGCAACGAGTGGTTCATCCAGCTCACCGACGAGATCCACTGGAACATCCAGGACAAGAACACCGGCAATCCGCGCGGTCGCATCGTCATGAAATCCGGTGACGTCTGTGCCATGCCCGCCGACATACGCCATCAGGGTTTTTCGCCCAAGCGCTCCATGCTGATGGTGCTGGAGAATGGCACACCGGGGCTCGACGAGAAGTACGCAAAAGGGGAGCTTGAGCCGTTCCCGATCACGGCAGCGCGCTGGAGATAAGCCCGTCGCCGCCTTCACGCCGAGGTGCCGCAGCCTGCGCTGCGGCACCTTTTTTCTTTGCCAGGAGCCTACATGAACCAACCTGCTCTCCAGACCCGTCTTTTCATCGGTAACGAGTTCGTCGAAGCCCTCGACGGCAGTACCTTCGACGTCTTCAACCCCTACGACAACTCCCTGCTCGCCAAGGTCAGCGAGGCCAAGCAGGCCGACGTAGACCGGGCCGTGGCGGCTGCCCGCAAGGCCTTTCCGGCGTGGGCCGCGATGTCACCTTCAGATCGCGGACTGCTGATCGGCAGACTGGCCGATGCCATCGAAAAGGATCGCGACAACCTCGCCCTCATCGAAACGCTGGACACCGGTCATCCGATTCGTGACACGCGCAATCTCGACGTCATGCGAACCACGGCCACCTTCCGCTACTTCGCCGGCATGGCCGACAAGAACGAAGGTGTGGTGATCCCGGTCGATGCCGGCTTCCTGAACTATGTCGTGCGGGCACCGGTCGGTGTGGTCGGTCAGGTCGTGCCCTGGAATTTTCCGTTGATGTTCACGAGTTGGAAGCTGGGGCCGGCGCTGGCGGCGGGCAATACCGTGGTGATGAAACAGGCAGAGCTCACGCCGCTGTCGACCCTGCGTGTCGCGGAATTGGCGCGCGATGTGGGTTTCCCCGCGGGCGTCATCAACGTCGTGCCGGGGTATGGCCACATTGCCGGTCAGTATCTCGCCGAGCACAAGGATGTCGACAAGCTCTCCTTCACCGGCTCTACGGCCACCGGGCGCCGGATCGTGCAGGCCTCGGCCGGCAACCTCAAGCGCATCCAGCTCGAACTCGGTGGCAAGGGGGCCAACATCGTTTTCGAGGATGCCAATCTCGATGCAGCAGTCAACGGCTCGGCGTTTGCGATTTTCCACAACCAGGGGCAGGCGTGCATCGCCGGATCGCGCCTCATGCTGCACGAGAAGATCGCCGACCAGTTCCTCGACAAGTTCCTCGCGCTCGCCCGCTCTATCCGTCTCGGAAACCCGCTCGATCCTGCCACTGAAATGGGTCCGCTGACTTCGCGCATGCATCAGGAGCGGGTTTTGAGTTATTGCCAGGTGGCGACCGAGCAGGGTGGTGAAATCCTGTTGGGAGGTCGTGTACCGGCGGCGCCGGAACTGCAGCGCGGCTGTTTCGTCGAGCCGACCGTGGTGCGCGCCCGTACCCCCACCGACCGCGTGTGCCAGGAGGAGGTGTTCGGTCCTTTCGTGGTGGTCTCTACCTTCAAGGACGATGCCGAGGTACTGGCCATGGCCAACAACACCATATACGGGCTTGGCAGCGGCTTGTGGACCAACAATCTGCAGCGGGCGCATTTGCTGGCCCGCCACATGGAGGCCGGCATGGTGTGGATCAACTGCTACAAGCGCTTCCACCCGGGTTCGCCTTTCGGCGGGCTCAAGGACAGTGGTTACGGGCGCGAAATGGGTCACTTCGCCATGCATGAATACACCGAGCCGAAGTCGGTGTGGGTCAACGTCGACGCGAAGATCCCGGTGTTCTACCCGCGCTGACCTCCGGGGCCGCCTGCGTTGGCCGGCGGCCTGTCTTCATTCACTGCCCGACAACTGCCATATCGCCGCGATTGCGGCGATAATGGCGTGTTTTCTGCTCTCCCCAGTCATAGAAGGTCTCTCCATGCCAGGCTTGCTTCCCCACGTCGATCCCGATGGTCTGCTCGAATACTCGGTCGTCTATACCGACCGGGCGCTCAACCACATGTCGCAGTCGTTTCAGTCCGTGATGCGCGAAATCTCCGCGCTGCTCAAGGACGTCTATCAGGCGGACGGCGTGGCCATCGTGCCCGGCAGCGGCACTTTCGGTATGGAAGCTGTCGCTCGCCAGTTGGCCACTGATCGCCACGTGCTGGTGGTGCGCAATGGCTGGTTCTCCTACCGTTGGACGCAGATTTTCGAGATGGGGCGTATTCCGTCCAGCAGCACCGTTCTCAAGGCACGGCAGGCCGAGGATACGGCAACGGCCCCCTTCAGCCCCTGTCCCATCGACGAGGTGGTGGCAACCATCCACGCCGAGCGTCCTGCGGTCGTCTTCGCACCCCACGTCGAAACCTCTGCCGGCATGCTGTTGCCCGACGACTACATTCGCGCCATGGCGGAGGCGGTGCACGCTGTCGGCGGACTGCTGGTGATCGACTGCATTGCATCCGGCACGCTGTGGCTGGACATGCGGGATCTCGGTATCGACGTGCTGATCAGCGCACCGCAGAAGGGCTGGAGTTCCTCACCCTGCGCTGGGCTCGTCATGCTGAGTCAGCGCGCGGTAGAGCAGGTGCGGGCGACCGTCAGCACCAGCTTTGCCTGCGACCTCGGCAAGTGGCTACAAATCATGGAGACCTATGAAAAGGGCGGTCATGCCTACCATGCCACCATGCCCACCGATGGCCTGCGCACCTTCCGTGACCTGATGCTGGAAAACCAGCAGTCTGGTTTTGTCCGGCTGCGTGACCAGCAACGGCTGCTGGGGCAACAGGTGCGTGCGCTGCTGGAAAGCAAGGGCTTCGCCAGTGTGGCGGCACCCGGGTTCCAGGCGCCCGGTGTCGTGGTCAGCTACACCGTCGATCCGGAATTCCAGAACGGCAAGAAGTTCATGGCCCAGGGTCTGCAGATTGCCGCTGGCGTGCCACTGCAGGTCGGTGAGCGCGCTGATTTCCGCAGCTTCCGCATCGGCCTGTTCGGCATAGACAAGCTGCGCAACGTGGAGCGTACCGTCTCCCAGTTGGCCACAGTCCTGGAAAAGCTGCTGTAAACTGCGCGGTGAGCGTCATGTGCAAGCCCCAGCCGTGACGAACAGGCTCCCTCCCGTCCTGCTGAGTGCCCACCGGCTATCCAAGTCCTATACGATGGAAGCGGGCGTCGTGGCGGCACTCAGCGACGTGGATCTCGACTTGCGGGCCGGGCAGCTCACCGTGCTGCTCGGGGCGTCCGGCAGCGGCAAGTCGACGCTGCTGAATCTTCTTGGGGGCCTCGATGTGCCCAGCAGTGGCGAGGTGCGCTATCTCGGCGTGCCGTTGCCAGTCCGGGTCAACGATGCACTGACTGAGTATCGCCGACGGCACGTCGGGTTCGTGTTCCAGTTCTATCACCTGATACCCGGACTGACTGCTCGGGAGAACGTGGCATTGGTGGCCGAGATAGCCGATGCACCCCTCACACCCGAGCAGGCACTGGCGCGCGTGGGACTGTCCGATCGCCTCGACCATTTTCCATCCCAGCTTTCCGGTGGTGAGCAGCAGCGCGTGGCAATCGCGCGCGCCATCGTCAAGCGTCCGCGCGTCTTGCTGTGCGACGAGCCTACCGGTGCCCTCGACGTGGCCACTGGCCGGCTGGTACTGCAGGTACTCGAGGAGGTGAGTCGTGATCCTGCCACCACCACGGCCATCATCACCCACAACGTTGCCATCGGTAGCCTGGCCGATCAGGTGCTGCACCTCAGCAGCGGTAGAATCGTCGGCCGCGAACAGCATGAGTCACGCGTGCCGGTCGCTTCCATCGTCTGGTGAGGCCTCATGACCACCTTGCAGCGCAAGTTGTGGCGGGAACTCTGGCAGCTGCGGCTGCAACTGCTTTCCATCGCCCTCGTGGTAGCAGCGGGTGTCATGACCGTGGTTACCATGAATGGCAGTTACTGGAGCCTGCTTGCCGCACGTGACCAGTATTACCAGCAAACCCGCTTTGCCGACGTCTGGGTCGGGCTGAAGCGCGCTCCGCAGTCGCTGGTTGCTCGGGTGGCAGCGCTGCCCGGTGTCATGGCTGCCGAGGCGCGGGTGACCTCGCTGGCCAGGCTCGACCTGGGTGGCGAGGGGCCACCGGCAGAGGCGCGTATGCTCGGCCTGCCGGCGCCGGCCCGACCTGCCATAAACAACATCGTCTTGCTGCGCGGGCGCTACCTCGCCGACGGCACGGCCCGCGAGGTCATCGTCAGTGAAAAGTTCGCTGCCGCGCGGGATTTGCAGCCCGGCGCCGAGATCGCAGTCATCCTCAACGGCCGCCGGCAGAGGCTGACCGTGGTCGGTGTGGCGAGCTCGCCGGAGCACTCCTATGCCGTTCCCCCGGGTTCGCTGCTACCGGACTATCGGCGTTTCGGCGTGCTGTGGGTGGGCAGCGGTTTTCTGGCGGCCGCGCTCGACATGGAGGGCGGCTTCAACGAATTGACCCTGCGACTCGAGTCAACAGCCAGACGTGAGCAGGTGATTGCCAGCGTCGATGCGCTGCTGGAGCCGCAGGGCGGTCTCGGGGCCTACGGACGCGAGGATCAGGTATCCGCTCTGGTGCTGGCCAATGAAATGCGGCAATTGCGGGTGCTTGGCAGTCTGGTCCCGGCGATCTTCCTTGGCGTGGCCATGTTCCTGCTACACCAGGTCATGGAGCGTCTGATCAGCACCCAGCGTGGCGAGATTGCCATCCTCAAGGCCTTTGGTTACCGGGATCTGGAGGCAGGTCTGCACTTTCTGGGTTTTGCGCTGGCGCCTGCCCTGATGGGCGCAGCGCTTGGCATGCTGGCAGGCGTGCGACTCGGTGCCGCGCAGGTTTCCCTGTACGGTGAATACTTCGAACTGCCGGAACTGGCCTACCAGACCTCGACACCGCTCCTGCTTCTGGCGACTGGCGCCAGCCTGCTTGCCGCCATCAGCGGGGCTGCATCGGCGGTGCAGAAGGTGGTGCGTCTGCCACCGTCGGTGGCCCTGCAGCCCGCGCCGCCAGCTACCTACCACTCCGGGTGGTTGGAGGCACTGGGCGTTCTGCGAAAACTGCCTGCGGGCTTCCGGCTCGTGCTGCGCACGCTCGTGCGGCAACCGGCTCATGCCTTGATGAACGTGCTCGGCATCGCCTCGGCACTCGCCATTCTGGTGGTGGGTTTTCTGCTGTTCGACAGCATCGATTTTCTGATGGATCGCCAGTTCCGGCAGATGCAGCAGGAGGACCTCAACCTGACCTTCACGCACGAGGTGTCGGCAGAGGTCAGCTTCGAGCTGCAGCGTCTGCCAGGCGTTACCGCGGTGGAGACCTGGCGCACTGCACCGGCGCGATTCCGCCATGGGCATCTGGAGCAGGAAGTCCTCGTGACGGCTTTCGCGCCTGGCAGTCGCCTGCGTCGCCTGCTGGATGCTGAGGGTCGGCAGCTACGGCTGCCCTCCGAGGGACTGCTGCTCAGCGCGCAACTGGCCAACAACCTGCGGCTCGCCGCCGGGGACAACGTCGACGTGGAATGGCTCGATGGCAGACGCCTGCGCTCGACTCTGACGATTGCGGCTACGATCGATGACTATCTGGGGACTGCTGCCTACCTGAGCAGTGAGGCCCTGCAGCGGGCCACGGGCACCAGTGCACTGGCCAGCGGTGCCTGGCTTGCCACCACGGATGATGATGTTGCCGCCCTGTACGCGAGGCTGACGCAGCGGCCGGCTGTCGCCGGCATCAACTCGCCGCATGACTTGTTGCAGTTGTTCGAGGCGCAGATGGCAAAGACACTGACCGTCAGCAGTGCTTTTCTGCTGGGCTTCGCCAGCCTGATTGCCTTCGGAGTGCTGTACAACAGCGCCCGCATCGCCTTGGCCGAGCGCTGCCGTGAACTCGCCAGCATGCGGGTCATGGGATTTCGCCCGCATGAAGTGGCCGCTCTCTTGCTCGGGGAGCAGGTGGTATTGCTGGTGTTGGCGCTGCCGTTGGGATGTGCGTTTGGCTACTGGCTGACCTCTGGCATCATTGCCAGCATCGCCTCCGATACCTACCGCATGCCCTTGGTAGCTGAAGGTTCCAGCTTCGCCATGGCCATTGCCGTAGTGTTGCTGGTGTCGTCGATCAGCTTGCTGTTCGTGCGCCGTCGGCTCGATCGTCTGGACCTGATTGCGGCGCTGAAAACCCGCGAGTAGAGGAAAGGCCATGGTGAAGCGCAAAACCTATTTTTCCTTGCTGCTTGGCA
>CANGUU010000046.1 GCA_947457195.1 Gammaproteobacteria bacterium
GAGCGGGCGTAACGAATCGTCACCGTGTCGTCGGGGGCAATCTCCACCCAGAGATTGACGCGGGTCGGCTCGGCGCTTGCCGCTTGCACCTTACCGGCCGGCAGGGCGACACCCAAGACCAGGCCGCCCCCGAGGGCGGCACTGGCAACCAGGAACTGGCGACGTGAAGTGTTTACGGTAGTCATGGGCAGGCCCTCAGAGTTTCGCCACTTCGGCAAGATTGCCGGCGACGTCGTGGATGGCATCACGGATGCGTTTGTAGGTACCGCAGCGACAGATGTTGCTCATGGCCGAATTAATGTCGGCATCGGTTGGCTGCGACTTCTTCTCCAGCAGGGCCACGGCGGCCATGATCTGGCCGGACTGGCAGTAACCACACTGCGGCACCTGGTGCTTGATCCAGGCCTGCTGCACGGGATGCGAACTGTCGGCCGACAGGCCCTCGATGGTGGTGATGCGCTTGCCGGCAGCGGCCGAGACGGGCAGCACGCAGGAGCGCATGGGTTCGCCGTCGAGATGCACGGTGCAGGCGCCGCACTGGGCGATACCGCAGGAATACTTGGTGCCTTTGAGATCGAGTATGTCGCGCAGGACCCACAGCAGCGGCATTTCCGGTTCCACGTCCACCTCATGCGCTTGACCGTTCACGAGCAGTTCCATGGTGTTTCTCCGTCAGGGTTCGGGTGGGCGCCGAGTGACCCCAGGGAAAGCAGGGGATGCCGGCGCTGATTGGTTGTGACGCCGCCCTTTCTACACCCGACCAGAATCCGGGTAAAGACGGAAGCCCGGGCCGGCTGCGACTACAATCCGATCGGTCGCTGGCGCAGACCGGCTGCCCGCCTCGACCATTCATCCCACTGCCACGGAGCCTACATGATCGACCTGCTGCTCGACCCCAATGCCTGGCTGGCACTGCTGACCCTCACGGCCCTCGAACTGGTGCTGGGCATCGACAACATCATCTTCATTTCCATCCTGGTGGAGCGCCTGCCGGCCGCACAGCAGCAGACGGCGAGGCGGGTGGGTCTCGGCATGGCGCTGCTGATGAGGCTCGGTCTCTTGCTGCTGCTGTCTTGGATTTTCGGGCTGACCCGCACGCTGTTCCTCGCTGCCGGCCACGACTTCTCCGGGCGGGACCTCATCCTCATCGGCGGCGGCCTGTTCCTGCTGTGGAAGAGCACCCGGGAGATCCACCACCTGCTGGAGGGCAGCGCCGAGGGAGGCAGCAGCGTCGGCAAGGACACGTTCCTCTCGGTGATCCTGCAGATTACGGTGATCGACATCGTGTTTTCGCTGGACTCGATCATCACGGCGGTTGGCATGGTGGATGAAATCGAAATCATGATGACGGCGGTGGTGCTATCGGTGTGCCTGATGCTGCTGTTCGCAGGCAGCATCGCCCGCTTGGTCGCGGCGCATCCGACCATCAAGGTGCTGGCTCTGGCCTTCCTGCTGGTAGTCGGCGTCGTGCTGGTGGCCGATGGCTTCGACACCCACATTCCCAAGGGCTACGTGTATTTCGCCATGGCCTTCTCGGTGGCGGTGGAGGCCATCAACCTGCGCCTGCGCCGCGGCAGCGAGCCGGTGGCTCTCCATCAGCGCTTCGGTCAGCCACCGGCGGCGGGACTCGTCCTGTTCGTCGACGATCTGCGGCGCGTGGCAGCCTTCTACGAGGCGTTGCTCGGCGTAGCGCCCGTGCGGGCCGGCAAAGAGCGCGCCGAATTCAACGGCCCCGCCCTGCAGTTGGCGCTGCAACAGCGGCCGGGCGCGGCCGGCTCCGGCCCCACCATGCCCCCGGTCCCGCTGCCGCCCGCCAGCGCTCGCTACCACCTGCGCGTGACGGTGGAAGATCTGGCGCATGCCCGGGCAGCCGCGCTGGCCACCGGTGGCCGCATCGATGAACCGGCCGGCGCTGTCACCGAGCGGCAGCCGGTCAGCCTGGGCCGTGATCCGGAGGGCAATGTCATCGAGGTGTGGACGCGCTGATCGGCGACTGACGCAGAGCCGCTGCGGGATGGACGGCATTTGGGCGATCTCTTATGCTGCGGGCGATGGGGCCGTCTGTGTTGACGGCGCAGAAAAGTTGAATATCGACGAGGATTTATGCGCAGGAATCCGGTTTTTTGCCACAGCGCTTTTTGGTCGGCTGCGGCCTGTCTCGCCGCCTCGGGCCTGCTGCTCGCCTCACCCCTGGCGCTGGCCCAGGCCGTCGTCTCCGACCCGGCGGCATTGCAAGGCACCGTGCAGACCTACTGCGTGAAGTGCCACAACAGCGAAGACTGGGCGGGCAGCCTCGATCTCGAGGGTGTGGATTTCAACCATCCGGCCCAAGCCGCCGAGATCTGGGAAAAAGCCCTCGTCAAATTGCGCGGCCGTCTGATGCCGCCGGCAGGTCAGGAGCAACCAGAACAGCAGGCTGTCGACGCCGTCGTGGCCTTCCTCGAAGGCTCCATCGATGCAGCGGCCCGCAAGGGCCACGTGGGGCATGTGCCGATCCAGCGGCTGAACCGCACGGAATTCGCCACGGCAGTAAAGGATCTGCTCGGTGTCGAAGTCGACCCCAAACAGGTGCTGCCGACCGACATCGAAGTGGAAGGCTTCAGCAACCAGGCGGGCGCACTCGGTATTTCGCCGTCCTTTCTCGAACAGTATCTGTCGGCTGCGCGGCGCGTGGCCGTGCGGGCGGTGGGAGAGCCGGTACCGAAGCTTGCCAACACGTTCTACCCCGCCAGCGGCAGCACGGGCGGCGGCCCCGGCTTCAACTCGGGGCAGGCCAATCACCTCGACGGATTCCCGCTCGGTTCCCGTGGCGGCATGCGCTTCAGTCACGTGTTTCCCGCCGACGGTGAATATCGCTTCGATTTTCTCGATGCCGACAACCTCAACGCCGGTCTCTACCCCTTCGGCATGCTGACCGAGGCCACGATGGTCATCCTGGTCGATGGAGTGGAAGCCGCGCGGCGCAACATCGGTGGGCCGGAAGATCTGGAGCAGACCGACCGTTTTGCCCAGGCCGGCCGCGAGGCCATCGTCGCCAAGATGACCTTCACCATTCCCGTGAAGGCTGGCCGTCACGAGATCACGGCGACCTACATCGAGCGCGCCTGGTCGATGAGTAACGACACGGCCGGCGGCGGCAGGATCGGTGACATGCCGGTGATCAAGGGAGGCATGCAGGTGGCGGGACCCTTCAACCCCGGTGGTATCTCCATGAATGCCAGTCGCGCCAAGGTCTTCGTCTGCGAGCCACTCGAGACAGCCGAGGAGCGCCCCTGCGCCGAAAGCATCGCGCGCAATCTCGCCACGCAGGCCTTCCGGCGCCCGGTCACCGATACCGACCTCGATCTGCTGATGCCGTTCTATGAAACCGGTCGCAGCGAAGCCGGGGGCTTCGACGCCGGCGTTGTCGAACTCATCACCGCCATCCTGTCCAGCCCGGACTTCCTGTACCGCAGCATCGACGCCCCCGAGGGTGAGGATGCCCGCCCGCTGGATGATCTCGAACTGGCCTCGCGTCTGGCCTTCTTCCTGTGGAGCCAGGGCCCCGATGCCGAGCTGATCACACTGGCCTCTGAAGGGCAGTTGTCCGATCCTGGTGTGCTGGAAAAGCAGGTCATGCGCATGCTGGCCGACTCACGCGCCATGGCACTCGTCGACAATTTTGCGATGGCCTGGCTCAACCTCGACGAACTGGAGCAGATCGAGCCGGCAGACCGCAGCTTCAACGAAGCCATGCGCCGCAACTTCACCACCGAGATGCGGTTGTTCCTTGCCAGCGTGCTGCTGGAAGAGCGCAGCGTGCTCGACCTGCTGGATGCCGACTACACCTTCGTGAATGAAGCGTTGGCGCGCCAGTACGACATTCCCGGCGTATATGGCCCGCAGTTCCGCCGCGTGACCCTCAGCAACGACGCCCGTCGTGGCCTGCTGGGCAAAGGTGCCATGCTGCTGCGCACCTCCTACGGCGACCGGACATCGCCCGTCCTGCGCGGGGCCTGGGTGCTGGAGCGCCTGCTCGGCACACCGCCGGCACCACCGCCGCCGAACGTGGAAACCGACCTGTCGGTGCGGGAAGGCGAGAAACCCACCACCATTCGCGCCCGCCTAGAACAGCATCGCCAGAATGCGACGTGCATGGCCTGTCACGGGGTGATCGACCCGCCCGGTCTGGCGCTGGAGAACTTCGACGTGACGGGACGCTGGCGCGACGTGGATGCGGCTGCCCGGGCACCGATCGATGCCACCACCGTGCTGTCCAATGGCCAGCACCTGAGCGGCGTCAATGACCTGCGCCAGTACCTGCTGAGCCGGCGCGACCAGTTTCCGCAAACGGTGACCAAGCGCCTGCTGATGTATGCGCTCAATCGTGAGGTGGAGTACTTCGACATGCCGACCGTGAGGCAGATCGTCCGGGACGCGGCCTCAGCCGACTACAGCTTCGCCGCGATTGTGAGCGGCATCGTGCGCAGTGAGGCCTTCCGGCTGCAGGGCGCAGAGGAACAACTCACGGAGGCTGCCGCTGCGGTGGCCACTTCCGATTGAACGCAGATTCCAGGGGAGACAGACGATGGCGCATTTTCTGACCAAGAAACACCTTTCCCGCCGCACCGTGCTGCGCAATGGCGCCGTGGCTCTGGGCCTGCCGCTGCTGGATGCGATGGTGCCGGCAAGTACGGCTCTCGCCCAGACCGCGGCCACGCCCAAGACCCGGGCCGGATTCTTTTATCTCCCGCACGGCGCCATCATGAACAACACGCCTTTCGGCAAGGAAGCAGATGCATGGACGTCGACCGGCAAAGGGGCTGACTTCACGCTCGGCCACATCCTTTCCCCACTCGAGAAGCTGAAGCACTACGTCACCACCTTCGAAAACATCGAGAACACGGCGGCGGGTGGCTCGGTGCACACACTCAACCCGGCGACCTGGTTGTCCTGCGTGCGGCCCGATACCGCCGCCAAGGGTGCCAGCATGGCCGTCACACTCGATCAGGTGATTGCCCAGAAGCTCGGGCAGCAGACAGCGCTGCCCTCCCTGGAGGTCGCCTCGGAAACCACTATCCAGGTGGCGGCCGGCAACGGCGGCTTCTACGCCGTTACCACCGCCTACGCCAATGCCAACACCCCGCTGCCAATGGAATACAACCCACGCAAGGTGTTCATCCAACTGCTGGGAGAGGGCGACACGGCCGCCGAGCGTGAGGCCCTCATCCGCAAGAACGCCAGCATCCTCGACATGATCAGCGAACGGGCGCAGTCGCTTGGCACCACGCTGGGCGCCAGCGACCGTGCCCTGCTGTCGGATTATCTCGACACCGTCCGTGAAATAGAGCGGCGAGTGGAAATGGCCGGTGCCCGCGATCTGGCTGCCATCGAGGTACCGGATGCTCCGGTGGGTGAACTCGAGGATTTCGACAAGCAGGTCCGTCTCATGTTCGACCTGCTGGCGCTGGCCTATCAGGCCGATCTCACCCGGGTCGCGAGTTACGTGATGGTGGCCGAAGGCACCAACCGCACCTACAACCATGTCGGGGTGCCGGATTCGTATCACCCGGTGAGTCACCACAGCAACGACCGCGAGCGCATTCGCCGCCTGACCATCATCCAGCGCTACCACATGGAACGCTTTGCCGACTTCCTCCAGCGGCTGGCCGACACGCCGGACGGCGACGGCAGCGTGCTCGACCACTCGCTGTTCCTCTACGGTTCGAACATGGGGAACAGCAACCAGCACGACAATTACCCGCTGCCCGAAATTCTTGTCGGTGGTGCCAACGGCAAGCACGTGGGCGGCAAGAATGTCACGCCGCCGGAACGCACGCCCCTCGCCAACATCCATCTCACCATTCTCGACAAGCTCGGCATTCCGCAGGAAAGTTTTGGCAACAGCACCGGCGTGCTGTCGGACGTGTGAGTACGGCCATGCAGCGCGCGCAGCTCAGCAATCGCAGGACCGTTCTCAAGGCTGGCATCGGTGGACTCGCCGGTGCGCTGCTGGCGCCGGTATTCGGTGCCGAGCCGGCCCGCCTGCCGGTACAGGCACTGGCCAACTCTGTTTCACTCGTCAGCGGAGCCCCCGGCAATGTGCTGGCCCTGAAGACGCCCGAGGGACTGGTCCTCGTCGACAGTGGCAGCGCCCGCCTGGCCGCCGCCGTCAGGAATGCGCTCGGTGGCGCCAAGGTAAGCAGGCTGTTCAACACGCACTACCATGCTGACCAGAGTGGCGGCAACCTGTTGTTCGCCGAGGATGGCGCCATCATCCACGCCCACACGATCACGGGGCAGTGGTTGTCGGCCGACCACTACCTGCCCCAGGAAGACCGCTGGGAGCCCGCCCTGCCACCGGCGGCGCGGCCGACCCAAACCTTCCGAGAACACGGGGAATTGCAGGCCGGCGGAGAAATCATCGAGTTCGGCTACCTGCTCGAGGCGCATACCCGTGGCGACATCTACGTGTTCCTGCGCGGTGCCAATGTACTGGCCGTGGGTGACGTGGCCTCCCCAGAACGTGACCCTGTGCACGACTGGTTTGCCGGCGGCTGGCTGGGTGGGCGCGTCGATGCCCTCGACGACCTGCTGGCGCTGGCCAACGAGCAGACGCGTATCGTACCCGCCTATGGTCCGGTGATGACGCGCGCCCAGTTGCAGGCCGAGCGCGACATGATGGCGCACCTCTACGACCGGACCACTGACCTCACCGACAAGGGCAACAGCGCCAAGGACATGCTGGAGGCGGGCGTTCTCGACGAAGTCGACCGTAAGTTCCAGGACCCCTACAAATTCCTCTACGACATCGCCAAGGGTCACTGGGCCCATTACACCAATTTCGGCGGCAACATCGTTTGACGCCCTGGAGAACAGCATGAATAACCGGACGATGGCGGGCGCTGCATTGCTCGCGGCAGCACTGACAACGGCCATGGCGGCGTCAGCGCAAGAAACGCTCGTGGACCTCGTGCGCAACGGGCAGCGCGAAGCAGTACTGGCGGCCATCACGTCGCCCGACGTCGACGTCAACCTGCCCTCGGCCGATGGCTCGACGGCGCTGATGTGGGCCACCTACAACGTCGACCACGAACTGGTGCGCGGCCTGCTGAAGGCAGGTGCGAGGGCCGATGTCGTCAACAGCTTCGGCAGCAGTGCGCTCAGCGAAGCCGTCAAGCTGAGCGATGTCGAACTCGTCACATTGCTGCTCGATGCCGGCGCCGATGCCGACTCGCCCAATCTCGACAACCAGACCGCACTGATGCTGGCGTCACAACTGGGCTCGCTGCCAATCGCGGAACAGCTGATCGCCAAGGGCGCCGATGTCAATGCCGTGGAAACGTTCCGCGGGCAGAATGCACTCATGTGGGCCGCTGCCAACCGCCACGCCGCTGTGGTCGACCTGCTGCTGCGCCACGGCGCCGACGTAAGTCGCCGCGCCAAGAGCGATGACTGGGAGCGTCAGATGACCTCCGAGCCCCGCGCGCAATTCCGCAATACCGGCGGTCTCACGGCACTGCTGTACGCCACACGCTCAGGCTGCTACGCCTGTGCCGTGGCCATCGTCGAGGCCGGTGCCGACATCAACCAACCCAACCCGGACGGCGTTACTCCGCTGATCAACGCGCTCGACAACCGTGCCTTCGACATTGCGATGTACCTGCTCGACAAGGGCGCGAAGCCGGATACCTGGGACATGAGTGGCCGCACGCCGCTCTATGTGGCCGTCGACATGAATTCCTTCCGGCCGCCCGGCGGTGGTTTTGGCGGCGGAGCCGGCGTGAATTTCGGGGGCGTCGGTGGCAGCGCGCTCGGTACGCAGGCAGCGGCGCAGGGGCAGTCCGTCGTCAAGGCCATGGATGTGGTCAACCGACTGCTTGTCATGGGCGTCGATCCCAACCACGAACTGACACGCATGCGGCCCAACGGACCAGGCCGCGGTCGCTTCGCCGATTACATGCAGCGTGGGGGCACCGGACCGCTGATGATCGCCGTGCTGAGCCATGATCACGATGCCATCAAGGCACTGCTGGCGCACAAGGCCGAAGTGGATGTGCCCAACGCTTTTCGCATCACCCCGCTCATGGCAGCCGCCGGGATGACCGGCACGGGCCGCCGGGAAGGCAGCCAGCCACAGGGTGGCGATGCGCAGGTGCGCATCATCCAGACCCTCGACCTGCTGCTGGATGCCGGTGCCGACATCAATGCCCGTGTCACCGACAGCCACACCCACAGCGCCAAGCTGGTGGCCTACATACAGGGCCGCGACCATGAAGGTCGTACCGCATTGTTTGCCGCCGCCGAACTGGGTTGGGAGCGTGTGGTCCAGCACCTGCTCGAGCAAGGTGCCGACCCGACGATCAAGGACGCCGCCGGGCTCACCGCACTCGATGCAGCACTGGCGCCGCCGCGCACCGGTCCGCAAGCACCCAACCCCAGCGAGGACGCCAAGGCGGCCGTAGTGGCAGTGCTGAGCAAGGCACTGGGTATCACTGTGGGTGGCCGCACGACTCCACCCATACCGTAAGCCCGGTGGCCGGCACCCATGTGGCGGTTGCGCTGACCCTGCGCGACATCTACGCCACCTCGCCGCCGGAAAGCGTTCATGCGCTGGACCTTGATCGCCTGCGTCAAGCCGATATTGCATTCTGGAGCCTGTGGCAAGGCGACACCCTGCTCGGCTGCGCTGCACTGAAGCATCTCGACGCGCAGGCCGGTGAGGTCAAGTCCATGCGCACGGCCAGCCCCTTTCGCAGACGGGGAGTGGCCCGGACCCTGCTGCACCATCTGATCAATGAGGCGCGTCGCCGCGGGTACCGGCGACTGTGGCTGGAGACCGGATCGATGGCCTACTTCGATGCTGCCAGAGCCCTCTATGCGGACTGTGGCTTCATCGAATGTGACCCATTCGCCGAATACGTACCGGATCCGCACAGTATCTTCATGTGCAAGTCACTAGCGCCCTGGGATGGATCGCCATGAAAGCTACCCACCTTCACCTTTTCGCTGCACTCGTTGCGTCGTGGTCGGCCCACCACATCGCCGCGCAACCGGTCGATATCCTGGCACAGGCAGGCGAGTTGATCGTCGAACCGCCGACCACCACGGCGCTGGGTCTGGAATGGCGCATCGAGGGCGATGCCAACCGCAATGCCACCGTGACGCTGGACTGGCAAAGGCAGGGCGAAACCGCCTGGCACACCGGTGCGCCCCTGCTGCGCCTGCAGGGCGAGGCTGTGCAGCAGGGCGCCTCGTTTCACTATACGGCGCCGAACATGTTTGCCGGCAGTGTATTTTCGCTGGAGCCGGATACCGAGTACCGCGTGCGCCTGCGCCTCAGCGATGCCGACGCACCGGCGGGTAGCACGCCGGTCGAGCGTATCGTTACGGCCCGTACCCGGCCAATCCCGCGCCCGGCCGCCGGGGGCAACGTCTACCATGTCTACCCGCGCGACTACACGGGCGAAAAGCTCACCCCCAATTTCAACAGCCTGATGGCCGCCTACAACACGGGCGCCAATGGCGCCGACTTCGTCAACAGTTTCCAGCCGCGGGTGCAACCGGGCGACGTGATCCTGGTGCATGCCGGCACCTACCGCGAAGAGCGGCGCCGCTATGCCGGGCCGAATTCCACGCTGTTCGATGGCACTTTCTACCTCACCGCGGACGGCACGGCGGAACGACCGATCGTGATCCGGGCGGCCGGCGATGGCGAGGTGATTTTCGACGGGGCCGACAATGCTGTGCTGTTCGACCTCACCGCTGCAGACCACCACTACGTAGAGGGCCTCACGGTGCGCAACACGGACGTGGCCTTCCTGCTCGGGCGCAAGCGCATGCTCGGTGCAGTCGGCTTCACGCTCGTGCGGTCGCGGCTGGAAAATGTCGGGCGCGGTGTCTACACCGACTGGGGTGCAGCGCGCGACTTCTACATTGCAGACAACATATTCATCGGCCGCAACGACCCCACCCGGCTGATGGGCTGGATCGGTCGCACCTGGCAGGAATTGCCGGGCTTTCCGCAGCCGCTGCTGTCTGAATACGCCGTCAAGGTCTATGGCTCCGGCCACGTCATTGCCCACAACCTCGTCGAAAATTTCCACGATGGCATCGACCACGCCACCTATGGAGATCCCGAGGGCTGGCCCGAGCAGCCACTGCTGGCCGTGTCCAACGATATCGTCGGCAACGACATCCGCAACGTCGACGACAACTGCATCGAGGCGGATGGTGCCGCCCACAACATCCGCGTGATCGGCAACCGCTGCTTCAACATGGCCCATCGCGCGCTGTCGGCCCAGCCCGCGCTGGGAGGACCGGTCTATTTCATCCGCAACCTCGTCTACCACGCGCCGGAGGGTGGCTCCCTCAAGCTCACGGCCAACGGGGCAGGCGTGCTGGTGTACAACAACACGCTGCTGAGCGAAGCCCACCAGATGGGACCGGCGTCCAACCTGCACTTCCGCAACAACCTGATCCTGCCGCAGGGCGCCTGGCCGGAAGTCTTTTCGGTGGAGACCTTCACGCCCTGGTCCAGCTCCGACTACAACGGCTTCGGTGCGGCCAAGGGACCTGCCGCCTTCGGTTGGGCCGGCCCGGATGCCGAGGTCAACTACGATGCCCGTGCCGCACGACCGCTGCGCAGTTTCGCCACGCTCGACGAGTACGCCGCCGCCACCGGACAGGACCAGCACAGCCGTATGCTCGACTGGTCGGTATTCAGCCGGGCGGCCCCGCCGGATGCGTCAGACCCCACACGGGTGTATCGGCCCGAGGACTTTGACTTCAGCCTGCAGGCGGGTGCCGCCGCTGTCGATGCCGGCGTGGCGCTACCGGGCATCACCGACGGCTTCACCGGTGCCGCGCCCGACATCGGCGCGCTGGAACAGGGCAGCCCGGCACCCCACTACGGTCCGCGTCAGACCCCGTGAGTGAAGGTGCACGGCGACGCTCGCGCGCTGGCAGGGCCCCTGCTCGGCACCGAGCGTCTGCCTCGCCGCCGCGTGCCACGGCGGGCACAGCTTAAGGTTTTCTTAAGAATGCCCCTCCACAGTACGATTTTCTCCACCGACAGCGAGGGCAGGCCCGTGCGTAAGGCGACAAGAGCACTAGTTTTTTGCGGATTGACGATGATCGGCCAGGCGCAGGCGGCAGAGCCAGCAGCGCCTTCCAGTCCTCCCACGCTGGAGTCCCTGCAGGAAGAAGTGGCGCGGCTGCGCAGCATCATGCCCGGCCAGGCCTTTGCCATGACGCAGGTCGCCTACAACTTCAGCAATCTCTGGTTTGCCGCCCAGGCGGAAAACTGGCCGCTGGCGCAGTTCTATCTCAGTGAAACACGCGTGCGACTGCGCTGGGCGATCCGCATTACCCCACTGCGCAAGGTGGGGGAGCGTGAGGTGGAGTTGACCCCGATTGCCACGGCGCTGGAAACCAACCAGCTGGCGGCCATCGAGAAGAGCATCAGCGCCAGAGACCGCGCAGGATTCGTGGAGGGCTACACGGCCATGATGCACGGCTGCCAGGGGTGCCACGAGGCGGCCGACAAGCCCTACCTGCAACTGCAGATTCCAACCTCACCCGCCGAGGCCATGATCCGCTTCGCGCCCTGAACACAGGCGGTGCCTCTCCGCCGTGGCGCTGCGCGGCCATGGCGCGAGCACTTGGCACGCGAGGCCAGCGCCCTCGCTGCCGGAGCGGCTACTCGCGACGAAGCGAGAAGGTGCCGCTGACCGCGCCGCGGCGCCAGACGCCGCTGAGCGTGCGGTTCGGAGAGCCCAGATCCTCGAGGCGGCCATCGACGACCACTTTTACGGCGGCGCCTGCGGCATCCTTGCTGTCGCCCTCCAGATGCACGCTCCAGTCCGACGAATCGAGGGTACCGCTTGTCAGGGTGGCCGCGTCGGGGAAACCGGGATTGATGGCCCCGCTCAACGTGGTGTCGTGCCAATTGAGTTCGAGCACCACATCGTGGCGCTCGGCCGGATCCGGGCCCCAATCACCCAACCAGATGCCCTGCAGGGGATGACCCTGCTGCGCGAATGTCAACGCAGGCAGCAGCAGGGAGGCGAGCAGAAAGGCGCGGGCAAGACTCATGGCAACTCCACGGATCAGGGGACGATAGGGCTGGTGCGATCGATGCCGGTGCTGCCCCCGCCCACCATCAATTCCTGGGCAAGGTTGCCGTCCTGGCAAAGGAACTGGAAGGTTTCGCTATCGGGCGTCCAGTTCATCACCATGCCAGTCGTCCAGGGCGCTGTATAAGCGCCGGGATCGTCGATCGTCATGTCGTAGGAAAGACGGTTGAAATCGAGCCGCGTGATGCGCTCGGTAAGGTGCAGCTGCTGGGTGGTAGGCGCACCGCGCGCATCGATCCAGCCGCGCTCGTTGAAGCCGACCGTGTCGATCACCAGAGTGTCTCCTTCCCAGTGACCGACCGAATGTCCGCCGTAGCTGGGGTCGAGATCGCTCGGGTGCTCGCGCCCGTCCATGTAGATGGTGCGGAAGCTGTGGGAGCCGCCGGTATGAAAGATGTAGATGCGCTGCTGCTCCGGCACCTGCACGATGTCCGTGCCGTAGGGGACCGACATGTGGCGCAAGCCGCCAGTAGGCTTGCAGCGACCGTAGGGCTCGATCTCATGCACCTGGCGCCAGAGGAAGAGTTCACGCGCCCACGGCTGGAAGGGCACGGCCGAAAAACGCGGCTTTTGATTGAGCGGATCGCTGCCGCGCCCGAAGTTGTCGCGCAGCGCGGTCTGCTGCTCGGTTTCCGGTATCACGGCACGATAGTCGCCCCGGTTCCACACGCCCTTCTCGCCGGGAGGCGCTTCGAAGCTCACCCAGCCATTGGCGAGCCGCGGTATGGGCCGTACGCTGGCCGCGTCAGGCTCGGCTGCCCCCGCGGGCAGCGCGCACAACGCGGCGATCAGCAGCGGTAACGGGCGAAGCGCCGGCGGCAGCACGGACTTTGACATGGCGGAATTCCTCACAGTTGGCAGGCAGGGCAGCATCACTGGGCGGCGTTCTGGCTGGACGCAGCGCCCAGACTTTCGCCGGTCGCAGCCCACGTCACCGTCCGCGCGTTCATGCGCGGACTGCCATCACGCGCCAGCGACCCTTCGACGATGATCTCGTCCCCGGTCTTGAGCGTGTCGCGATCCCAACCGCGATTGCGGACCTGATGCGGCGCCCCCATCTCGAAGCCCCAGTTCACCAGTTCCCCGGTCTTTTCGTCCTTCACGTTCAGGTAGATCCACACGTGCGGGTTGGTCCAGGCAATGCGCGTGACGTTGCCACGAATCGTGACAGGCTTGTCGGCATCGAACTCGGCAGCGAAGGAATGGTGCGCCTGTACCGGCAAGGCGCCGGCCAGCAAGCCGGTGCAGACCAGCAACAAGGCGGCGATGGAACGTTTCATGACAGTGCCTCCGGCAACAAGGGGTGGGAATCAGGGACGATTGTCCTGGCAGTAATACACGGGCAGTTCGGCATCCGGTACCCAGACCAGATCCCAGCTGGCTTTCCAGGGACGGGTGTAAGTGCCGGGATCATCGATGGTGACTTCGTAGTGCAGCGTGCCAAACACAGGACGCGAGTAGCGCTCCACGAGGTGCAACTGCGGCGTGTGCGGCAATCCACCATTGGAAAACCAGAAACTGTCGTTGAAGCCGACCGTGTCGATCACCAGGGTGTCGCCCTCCCAGGCACCCACGGCATGGCCCCAGTACAGCGGATCTTCGGCGTTGCCGTCCGGAAGACCGGTCTGCTCACGCCCATCGAGAAAAATCGTGCGCCAGTTCTGGTTGCCATCGCCCCAGAAATTGCGGATGCGCCGGTGTTCGGGTTCTTCGAGCAATACCACGCCGAGGGGTCGCTGGAAGATACGGGGGCCGGCCTGGGTCTTGCAGTCCAGGAACATCGGATCGTCCTTCAGGAAATTCAGTTGGCGGTATTTGTAGAGATCCAGCGCCCACGGCTGGAAGGGCGCAACCTTGGCGGCCTCTTCGATGCTGGAGAGCAGCCCATGGCTGTCCATCGCCACACTTACGCCGTCTTCCACCAACGCCACTTCGCTCGGAAACGCCCAGTAGCCACCGGACTTGCCCGCCGGTGGCCCGAGCCGCGGTGTGCCATCGGGCCAGCGCGGAGTCGGGCCAGTGGCGTCCGCATAGCGCGGTGGTTCAGCCGCCTTGACGGTAAACACGCGCTGACCGCTGGCGTCGAGGATGACCTCATCTCCCCACAGCTGGCGGCTGCCATTGCGTGCCACCGTGCCACGTACCGTGATCAGATCGCCGCTCTTCACGGTGGAAGACGTCCAGCCGCTGCGACGCAAGTCCACGGTGCTCTCCAGCTCCACCGCCCAGCTCGTGGTGCTGCCACCTTCCTCGACCTCCACGAACAGATGCACGTGCGGATTCAGCCAGTCGACCTTGGAGACCTTGCCGTGGAGTTCCCGCGGCTGCGCCGTATCGAATTTCGCCGCAGGCACGTGGTGCGCCTGCGCCAGCGTGCCCAGGCCAGCGAGAATGAACGCGGCCGCCACGCGGCGCAGCGCAACAGCAGCGGTAATGTTTGACCCCATACGACTTCCCCTCGGAATTGCGGCCGGCTCGCTGGCCAGTCTCTTGTTGGTTGGCGCCGGCCTCACCCGCTCTCGCCCGGAGCGGCAGCCAGACACCGCTTACTGGCGGGTGATACTGAAGGTCCCGGCGCGACCGTCGACACTCCAGCGACCCGTCAGACTGCGATTGTAGGTACCAAGATCATCGAGCTTGCCGTCGAGCACCCATTGCACGGTGCCACCGCCGTCTGTCGCCTCCGCTTCGAGGTGCAGACTCCAGTCGCTCGGGTCTACCTGCGCCGTCTTTACCGGCACGGCTGCCTCGCCGGGATTGATCACACCGGACAGCTGCGACCCTTTCCAGTCGAGCACCAGCACGACACGCGAGCGCGCTGCATCGCCGACGCCCCAATCGCCCACCCAGATACCGGACATCGGATGTCCCTCCTGCGCCACGGCAGGCAATCCCGCCCACGGAGACAGTGCGGCAGCGAAGCCGAGAACTCTCAGGACCTGACGCATGGGACCTCCCCTTGGTCAACAACGTGCGCCCGATACTACCCAGCCAATTCCGGGGTGTCATTACCCGCACGGGAGACCGGGTGGTACGGAAAACCTGAGTTCCCGCGGGTTCAGGCCGGCAAGGCCTGCGTGGGGCGCCGATGTTTCTGCCTCGGTCCAGCCGTCCTGGCACGGCGGTGTTCTGGACCCGCTCCCCGGACACCACTAAGCTGGTCCCGCAGCGCCAAGCCCTATGCCCCTTCCTTCCCCACAGCCGGAGTGCCCATGCCTGTTACCCGACCGCTCGCCCTTGCCGTAGGTCTGTTCGTCTCCTCCCTGTCCTTGTCTGCGCGAGCCGCCGACTGCGGCGCGCTGGCGTCGCTGGCACTCGAGCAGGGTCAGGTCACGTCGGCCACGCTGATCCCGGCCGGCGGCTTCACCCCGCCGGCCGCGCCGGGCGGTCCACCGCCGGGAGTGGGTGGCGGTGCCTACGCCTCGGTGCCGGCTTTCTGTCGCGTCGAAGCGCTGCTGCAACCGACCGCCGACTCCTCGATCCGCGTGGAAGTGTGGCTGCCCGCTGAGGGCTGGAACGGCAAATTCGTCGGTATTGGCAACGGCATCTGGGCGGGCCAGCTCAGCCTGTCGCAGTTGGCGGCGCCCGTGAGCCGCGGCTATGCCGCGGCCACCACGGACACCGGGCACAGCGGCTCGGGTCTCACGGCCGAGTGGGCCGTCGGTCATCCGGAGAAGCTGGTGGACTTCGGTCACCGCGCCGTGCATCTCATGACGGTAACGGCCAAGCAGGCCATCGCCGCCTTCTATGGCGCACCCGAAACACACGCGTTTTGGGACTCCTGCTCCACGGGCGGTCGCCAGGGGCTGATGGCAGCCTACCGCTACCCAGAGGACTACGACGCCATCTCCGCCATGGCGCCGGCCAATCCGATGACCGACCTCATGACGCAAAGCATGTGGGCAAACTGGGTCACCAAACGGCGGGACGGTGCACAACTGGACATGGCCGCCCTGTCCCTGGTGCACGGCGCCGTCGTGCAGCAGTGCGACGCCGAGGACGGGTTGCAGGATGGACTCGTCGGCAGACCACAAACCTGCGGCTTCAACCCGGTCTCGCTGGTGTGCGCCGCCGGAAGCAGCGAGAGCTGCCTCAGCACTGCGCAGGCCGAGGCCGTGCAAGCAATCTACGACGGCGTGCGCGGCAGTGATGGCAGGTCGCTGCTGCCAGGCTGGCCGCGGGGTGCGGAAATGCAGCTCGCGGCCCTGGTGCTGGCGCCCACTCCTTTCCCCGTCGCCATGAGTTACTTCCAGCAGCTGGTGCACGGAAGCGATGGCGGCTGGAACTGGCTGACCATGGACTTCAGCAGCGAATCCGCTGAGGCGCGCGCGTTCGCCTCCGCCGTACTCGACGTGCCGGCTGAAGGGCTGCAGGCCTTCTTTGCCCGTGGCGGCAAGTTGCTGCTGAGCCACGGCTGGAATGACGGCCTCATCCCCGCCACCAATACGCTCGCCTTCCACGCCACGCTGCAGGGCTCGCTCGACAAGGAGACGCAGGACAAGCAGCTGCGGCTGTTCATGGCGCCGGGCATGGACCACTGCAGTGGCGGTGAAGGCCCGAACAGCTTCGACACGCTCGGTACGCTCGATGCCTGGGTGAGCAGCGGCAGCGCCCCGGAGCGCCTCATCGCGACTCGCCTGAATTCACCCCAGCCCAACGCCCCGCGCTTGCCGCCGCTGACCCGACCGCTCTGCCCCTACCCACAGGTGGCAGAGCATGATGGCCGCGGC
>CANGUU010000047.1 GCA_947457195.1 Gammaproteobacteria bacterium
TGGTGCGCGGCACCACCGGCGCCACCACCCCCGCCTCACTCACTCTCATGACCCACTCCCCCGGCTTCCACCGGCATTACCTACAGAGGCAAATCACCCCCAACGATCTCTTAACGACAACACCGCAGCAGAACTTTAGGAAATTTTCACGGGGAACGAAAAAAGGGGTGGCGCCTTGCGGCGCCACCCCTTCGGGGTCCAGCGTGGAACTGTCGATCAGCGCAGCAGGGACAGGATGTTCTGCGGCAGCTGGTTGGCCTGCGACAGCATCGCGATACCAGCCTGTTGCAGGATCTGGTTCTTGGTCAGGTTCGCGGTTTCTGCCGCAAAATCTGCATCCAGGATACGCGAACGGGCAGCGCTAAGGCTCTCGATGGAGGTCTGCAAGCTCGTGACCACCGAGTCGAAGCGGTTTTGTACGGCACCGAGCGCGGCGCGGTTGCTGTTCACCACGGCAAGGGCATCGTCGACGGCATTGATCATCGCTTCCGCCCCTTCCACCGAGTCGATATTGAGCGTATTGGTGGCTTGCGTGATGGAGACAGCGGTGAGGCCAGCCTTGGTGGGATCAGTGCCACCGATGACCAGCGACTCGTCAGTCGAGGTAACGGTCACTACGCCGTAATAGTCTTGCGCGGTACCAGCGCCGGCAGCACCACCAGCGAGACCGGCAGCACCGTTCGATGCGGCGCCGGAGTCTTCCAGCTTGAAATTGCTGCCATCCGCCTTGGTGATCTCCAGGTTGCCGCCGTTGACCTTGGCTGTGTAGCCGGAAATCTCGTTGATCGCGGTGGCCACCTCAGCAATGGTCACGTCTGTGCCGTCGTACGTCAGGTTGACGGCATTGCCATCCAGCTTCAGCAGATACGCAGACTGGTCGGCTGGAGCCGTCACAGTGCCGAAAGCAATACCGGTTTGCTCGTTTTTGGCCGTCGCCGTCAAATTGGACTTCAGCGTGGAAATTTTTTCCGCGATGGCTTTGGCGTCTGCAACATCAATCGCGCCCACGTCCAAACCATTGATGGTCAAATCCCCGGCATTGATTGCGGCGCCGGTGATAGCACCGGTTCCGGATGCAATCCCTTCTTGCATCGCCGTTGCCGTGGTCAGCTTCAACCCCGCTTTGGTGGCATTGATCTTGCCGCTGATCTTGATGTTGTCGCCGACCTGGTCACCGGTCTGAAACACTTTGTCCGAGAAGCTGCCGTCGGTGAGCTTGATGCCGTTGAAGTTGGTGTTCTTGCCCACGCGGTCGATCTCCTGGATCAGCTCGCTGGCTTCCTGCTGCAGGGCGACGCGGTCGGAGTCGCTGAAGGTGGCGTTGGCAGACTGTACCGACAGTTCGCGAATACGCTGCAGGTTGTTGCTCACTTCCACGAGGGCGCTTTCCGCGATCTGCACCAGCGAGATGCCGTCGTTGGAGTTGCGGATGGCCTGGGTCTGACCGCGGATCTGCGAGGTGAAGCGCTGGGAGATGGCGAGGCCGGCGGCGTCGTCTTTGGCGCTGTTGATGCGCAGACCGGAGGACAGACGCTGCAGAGAGACGTCAAGGTTCTTCTGGGTCCTGAACAAGTTGCGCTGGGCATTGATGGACTGCAAGTTGGTATTGATGATCGTCATGGTCGTGTCCTCTTCCTCTTGGGCGTTGGAGGCTGGTCGTGTTGCCAGCATCCGGTTCGGTGGCTCGAAAGTTCGTTTGGCCTGCAAGAAGATTTACGACGCCTTGCCGCAAAGCTTTAGTGCCAATTTGCAATTTTTTGCAGCCGCCGGTCGGCAGCCGTTAGATGGTGTCGAGCTTGCGCGGGGGCAGGCTGGCTTGCAGGTTGCCGTCGCGGGCGTAGACGCCGGAGTCAGCGGCGTTACCGAGCGGGCTCAGCAGGCGGCGGAAGAAGACCAGTCGCAGTTGCAGCGACTGGCCGAGCGCGTCGTTTTCGCTGAGCAGACTGCGGGCAAGCGCGGCGAGCTCGTCGGCCAGTGCGCGAGTGGCCGGCGGCAGCGGGGTGTCGGCCAGTGCCGCCGAAAGCCGCTGGCGCTGCTCCGACAAGGTCTGCAGCTGGCGCAGTTGGGCGTGGTGGGGCAGGTCGGTGGCGAGGTCGGGAAGGGAGGGGGACTGCGCCAGTCGTTCACGAAGAGTCTGGATGTCTCGCAGCAGAAGGGCGGCAGCGGAAACCTCCTGCTCGAACAGCGTGTGCAGTTCCGGCAAAAGCTCCGAGGGATCGCTGGACGGGGTGGCGGACATGGCCACTGGCGGCAGGGCAGGGCCCCGCCGCGCGCCTCGGATCAGGCGAAGGCCAGCAGTTTTTCGGCGGTCTTCCGGGGGTCGATCTTGAACGTGCCGTTGCGTATGGATTCCCGCAGCGCGACCACGCGCTCGTTATCCATGACTGGCACTTTGGCGATCTGTTCCTCGATCTGGCGCAGCATGTTCACCGTGTCGGTCACCGTGACCTGCGTGCCAGCCACGGACGGCACCTCGGGGCGCGCCGACTCGGCAGCGCTGTCACGCGCTACGCTGCTGCTGGGGCGCGACCCCACGCGAGCCTGATTCAGTTGGTTGTTGATCGTTTTCATGTCGACCATGTGAATTACTCCTGGACTGACGCCAGCACTACTGCTGACATTAACGGCAGACCTGCTGCCAAACTTAACCACTTTCTCACTCTCAGTGCACCGACACACTGCCGCCGAAACACCTTTTCAGCCACCAAACCCTGCCTCAAGGCCCCACTTCCACTAGTCCCGGCCCCACGATGCGCGCCTGCAAGGCCTTGCCCGAACTCAGGTTTTTCACCTGGATCAAGGCGCCGGTCACCCCAGCCTGCAGCGCCACGCCGTCCATGCTGATCTGCAGGCCGCTGCGCTGGGCGCGGATGGTGACCTGCTGGCCCTGGTCGACTACCGGGCGCTGCCGCAGTGCCCCGGCATCCACCATACTGCCGGCGCCGACGCCGCGCGCCAGCACCATGCCCGTGTAGGCCAGCGGGTCGGTGATGGCCTGCGGCGGCAGCGAGTGCGCCGGCACGCGGTCTTCCACCAAGTCGCCGGCGGCCAAGACGTCGCCCACCTGCATGGCACGCCGAAAGCGGTAGACCGGCACGTCGTAGGCCAGCTGCACCGGCAGATACACCGACCAACTGGCCGGGTTGCTGCAACCGATGCGCAGTACCATGCGGCCCGCCTTCAGCCCGGCGCCTTCGTCCAGTACCTGCAGGTCGCCGGCGCAGTCGGGCTGCTGCAAGCGCTGATCCAGCCGCTGCACCGTAATCTGTACGTCTGCCAGACCGGCCTGCTCCGCCGCCGCGGCAGCGTGCTGCCGGGCCAGTGCCTCGATCTCGGCGGCGGTGACCGCGGCCTGCGCGGCGGCCGAAACCAGCAGCCCCACAACGCCCCATGCCCAGATCTGTTTCCCCACGCCGCTTGCTCCTGCCAACTCCGCTTTTGCCAGCACCAACTCCAACGACTGCCACCTGCAGCTTCATCGTCAAGAAATTGACTGAAACACCGCTTTGCGGGATACCAAGCAAGCAGCATGCCAGACTCCCCAGCGGCCACCTGCAAGTAGGGTAGGGGCTGGCAAGGCGTTGCCGAGGGCGGCCAATTCTTGCCGCTTGCCGCCGGCGCCCGCGGCAGGTTGCCGTGAAAAATCCATATAAATCAATAATATGAGTTTTGGCATAGCACTTGCTTCACTCAGGCAAGCCCAGCCGCCCTGCGAGCCAGACGCCCATGATCAAACAAATCGACGCCCTCTTCGCCAGTTCCCAGCGCTCCATGGAGATCCAGTCCACCCGTGCGTCGCTGCTGGCCAACAACATCGCCAATGCGCTGACGCCGGGCTTCCAGGCCCGCGACCTCGACTTCCGTGCCCTCATGGGGGGGCTGATCGCCGAGCCCGCACAGCTGATCGCGACTGATCCTCGCCACATCCGTGATCAGGAAAATGCCGCCGATGCAGCCTACTACCGCATCCCGACCCGCGCTTCCAGCACCGGCAACACCGTGGAAGAAGAAGTCGAGCAGGCCGCCTTCTCCGACGCCGCGCTGCGTTACGAGGCCAGCCTGCAGTTCCTGAACAGCAGCATCCGCACCGTCAAACTTGCCATCAGGGGTCAATGACCATGGGACTTTCCTCGATCTACCGCATCAGCGGCTCCGCCCTGAACGCCCAGAGCCGTAACCTGGCGCTGATCGCCAACAACATGGCCAACGCCCAGACCATCAGCGGCTCGGAGCAGGAGGTGTACCGCGCCGAACGCCCGATCTTCAGCGAAATCAAGGGCGACTTTATCAACCCCGACGGCGGCGTGGCGCTGCTCAGCAACAGCATCAGCATGGCGCCGGTCCAGCGCCAGCTCATGCCGGAGCACCCGCTTGCCAACGAAGAGGGCTTCATCTTCACCTCCAACGTCAACCTGGTGGAGGAAATGATGGGAATGATGGACGCCTCTCGCAATTACCAGGCCAACGTCGAAGTGATGAACTCGGCGAAGGACCTGCTCTCCCGCACACTCAGCCTCGGCAACTAAGCCGGTCAGGAGGACTACACGCATGAGCATAGACAAGATCACCGGCGCTTCTACGGCTCCCCTGCCGGTGAAGAAGAAGTCGGACACCCTGGGGCAGGAGGACTTCCTGAAGATCCTCGTGGCCCAGATGAACAACCAGGACCCCACCAACCCGGCCGACAACGCCGAGTTCCTCGGCCAGATGGCGCAGTTCAGCATGGTATCTGGCATCAACAAGCTCGGCACCTCCATGGACGGCGTGGCCGGTACGGTCGATGCCAGCCGCAGCCTGCAGGCCAGCGCCCTGGTGGACCGCGAGGTCCTGGTGGAGAGCAGCACGGTTCGCCTCGAAAGCGGCCGCACGCTGGACGGCATGGTCACCAACGTCCCCGGTGCGACGGCCGTCAACGTGCAGGTGCGTGACCTCGCCGGCAATCTGGTGAAGACGCTGCCTGTGCAGGACATCGGCAATCAGCGGCTGGCCTTCAGCTGGGACGGCAGCAACGAAGCCGGCGAACCGGCGCTGCAAAGCAGCTACACCCTCACAGCAACCGCGCTGGTGGGTACGGAACAGAAGAAGATTCCCGTTTACAGCTTCGCCCGCGTGAAGAGCGTGCAGGTGAATCCGGATACGCAGGCGGTCAGCCTCGTACTGAACAACGACGAAAGCAAAGCCCTCAACACCATTTCCCAGTACCGCTAACAGACCACAGGAAGAAAAAACATGTCATTTGAATCGATAGTCACCGGCATTCGTGCCGCCAGCTTCAACCTCGAGGTAATCGGCAACAACGTTTCCAACGCCGGCACGGTGGCGTTCAAGCAGTCACGCGCCAACTTTGCGGGGGTAATCCAGCAGGCCCTGCTCGGCTCGGGCAGCGGCCCGGAAACCGGCGTGGCGATCAACGGTACCACCCACGCCTTCAGCCAGGGCGGCATCAAGGTGACTGAAAACCCGCTCGACCTCGCCATCAACGGCAACGGTTTCCTTACGCTACGCGACGCCAGCAACAACACCTTCTACAGCCGTGCCGGCGACCTTGACCTCGACGCCGACGGCTTTCTGGTCAGCAAGTCGGGGTATCAGGTGCAGGCCTTCCTGCCCGCCGCCAACGGCACGATCAGTGACGTAGTGGGCTCGCTGCGGGTCAGCGATGTGTCTGGTCCACCGGCGGCCACGGCGAACGTGTCCATCGGCGCCAATCTGGACTCGCGCGCCCTGGTGCCGAGCGTGGCCTGGCCCGCCACCGTTAGTGCTACCACGCCGGTAACGACCGGCATGTACAACTCGTCGACCACGACCACCATCTTCGACAGCCTCGGCAATCAGCACAAACTGGATGTGTACTTCATCAAGGGTGCAGCCGCCAACACCTGGAAAGTGCGGGCAGTCATCAATGGCACCACCGAGCTCGGCACCGGCACGGATGTCACTTTCACGGCCAACGGCGAGATCCAGAATCCGACCGGAACCCCGACACCACCCCCGACCTTCCCGGTGACCTTTCCCAGTTGGACGCCTTCGGCCCCCGCCGGCGCTGCTGCGCAGGTCATCAAGCTCGACTTCGAACCTCTGACCCAGTTCAGTGGCCGTTTCGCGGTGAGCAACCTCGTGCAGGATGGGTACACCACCGGTCAGCTGACGGGCCTGAAGGTAGACAAGGAAGGCATCGTGAAGGCCCAGCTCAGCAACGGCCAGTCGGTACTGCTGGGGCAGGTAGCGCTCGCCAAATTCCGCAACAACACGGCACTGGAGCCCGCCGGCAGCAACCTGTGGTCCGCCTCGCCGGCCTCCGGTGTGCCCCAGTTGGGTACGCCCGGGTCGGACGGCATGGGTCTGGTTGAGAGTGGTGCGCTGGAGGAGTCCAACGTCGACGTGACTGAGCAGCTGGTGGAAATGATCACTGCCCAGCGCAACTTCCAGGCCAGCGTGAAGGCCCTGCAGACGCAGGACACGATCACGCAGACCGTGATCAACCTGCGTTGATCCGGCTGAACTGAACGGCTGAGGGAGTTCGGGTCATGAACAATCTGATGGGGGCAATCAACCTGCGGGCACGCCAGGTGATGATGGCGCAGGCCGTCAACGCCAACAACCTGGCGAATGCCAGCACGGATGGCTTCGTGGCCGAACTGTTGCACATGAGCAATAGCGCGGATGGCAGCCAGGACTACAGCATTGCCGATTTCAGCCGCGGCCCCATCCAGCAGACGGGGCGGGACCTCGACGCCAGCGTGCAGGGAGATGGCTGGATCGCGGTGGTCAGCGCCACCGGCGACGAAGCCTATTCCCGCCGAGGTGACTTTCGTATCGACGCCGCTGGTCTGCTGACCGACGGCGCTGGTCACATCATCATGGGTAACAGTGGCCCCATCACCCTGCCCCCCTTCGAGAGCGTGACGATCGCCATCGACGGCACCATCTCGATCCGCCCGCTCGGCAGCCAGGCCAACAACATGGCGGTGGTGAACCAGATCAAACTGGTGAATCCACCGAACTCAGACCTGATTCGCGGCGAAGACGGCCTGTTCCGCCCGCCTTTTGGCGTGCAGGTCAACGCCGACCCGAATGTGCGCCTGCAGATCGGCACGTTGGAGGGCAGCAACGTCAACGCGGTGGAGGAATTGTTGAAGATGATGGACCTCGCCCGCGAATTCGAAACCAATACCAAACTCATGCAGAGCAGCGATGAGAATTCCAAGCGCCTCAACACGCTGATGCGCATCAATTGACCGGCAACGCACGACTTTTTGAGCAGGACTCGACACCATGAACCAATCCCTGTGGATCGCCAAAACCGGTCTGGACGCCCAACAGACCAAGATGTCCGTGATTTCCAACAACCTGGCCAACGCCAGTACCACGGGCTACAAGCGCTCGCGCGCCGTGTTCGAAGATCTGCTCTACCAGAACCAGCGGCAGGTGGGCGCGCAGTCCACGCAGAACACGCTGTTCCCGACCGGCTTGATGGTCGGTACCGGGGTGCGCACGGTGGCGACGGACAAGCTGTTCACCCAAGGGTCCATGTCGCAGAGCCAGAATCCGATGGATGTCGCCATCGATGGCCGCGGCTTCCTGCAGATCCTGCGCGCCGACGGCACGCTGGCCTTCACCCGCGATGGCCAGCTGCAGATCAACCAGCTCGGCCAGCTGGTGACGGCCTCGGGCTTCGCCGTTCAGCCGCCGGTACAGATCCCGGTAGAGGCGCAGTCGGTGACCATCGGTCTGGACGGCACTGTCTCTGTGCGGCTGCCCGGCCAGCCAGGAACCTCCCAGCTCGGCGCCATCCAGCTGGTGGACTTCATCAACCCCGGCGGACTGCAGCCGATCGGCAGCAACCTGTTCATCGAATCCACCGCGAGCGGTACGCCGATCCCGGGCATTCCCGGCATCAATGGCATGGGCACCCTGCTGCAGGGCTACCTGGAGGGCTCCAACGTCAATGTGGTGGAAGAGCTGGTAAACATGATCGAAACGCAGCGCGCCTATGAGATGAATTCCAAGGCCATCTCCACCAGCGACCAGATGCTGCAGTTCCTCAACAACAACATGTAAGCAGGCCCCTGCGATGAAACCTTTCCTGATCGTCTTGCTCGTCGTACTGCTGACCGGCTGTGTAAGCCCGCCGACGCCCCCGCTGCCACCCATCGACCTGGCGCGCGCCGAGGTACAAAGCAAGCTCACCGGCAGCATCTACGCAAACGGCCGCAGCGTGAGCTTCTTCAGCGACATCAAGGCCGGTCGCGTGGGTGACATCCTCACGGTCACCCTGGTGGAGCAAACCACGGCCCAGAACACCGCCAACAGCACGGTCAGCCGCAGCACGGATACCAGCATCGGTGCACCAACGGTCGGCAACCGCATCGTGGACGACCTGAAGTTCGGCGTGGAAAGTGACAACGAGTTCGAAGGGTCGGCCGCCAACGGCCAGAGCAACAACCTGAACGGCAACATCGCCGTGACCGTGCGCGAAGTGCTGCCCGGCGGCGTGCTGTTGGTGGAGGGCGAAAAGTGGATCCAGATCAACCAGGCCCAGGAACTGGTTCGCCTCGAGGGTCTGGTGCGTATCCGCGACGTGCAGCCCAACAACACGGTGGTGTCGTCACAGGTCGCCAACGCCAGAATCACGTACAGCAGCAAGGGCATGATGGCGCAGGCCGGACGACCCGCCTGGGCTTCCCGTTTCTTCAATTCGTTCTGGCCCTTCTGACACCCGCACCCGGCACCCTCTTACCGCGAGTAAACCTGCATGAACCAGTCATACAAGATCATCCTTCGCCGCCTGCTCAGCGCACTCTGCAGCCTCATGTTGCTGGCCGGCCTCGTCAGTCCCGCGCAAGCGACCCGCGTCAAGGACATGGCCAGCATCGGCGGCGTACGCAGCAACCAGCTGATCGGCTACGGCCTGGTGGTCGGTCTGCCCGGCACCGGTGACCAGGTGCAGCAGGCACAGTTCACCATCCAGACCATCCGCAACATGCTGGCGCAGTTCGGTGTGGTGCTGCCCGACAACATCAACCCGCAGATGCGCAACGTGGCTGCGGTGACCGTGCACGCTGAGCTGCCGGCCTTCACCAAGGTGGGACAGACCATCGACGTCACCGTGTCGTCCATCGGCAACGCCACCAGCCTGCGCGGCGGCGCCTTGTTGATGACTCCCCTGGTCGGCGCCGACAACGAGGTCTACGCCATGGCCCAGGGCAACCTCATCGTCAGTGGTATCGGCGCTCAGGGTGCAGACGGCTCGCGCATCACCGTCAACATCCCCAGCAGCGGTCGCATCCCGGGCGGCGCCAGTGTGGAGCGCGAAGTGCAGTCCAGCTTTGGCGCCGAGACCGGCTTCGTGGTGCTCAACCTGCACCAGACGGATTTCAGCACGGTGACTAACCTGACCCAGACGATCAATGACATGTTCGGGCCGGATTCGGCCACGGCGATCGACGGGGGTTCGGTGCATGTCCGCGCCCCGGTTGGCTTCGAGGACAAGGTGGCCTTTGTAGCCGAGCTGGAGAATCTGGAAGTGAAAATGGCTCAAGGTCCGGCGCGGGTAGTCGTTAATTCGAGGACCGGGACTGTCGTCATCGGGCAGCAGGTGGTGCTGGAGGAGGCCGCCGTGGCGCACGGCAACCTGACCGTCTCCATCTCGGAGACCCTGGCAGTGAGTCAGCCCAACGCCTTCTCGGAAGGCGGCGAGACCGTGGTGGTGCCGCAGTCCAATGTCGCGGTCACCGAGGAAGACAACCGCATGTTCCTGTTCAACGCCGGCGTGACCCTTGATGAACTCGTGCGGGCCATCAACCAGGTCGGCGCGGCACCGAGCGACATCGTGGCCATTCTCGAAGCGCTGAAACAAGTCGGTGCCCTGCGGGCCCAGTTGATCGTGATCTGACGGCAGCGAGACCAGGCCATGAGCGATTCCAGCATCAGCAAGACCGGCGCAGTCCCAGGCTTCTACGCCGACTTTGCCGACTTCGCCAGCCTGCGCGGCAAGAGCGCGCAGGACCCCGACGGTTCCATCCGCGAGGTGGCCGAGCAGTTCGAAGCGCTGTTCGTGGCCCAGATGCTGAAGGCCATGCGCGACACGCTGCCCAAGGAAGGGTTGTTCAGCAGCAGCGAAATGACCACCTACCAGCAGATGCTGGACCAGCAATTGGCCCTCAACCTGTCGAAGAGCGGCAGCATTGGCCTCGCCGACCTCATCGAGCAGCAGCTGCGTCCGCCAGGACTGATTGACACGCCAGACCCCGCGTCCGCACCGGGTGCGGAGCCAGCATCGACCGGAGGCGCAGAGCCCGCCCGCCAGGAGCCTTCTGAATCATGAGCGGTTTGCTGCGTCTCGGTGCCCAGGCCCTGTCGAATGCCCAACAGGCCATCAATACCACCGGCCACAACATTTCCAACGTCAGTACGGAGGGCTACAGCCGCCAGACCGTACGCTTCGAGACGCAGTCACCGGTCCAGCGCGGTAGCAGCTTTATCGGGCAGGGCGCACGCTTTGCCGGCATTACGCGCAATGCCGAGGCCTATATGAGCGGGCAGATCCGTCAGTTCTCCAGCAGCGTGGCCCGCATGGAGACCGAAAACGGTTATCTGGCACGTATCGATCAGCTGATTGCCAGTGCCGGCAGCAACATCGGCGGCGCCATCCAGAGCTTTTTCAACGCCACGCAAGAGCTGGCCAGCAACCCGGCAGGCTTTCCGGAGCGGCAGGCGTTGCTCGGGCAGGCCGATGCGTTGCTCAGTCAGGCGCAGTCGGTCGATGGTGTCTTCAGCGGTCTCCGGGACGAGCTCAACACGCAGTTCCGCAACAGCGTGGCGGACATCAACCGACTGGCTGACGGGATCGCCATGCTCAATAACCGCATCCAGGCCTTGAGCGGTAGTTCGACCAACAGCCAGCCCAATGACCTGTTGGACCAGCGTGATCGTCTGCTGAAGGAATTGGCTGGCAAAATCGGTATTCAGGTCGTGCTGCGTGATGATGGCGCTGCTGATGTCTTCGTGTCGCAGGGCCAGAGCCTTGTCCAAGGCAGTCGGTCCCGTGAGTTGGAAGTAACGTCGTCTGCCAATGATCCCGACTTGCTGAACGCCGGGTTCCAGGACTCCCCGCAGCAGTATCTTACCGACCTCGATGGCGGTGAGCTGCAGGGCCTGAGGGACCTGCGTGAGCGCAGCCTGTTACCGGGTCAGCGTCGCCTGGGTGTGTTGATGATGAACGTAGCGACCGCCTTCAATGCGGCCCATGCGCAGGGCATCGATCTTGCTGGCGTGCCGGGAGCTGAATTCTTCCGGCTCGACAGTCCGGCGGTCGACGGTAACGCCGACAATGCCGGGAGCGGCGTGCTCGGCGTTACCGTGCAGGATCCCTCACAGCTTCGCCCTTCTCGCTACCGGGCAGCCTTCGACGGCACCCACTGGACGTTGACGCGTTTGGCGGATGGCTCCTCTGTGTCTGGCGGGCTTGGATCGACGATTTCCGGCGCCGGGCTTGCCGCGGGTGATCTTACGCTGAATGGGATCGATATTGGCGTTGTCGCTGGCGATGCGAAGGCGATCGCCACTCGAGTGACGAATCTTGTGCCTGGCGTAACGGCCGCAGCAACGAATACACAAACAGGAATTGCCTTTACGACGGTTACGGTTGCAAACGGCCCTGCAGACTACCTGCTCAAGTTGGATGGCAATGTAGTGAATTACAGCGGCCCAGGTACGGCCACGGTCGAGGACATATCCGCCGCAATCAATCAGATGGCGGGGTACTCATCCTCTGTCACCAATGGAAAATTGAACATTACAAAGGCCGATGGCAGCAACTTTACTCTCGAAGAGTCGGGCACACAGGCCAATACACAGGGTATTTCGTTGTTGACCACGGCAAATCCAGACGAGACATTTTTTGGCAGGGTCGAGATCAGATCAACTGGGCAAGCATTGGTTATCGGGGGCGCTGATCCTGGTAAAGCCGGCCTCACAACGCTGGCCTTGAACGATGGGGGGCAAGCTTTCGGTATCGACGGACTGAAATTCTCCTTACTGGGTGGAACCCCGACCATCGGCGATAGTTTCGAAGTGGATCCCGGACTTTCCACAACACAGGCATTGGATCTTGCAATCAACGATGCGAACCGGATCGCTGCCGCCAAGCTGGACCTGAAGATTGTTGATTTGCCGGGGACCACCGGGACTCTGACGATCAATGATAGTGAACTCACGGGGTCCGACAAGTTTCTGGCGGAAAGTCCTGTAACGATCACCTATACATCAACGGCCGTATGGGGTAGCCCGGGGTTCCATGTTGTTTGGGGCACTACGTCCGTGCGGATTCCCTACAATCCCGCCAGCAGTGACAGGAATGGCAAGCTGGTGAGCATTCCGGAATTGGGCTGGAACTTTGTGGCCAAAGGAGTCCCGAGCGAGTCGGACGCGTTGCAGGTCTCCAGCGCCCCCGTTGCGCGCGGTGATAATCGCAATGCGTTGGCGCTGGCTGCGCTGCGTCAGGCGCCGCTGGCCGGCAATGGCCAGCGGCGCTTCACGGAGGAGTATTCGGCCTTCGTCAGCAGTATCGGCGTGGCGGCGCGGCAGGCCAGCACCAATCTCGAAACGGAGACAAACCTGCTGCAGCAAGCCGAGGCGTATCTGGAAAACAGCAGCGGTGTGAATCTCGATGAAGAGTTCAGCAATATGCTGCGTTTCCAGCAGTTCTATCAGGCGTCGGCTCAGCTCATCAAAGTGGCCGATACATTATTTCAGTCTTTGATCAGTAGCCTTTGAGACCCATGCGTATTTCCACCAGCCAGATCTTTGAAACCTCCCTGAGGGCGATGCAGCGCCAGCAGCAGGGCATCGAGAAATCCCAGTCCCAGCTGAGCTCCGGCCAGAAAGTGCAAAAACCCTCGGACGATCCAATCGGCATCGGTCGAACGCTCAATCTGGAAAACCAGATGTCCAGCCTCGAGCAGTATGAGCGTAATGCCCAGCGGGCCAAGTCCACGCTCGGCCTGCAAGAGCAAACCCTCGCCAACGTCGGCGATTCGATTCTGCGGCTGCGTGAGTTGGCGCTGCAGGGCGGCTCACCGGCCAATGACACCCGCGAACGGACCATGCTTGCCGGCGAGGTCAAAGCACAGATCAACATCCTGATGGGTCTGGTCAACACGCGGGATGACACGGGCGAGTATGTCTTTGCCGGTACGCGGGACGACGTGCCGCCCTTCGTCGTCAATGCGCAGGGCGATGTGGAGTACCAGGGCTCACCAACAGCGCGCCAGCTTGCGCTCAATGACACGACGACTGTGCAGACGCGTGATCCCGGTGACCAGTTGTTCCTGGACGGCGAGTCCAACGTATTTGCGGCGGCAAACGAGTTGCGTCAGTTATTGGAGGGATCGGACCCGAATATCGTTCCCGAGCTCGAGCAGGTTCTGGTACGTCTCGGTAAATCGCAGGAGGTGCTCAACGCCCAGCGTGCGAGCATCGGTAACCGCCTGGGGCAGATCGAACTGACCGATGACTTCAACGCCGACATGAAACTGCAGCTGAAGCAGGTACTGTCGGATACGCGCGACGCGGATTATCTGGAGGCAATCTCGCTGTTCAACCAGCAGGTTACTGCGCTCGAGGCCATACAGAAGACTTTCATGCAGGTGTCCCAGCTCAGCATTCTGCGTTTTTTCCAGTAGTATTGCGCATGGCAACTTTCTCGAAGTGAGGTAATACGCCATGAAGGTAACGGAGTTCATGTCCACCCGGGTTGTTACCGTGGACGCGGACGGCAACCTTGAAAAGATGAAGCAGATCTTCGACAGAACCGGGTTCCACCACCTTCTTGTGGTCGACGGCGATGAATTGATCGGGGTGGTATCCGATCGCGACCTCTATCACCACCTCAGCCCTCACCTCGGCACGCTCAGCGAGACCCCACGCGACAAAGCCGCGCTTCACAAGCGCGCCCACCAGATCATGCGGCGCGATCCCCCGGTGCTGACCTATGAATCGACGCTCGATGATGTTCTGAAAATTTTTTCGTCACAGCGTGACGTTACTTGTGTGGCCGTAAAGGATCCGCGTGGCACACCGGTTGGCATCATCACCTGGCGGGATCTGTTGAGACTGCTTGCCAAGTTCAGTGCCCAGTTGAAACCGGCCGAATAAATTCCGGCGCGATCGCCGCCGGCTCTCCCCTCGCTCCAGACCTGCGCCGGGGTCCACCCCTCCTCTTGACGCCTGCGTCAGGCCTGCAATCGCTCACCGTACTGGTGCCCTGCACTGTCGGTACGGCTGCCTCCTTAGGCTTGCCAGGAAATGTATACACCGTTAACATAGCCGCTCATCGACGATCATGCGGCACCTTCTCATGCGCACCCCAGCGAGCCAGTCCCTCGCTCGACCGTTTCATCACGGCAATCTCCGCCAGGCCCTGTTGGAGGCCGCACTGCTGGCCACGGATATCGAGGGCGTATCGCTGCGGCAGCTCGCCGGCACGATCGGCGTCACCGCAGCGGCGGCCTACCGGCATTTTGCCAGCCGGGAGGATCTGCTCTTTGAGGTAGCGGGGATAGGTTTCGACCGGCTGACCGTGTACTTCCAGCACGCCCTCCCGCTCGATACCGTGGCACGTGACGGTAAAGAGGCGCGGCAACGCTTTTGCAGGCTGGGCGCGGCCTACCTGCGTTTCGCCGACGAACAGCCGGCACTCTGGCGGTTGATGTTCGGGGCGCAGGCCGAGGCCTATCGCAGCCGCCCGACCCAACCGGGCGAGCGCAGCAGCTATGACTACCTGCCAGCCGCGCTGCTCGGGCTTCACCAGACCGGTGTCATCCCGGCGCCCCCCAGCGAGCAGGATGCGCTGTTCGCCTGGAGCGCCATTCACGGTGTGGCCACCCTGCGTAGCGGCCGCGTGCCCGGTGCCCTCGACCCCACCGAGGATCTGGCGGCCGCCGTGGCCGCCCGCGTGATCAAGGCCCTGCAGTAACGACAACCATCCCCCTTTCCTGCTTCAACCTGAGCGGAGGCTCACATGACCCCGGAAACCTTGTTCGATCTTGCAAACACGCTGGCCCTGAGCGGCTGGCTCGCCCTGATGCTGAGCCCGGTCGCCCGGCGCCCGCTGGAAGCCTGGGGCGGAGTCGGCGTGCCACTCTTGCTCGCGGTCGGTTACGCGATCGTCGTGCTGACGCAGTGGAGTGGCTCTGCCGGGGGTTTCGACAGCCTGCCGGCGGTGGAGCAACTGTTCCAGAGCCGCTGGCTGCTGCTGGCGGGCTGGGTGCACTATCTGGCTTTCGACCTGTTGATCGGTGCGTGGCAGCTGCGTTGCGCGCGCCGTGAGGCGCTGCCGCACATGCTGCTGCTGCCGTGCCTCGTGACAACCTTCCTCTTTGGCCCCGCAGGGTATCTGCTGTTCCAAGGCCTGCGGGCCGCCCGCAACGGTTGGGGTTCTGCTGCAAGGCAGTCACTGCTGCAGCGGCTGCAGAGCGACTCCCCGCGCTACACGGCGCTCACGCTGTTCCTGCTCGCGGCGGCTATTCCGGTCACTGGCGCGCTGTTGCTCGACACGCGACTCTTCCAGGGCATCAACGTGTGGATCAAGCCCCTGAAGTTCTTCATCGCCATCATCCTTTACCTCGCAACGCTGGCCGTGTTCGCGCGCTTTACCACCCAGGCGACGCGCGAGCAGCGCTGGTGGCGCTGGCACGAGCGGGCCGTGGTGACTGCCGTGGTGCTGGAGATGGTCTGGATATGCGGCGCCGCCGCACAGGCCACTGCTTCGCATTTCAACCAGAACAACCTGCCTATGATGGTGATCTACGGTGCGATGGGTCTGGCGGCCGTCCTGCTTACCTCGGCCACGACCTCGCTGGCCTGGGCCATCCATCGCCAGCCGTCGCCGTCACTGAGTCCCGCCCTGAAAACTGGCCTGGTACTGGGGCTCGGCCTGACCCTCCCGCTGACGCTGGTCACGGCCGGCACCCTCTCTGCCCTCGGCAGTCACTGGATCGGTGGCACGCCCAGCGACGCAGCCGGTATGGCCATCACGGGTTGGTCGCGCGACGGGGGTGACCTGCGGGTGGCGCACTTTTTCGCCACCCATGCCATGCATGGCATCCCGCTGGCGGCCCTCGTAGGCTCCTGGTTCCTCGGCAACCGGAACAGCATGCCGGCACGCGTCGCTGCCGTGCTCTATGTGATTCTGGTGGCTGGCTTGTTCGTGCAGGCACTCCAGGGCCAGCCGTTCCTCGGCAACCAATGAAAATTTCCTAAAGTTCTGCTGCGGTGTTGTCGTTAAGAGATCGTTGGGGGTGATTTGCCTCTGTAGGTAATGCCGGTGGAAGCCGGGGGAGTGGGTCATGAGAGTGAGTGAGGCGGGGGTGGTGGCGCCGGTGGTGCCGCGCACCA
>CANGUU010000048.1 GCA_947457195.1 Gammaproteobacteria bacterium
ACTGGTTATTTGATCAGATCTTCCTTCAGCCAGACGGCCAGATCATGCATCTGTTCTACGCTGAGCACGCCACGGAACGGGGGCATGGCGTTACGACCGGTACTCAGCATGGCCATGATGCTGTCCACCGTGAGCTTTGCGGTCAGTTCGGCACCGCCGCCATGGCCGCCTGTGCCATTGTCTCCGTGGCAATACACGCAGGAAGCCCGGTAGATGCGCTGGCCGTTCATCTTGTCGGCCGTCCGGCCTGCCGGCGGAGTAGCGACGGTGATGGCTGGCGCGGCGTCACCACGCATGGTCGGATTCGGATTGGCGGCGGCTGCGGCACTCGGCATTTCGTTCAGCGTGCCCTTGAGGGAAAACACCCATACACCGTCGCCTTTCTGGGCACCGAACAGCCCACCACCCGCATAGGCGGCGACATACTGCTCGCCATTGTGCAGAAACGTGCTGACGGCGGAGTTGATGGGCGCGTCGGTGCGGAATTCCCAGAGCCTTTCGCCAGTGCGGGTATCGAGAGCAATCAATCTGCCGTCGTTACGACCCATGAACAGCAAGCCGCCGGCGGTGGCCAGTGAGCCGCTGCGGCAACCCTCGTTGAACTGCTTCTGCCAGACGATCCGGTTGGTCTTGAGGTCTACGGCCGAGTAAATGCCGCGACGCAGCAAACCGGCGCCCACGTAGGCACCGCCCAGGAACTGCTGGCGGAAGGTGGGCGCTTCGAACTGGCTGGCGTCCGCGCGTGCGGCATTGGCCGTGTCGGTGGCACAGACGAACATGGTGTTGGTAGCCGGGTCGTAGGCGCTCGGCGGCCAGTTCACGCCGGCGAGCGGAGTAAACACGGTGGTCTCGTAGAAGGGCGTGAAAATGCGGCCCTGGTTCACCAGCGCATAGTTCTCCGGTGCGTACTGCACCTCCAGCGGTATGAGGGCATCACCGATCGGGTAGGGCTGGGTGGCTGCCGTGGCCTGGCGCGGCTCCTGCGGCACCGCCTTTTCTTCGATACCGATCAGCGGTTCGCCGGTCAGCCGATCCAGAATGTAGATCCAGCCGGTCTTGCCGGCCTGGGCCAGACCCTTGCGCATCACGCCGTTGTATTCTGCCTCGAAGAGGATGACCGGATTGGGGGCGTCGTAGTCCCAGATGTCGTGGTGCACTTCCTGGAAGTGCCAGCGGTATTCGCCGGTCCGGACGTCGATGGCGACGATGGAAGCGGTGAAGAGGTTGTCCCCGGGGCGCACCCCGCCACCCAGTACTGGACCGGCGTTGCCGGTCGAGAAATAGAGCAAGCCAGCCTCGGGATCGAGCGCGGGTGTATGCCAGACCGGCGCACCGCCCCACTGCCACACATCCTTGTCCTGCGGCCAGGTCTCGTGACCGAACTCTCCCGGGCCCGGGATGGTATAGAACGTCCACAGCTCGTTGCCGGTGGCCGCATCGAAGGCCTTCACCCGACCGCGGGTACCCATATCGCCCCCGGCATTGCCGATGATGACCTTACCGTCGAAGTAGAGTGGGGCCGCGGTGAGGCTGTAGCCGACCTTGGGGTCACCTGTCTGAACCGACCACAGAACGGTGCCGGTCTTCTGGTCGAGCGCGATCAGCCGGGCATCGAGTTGGCCGATGAACACCTTGCCATCGCCGAGCCCGACTCCCCGGCTGACCCAGCCACAGCAGACCAGGGCATCGCTCTCGTTCAGGCCGGACTGGTAGCTCCACAGGACATCGCCACTGTCGAGGCTGATCGCGAATACGTCATCCTGGCCTGTGCTCACATACATCACGCCGTCGTAAACCAGCGGCTGCGCCTGATTGTTGTGGCGCAGTTCGAGGGCCGAGTCCTGCAGATCAGCCCGAAAAACCGCCTTGAGATTACGCACGTTGGCACGCGTGATCTGCGTCAGCGGCGAGAAGCGCTGGTTGGAAAGATTGCCGCCGTTGGTCCACCAACCGGTTTCGGGCAGGGCGCTCAGTTCGGCCGCGGTGAATGCTGGCGCAGCGGGAATCTCCTCGGCTGCTGCGGCAATCCGGCACAGCAGGCTGATGAGCACTACAAGGGAAAATCGACACGCGAAGCGCAGGCAGGCCATGCAAGTTACCTCGAAGGTTGGCATGGGCCGGGATTATAGCGGCGTCATCGAGCCGAAGGCGCGACTTGCAGTCAGCGCCGGCCGGGCGACTGCCCGCAGACCACCGAATACGGGGGTCTACCGCCACCCCTGCTGTCATTGCGCCAGTTCAAAGCCAAAAAAAAAGAGCCGTTGCCTCACGACAACGGCTCTCTTTTGCAGGCAATGGCCCGTCTCGATCAGAACATCCAGTTCATCGCCAGTCGGTACACCCGACCGCGGGACTCGTAGATGCTGCTGGTACTGGTGGTCTGGGCGCCGTGACGCAGCGGATCCTCCTCGTCGGTGGCATTGATCACCGTGAAGGTGACGCTGCCGGCACCTTCAGCGAGCGTGTAGGAGTATTGCAGGTCGAGTGTGGTGAAGTCCTTTTCTTCCGTCAGCTGATTGTTGGCATTCCTGGCATCCAACTTCAGCTTCGACAGGTAGCGCACTGTCGCTCTTGCCATGTGGTTATCGTGCTTCCAGTCCAGCATGAGGTTGCTGCGCCACTCCGGATTGGGAACACCGAACGTTGCCGTGTTGTAGCTGCCGACACCGTCAACGACCTTGCCCAGCACGTCCATGTCGTATTTCGTGGTCCACGATCCGAGCAGACGGGCGCTCCATTGGCTCGCGAGCGCATCGAATTCGTAGTTGAACACGAAGTCGAGGCCCTCGGTCTTCTGGAAGGCCTGGTTGATGTAGGTGGTGCGGAACAACTGAATGTCGAAGCCCGACATGCAGTTCGCGGGGCGTGGATCGGAGGCCCGACCCGACCAGCGACCGGTCACTTCGCAGATCTCGTTGGGTGCACCGTCACGCAGAACGATGCGTGGGTCGGTGATGAAACCATCGGCACGGTCGAGCAGCAGGAGCGCCTGTGACTGCTCCTGCGTGATGAGGTTCTGGAAATCCACGCTCCAGTAATTGAGCTCCGCGGTAAAGGCTTCGGTGATGTCCCAAGTCACCCCGGCAGTCCAGTTGTCGGAGGTTTCGGACTCCAGATTGGGATTACCCACCAGCAGGCCGCGCGCATTGATGACGTCGCCACCGATCGGGTCAGTCGATGATCCGCCCGGGCCGGAGCCAAAGACCTGGATTTCGCCGGGTTGCCGGAACGACGTACCGGCCGAGGCGCGCAGGTACAACCCGTCCATCGGCGTCCACAGCAGCCCGATCTTGGGATCGAACGAATTCTGACTGCCAGCATCTTCATAGCGGGCCGCCAGCTGGACTTCAAGGGTTTCCGTCGGGTACATCACCAGCTCGGCAAAAGCGGCATCGGTAGTGCGCTGACCGCCGAAGTCGAGGAAGGCCGTGGCGCCATTGAAGGCCCAGTTGCCCGGTGCCTCGCTGAGCACATCCCAGTCCTGGCTGAAGTCCTGCTCGCGACGATGCAGGCCCACGGCCAGGCCAGTGGTACCGCCGGCCATGTCCCAGAGGCTGCCGGTGACCACGAGGTCAAAGGTACGAAGTTCGCCAGTGTCGACCGTGGTGCGGGCGCCGGTGAGCCAGCGGGTCAGGGCCGGATCGTTGTAGTTGCGGTCCCCGGGCTTGGCCAGCAGGCTGTTGGCGAACGGATTCCAGAACTTGCAGTTGCCCACACCACGTGCAGTGCGGTTGGGGTCGGTGGTTGGCGAGGCCTGGCAGTTGGGACCGCCGTATCCATTCAGCGCCGAGGTGAGCCGCGCGATCAGGGTATCGGTGCTCTGGAAGCTCGTCTCGTTCCAGGAATTGGTGTAGGCGAACTGCCAACCCCAGTCCTCGTTGATCTCGCCCTTGAGCCTGGCAGCAAAACGGCGCGTGTCCTGCGACGAGAAATGGTCGTTGGAGGGACCGCCGGCGGGGGTCATCACGCGGCCACGGAAGCGGTAACCACCGACGTTGGCGTCATTGGCCGGGTTGGGGAAGGTGGGGTCGGAGCGCACGGCTTCCAGTACGCCCGGGTTGTCGACCGGTACGAAGCTGAAGCTGGTCACACCGGCAGGCGTGACGTAACCGAAGGGAATGGTGTAATCGGTGCGCGCAAAGCCCAGCTCGAATTCGCCGGTCAGGGTATCGGTGAAGTCGTGGGTGATGACCGACATACCGATCATGCGCTCGGACTCGGGCTGCATGTCACGGTTGAGGGCGTTGAACAGCAGACACTGGGTGCGCGTGGGGTTGAGTTCGCCGGCAGCGAGGCCCCCACCGATCTGCGAACTGCCACACAGGGGATCTGGTCGCGTCTGCGTGGTCGGCCGTAGCGTGCCGTTGACGTTCTGCACCTGGTACGTGGCCGGGTTGCCGAAGCCAGAGGTCAGTCCCAGTCGCAGGCGCGCATCGTCGTAGCGATCTTCGACCAGCAGGATTTCAGTGGTCGCGTAATCGACGGCCGCCACCACGTGGGTGGTCTCGTTGCCGCCACCGGCGATGAGACCGAAGTTCATGTCGGGGCGATTGGCGTTGGTGTCCTGGATCTGCTGCGCCTCAGCACGCACTTCCAGGCCGCTGAAGTTGTTGCGGGTGATGAAGTTGGCTACACCTGCCACGGCATCCGAACCGTAGAGCGCCGAGGCGCCGTCAGTGAGGATTTCCACCCGCTCGACCATGATCGACGGGGTGAGGTTGTTGATGTCGACGAAGCCGAAGCCGCCGTCACTGGTCTGGCGGCCGCCGTTGAGCAGCACGAGTGTCGCTCGGGGGCCGAGACCGCGCAGGTTGATGGTGGCCGTTGGTGTGTTGCCGCCATTCACGCCGCCTTGCTGCGAGTTGATCATCGACGTGGAGCCGATGCTCTGCGGCAGGTTCTTGAAGACCTCGGCGATGGACGAACGCTGTTCGAGGCGCAGTGCCTCGTTGTCGATCACGGTGACGGGTTGCGGGCGATCGGCAGGACGTTCGAGAAAGGAACCAGTGACCCGTACTTCCTCGATCGCTTCGGCCGCGAGTGCTGGTAAAGCGGCGGCGCTGGCGCAGCCCAGCGCGACCGCTACCACCAGCTTGCGGTAGTGAGTTGTAGGCAATGTGGAGCGATGCATGCAGTTTCCCCTGTGTTGGTTTGATCAGTGTGCTTTTTGTGTAAGGACCCTGGCGAAAGAGCCCGGCAGCGCAGGGTCTCGAGCGACGGCCGGCCCCGGAAAGGCGGGCGATTATTGTGTGCGCCAGCGACAAATGACAAAGATTTTTTCGCGGCGAGATTGTTGAGTCGCCGAGTCTCGCGCTACTGTGCTCCGTACCGGCCCGAGCGGTCCGGCAAATGCGCAAGCAGCGAGAAAAAAGCATGAAACTTTACGGTATGCCACTCAGCAATTTTTTCTGCATGACCAAGCATACAGTGCTCGCCAAGGGACTGCCCTGCGAGTTCGTCACGCTGCGGCCGAGTCAGGATCCGGATTTTCTCGCCTGCAGTCCGATGGGCAAGGTGCCTGTGCTCGAGACACAGTTCGGCTTTCTGAGCGAGACCGACGCCATCCTCGACTACCTCGAAGAAAGTTTCCCCCAGCGACCGTTGCTGCCGACATCCGCGTTCGCCCGGGCGAAGGTCCGTCAGTTGATGAAGGTGCAGGAACTGTACATCGAGGGCCCCGTACACCAGCTCATCGGGGCCCTGTTCGGGCGCCCCTTGTCGGAACAGTTGCTGGTGGAGACCCAGCCTGCTGTCCGCAAAGGGCTCGCGGCGCTGGGTCGCCTCGTGCACTTCTCGCCCTGGTTGCAGGGAGAGACGCTGACCTTGGCGGATATCGTCGTCTTCTATTCGTTCACGCTGGGCAACCGCCTGACCGATCTTGTCTATGGCTGGGACCTGCTGCAGGAAGTGCCGGGACTGGCTGCGTGGTATGAGCGCTTTGCCGCGCTGGACATCACCCAGCAGGTGCTTGTCGATCACCGACAGGCCGTCGAAGAAAGGCTCCTGCGCAGCCGCGGCTGAGCTAGCCGCCGCGACGGCTACCGGTGGCGGCTGCCTCTCGTGGGGTCATTCAGCCAGAAAGTGCCGGTCCAGCTTGGCCACGTCGTCGCAGCCCAGCAAAGTCATCGCGCGCAGCAACTCGCCCTTGAGCAGGTGTACCGCCCGCTCCACGCCGGCCTCACCACCGGCGGCAAGTCCGTAGAGGTAAGGACGGCCAATGCTGCAGGCTGTGGCGCCAAGACAGAGTGCCTTGACGATATCGCTGCCGCGCCGGATGCCGCCGTCGACGATGATGTCGGCACGCCCCTCGAGCGCAGCGACGACGTCGGGCAGGGCCCGTAGAGGGGAAATCGCATGATCCAGTTGCCGGCCTCCGTGATTGGACAACATGACTCCGCTGGCGCCGAGTTCGGTGACGCGCCGGGCATCGGCCGCATGGGCGATGCCCTTGACGAGGAAGGGGCCGCCCCAGGCCTCGATCATCCAGGCGAGGTCATCGAAGGTTACACGGGTGTCGAGCTGACTGGCCGTATAGTGACTCAGTGCCGTCGCGCTCTGCACGCCTGCACCAGCCTTGCCTGCCACGTTGGCCAGCGTGATGGTCGGCTTGGTCAGCACGTTCCACCACCACGCCGGATGCAGTGCCAGATCCAGAAGGGAAGCGGCGCTGAAGCGCGGGGGCAGTGTAAAGCCATTGCGCAGGTCCCGCTCGCGGTATCCGAACGTCTGTACGTCGACTGTCAGGATGAGTGCGTGGTAACCGCTGGCCTTGCAGCGGGCAATGAACTCCCGCACCACGCCGCGGTCTTTCCAGACGTAGATCTGGAACCACTTCGGACCACGGCCGAGCGCCGCCACGGTCTCGATGTCGTGGGTAGCCATCGAAGAGAGGGAGTAGATGAGGCCTTCCCGCTCGGCCACCGGCACCACGGCCCGTTCTCCCGCAGGGTGGAACAGCCGATTGCCGCCGGTAGGGGACAGGATCAGCGGCAGCGACGAGTCGATACCCTGGATTCTGCGCTTCAGCGAAATGTGGCTCACGTCGGTGAGCACTCGCGGCACCAATTGATGCCGGCAAAAATCCGCCTGGTTGCGCTGCAGTGTGACTTCGTCCTCGGCGCCACCGTCGATGTAGTCGAACATTACCTTCGGCAAACGCCGCTGTGCTAGAGTCCGAAGGTCGGCGATCGAGTGACAGGCGCGCAGCGCCGGTCCTGGTGTTGAGCTTTTCAAAGCTGGAATTCCGAAATTTGTCCGTTGGAAGCGTGCATGCGGCAGCGCCTGGCCATGGGCCGGCCGAGTCCCGCGAACCGAGACTATCCGTTTGTCGAGTACGCTCACAACCCGAGACGCCTGCCTGCCGTGGTGTGGGTGGCTGTGAGGTCAATGCATGAAGACTGTCGACACCGTGCTGGCCGCCGTGCGGCCTGGCCTCTCCGAGGCGCCCAAACCTGCAGGCGCTGATCTGGTCGCAGCCATCAATCACGTTTTTGCCGAGTTCGAACTGGCCTACCACAACCAGTTCCACAAGGCGTTCGCCGCGGAGGGCAGCCTGCAGCTCACCAAGAAATACTGGCTTTCCGTACTCGGGGAATACAGTCCTGACCTGTTGAAACGCGCCGCCCGGCAGCTTGCCAGGACCCAGGAATTCCTGCCGACGCTGGCGGGCATGATTGCCGTCTGTGAAGACGCAGCTGCGCTGTTCGGACTGCCGGCTGTCGAAGCGGCCTACCGGGAAGCGTGCCTCGCACCAGAACCGAAGTGGCGGCAAACCTGGTCCCACCCCGCCGTGTATCTGGCGGCGGCCGCCACCGGCTGGGACGTGCTGGCCAGCGAGTCGCAGACGCAGGCACTGCCGCTGTTCGCCAATCACTATGCCCAGTTGTGCCGTCGCGTGGTGAGGGGAGAGCAGTTGGAGGCGCCAACACGGCTGGCACTGCCCGAGCAGGTGCAGGTGCCGCTGACACCGGAGCGTAGCCGTGCTCGATTACAGGCCCTGCGGGCGCGGTTGGAGCTCTGAGCGCCATGGCCCTCGTCGCCGTCGATGCCAGTTACGGTTCGGACCCGAATGGTCTGATCTGGGGCTATCGCTTTTCGCCGGGGCAGCCGGCGCAACCCATCACTTCCGAGCAGTTTCTTCGGTCGCGCGCCGGGACGGCAGCGGAAGGCGCCGCCGAATTCCACTGGCTGCACCTGTCGCTGGCCAATGCGTCGTCGGAGCCTTGGCTGCGTCAGCATCTGGACCTGCCGCAGGCTTTTTTCGATTCGCTGCGCACCGAGGAAAATTCCACACGCCTCGAGTTCGACGACGACCTGCTGGTCGCCGTCATTCACGATGTGCTGTTCGAATCGAGCTACGAGACGTCGGCGGTGGGCAGCACCTGTGTCTGCATCGGGCCACGCCTGCTGCTGAGCGCGCGGCTGCGACCGCTGCGCTCAGTCGACAAGCTGCGCGAAGCCGTGCGCGCCGGTCATGACTTTCACTCGCCCGTGGAGCTATTGGCTCACTTGCTGCGCGAGCAGGCCAACGTACTCTCCGACATCCTGCGCAGGACCACGGCACGCGTGGATCTCATCGAGGACCGCCTGCTGGCCAACCGCAGTGCGAGCAGTCGTGCCGAACTCGGTACTCTGCGGCGCTCGCTGGTGCGGCTACAGCGGCTGCTGGCGCCCGAGCCGGCCGCCTTCTTTCGCTTGCTCAACCGGCCGCTCGGCTGGATTCGCAGCGACGACCTGCAGGAATTGCGAGAGGCAGCCGAGGAGTTCGCGGCGGCCCTCAACGATTCTGTCGGGCTGGTCGAGCGTTTGAAACTGCTGCAGGAAGAACTGGCCGCTTACAGCAACGAGCAGACCAGTCGGACACTGTTCGTGCTGACCGTAGTGACCGTCGTGGCCCTGCCCATCAATCTGGTGTCTGGGCTGTTCGGCATGAACGTGGGCGGCATTCCGTGGGGCAGCAGCGACCACGGGTTCGGGTTGATCGTGCTGGGATTGGCGCTGCTCACCGGCCTGCTGGGTTGGCTGGCGCTGGGCCGCAAGCGCGACTGAGGCTGGGGGCCGGCGGCAGGGTGCAGACCGCTGCCGCCGCCGGCGTGCCGCTGTCAGGCGAGTTTCTTGTACTTCACCCGCGTGGGGCCGATGTCGCCCTTGCGCTTCTTGCGGTCTTCTTCGTAGTCGGCATAGTTGCCGGTGTGAAAGATGACCTCGCTGTCGCCTTCAAACGCCAGGATGTGGGTGGCGATTCGATCGAGGAACCAGCGGTCGTGTGACACCACGATGATGGTGCCGGGGAAGGCCAGCAGCGCCTCTTCCAGCGCGCGCAGGGTTTCGACGTCGAGGTCGTTGGTCGGTTCGTCGAGCAGCAGCACGTTGGCGCCACGCTTCAGCAGCTTGGCGAGGTGTACGCGATTGCGCTCACCGCCGGACAGGTCGCGCACCAGTTTCTGCTGGTCGGTTCCCTTGAAGTTGAAGCGACCGCAGTACGCCCGCGAAGCGATCTCGTATGAACCGATCTGCATGGTATCCAGTCCGCCGGAGATCTCCTGCCACACGGTATTGGCCGGGTTGAGTGCATCCCTGCTCTGGTCGACGTAAGCGAGGTCCACGGTTTCACCGAGGGAAATGCTGCCGGCGTCCGGCTGCTCCTGGCCTACGAGCATGCGCAGGAAGGTGGTCTTGCCGGCACCGTTGCCGCCGATGATCCCGACGATGGAGCCGCGTGGGATGCTGAAGCTCAAGTCGTTGATCAGCACACGTTCCCCGAAGCCCTTGGTGAGATGCTCTACCTCGATCACTTTCTCACCGAGGCGAGGACCGGGCGGGATATAGAGTTCGAGGGTTTCGTTGCGGGACTGGAATTCCTTGGACTGCAGTTCCTCGAAGCGCGCAAGACGGGCCTTGCTCTTGGCCTGCCGGCCCTTGGGGTTCTGACGCACCCACTCCAGTTCGCTCTTGATGGTCTTGTCGAGCGAAGCCTGCTGCCTGGCCTCGACGTCGAGCCGCTTTTCCTTGGCGGCCAGCCAGTCCGAGTAATTGCCTTCGTAGGGTATGCCGTGTCCCCGATCGAGTTCGAGAATCCAGCCAGCCGCATTGTCGAGGAAGTAGCGATCGTGGGTGATGGCCACGACGGTACCGGTGAAGTCCTTGAGGAAGCGCTCTATCCAGGCGACCGACTCGGCATCCAGGTGGTTGGTTGGCTCGTCGAGCAGCAGCATGTCCGGATTGGACAGCAGCAGACGACAGAGGGCGACACGACGTTTTTCGCCGCCGGAGAGTTGCTTCACCTGGGCATCCCAGGGCGGAAGGCGCAGGGCGTCGGCGGCGATTTCCAGTGTGCGGTCCAGATCCCAGCCATTGGAGGCATCGATCTGCCCCTGCAGCACGCCCTGACGTTCCAGCAGGGCGTTCATCTCGTCATCTCCCATGGGCTCGGCGAACTTGTCACTGATGGCGTTGTATTCGTCGATCAGGTTCTTGATCTCGCGCACACCGTCTTCGACGTTGTCCTTGACCGTGCGGTTTTCGTCGAGCTGCGGTTCCTGGGGCAGATAGCCCACCTTCAGTTCCGGCTGCGGACGCGCCTCTCCGATGAAGTCCTTGTCCACGCCGGCCATGATGCGCAGCAAGGTGGACTTCCCCGAGCCATTGAGGCCAAGCACGCCGATCTTGGCACCGGGAAAGAAGGAAAGTGAAATGTCCTTGAGAATCTCGCGCTTGGGCGGCACGACCTTGCCCAGGCGGTGCATGGTGTAAACAAATTGGGCCATAAATGCAGGGGGGTTGGGGTAGAATGCGGGCCGAAATTTTACCCGCAGCGTACAAACCAAGTCCATGTAAACAATCGGAGCACGAAGGAATCCCGCAAAGATCCTTCTGCGGCCGGCTACTGGCGGCGCGCGGGTCTGGCATTCGGGGTCGGCGCTGCTGCCGTCCCAAGGTGAGGAAATCCATGTTGCAGAAGAGCATGTCCATCGCAGGGTTCGATACGGAATTGGCCGACGCCATCGCCGGCGAAGCCCGGCGTCAGGAAGAGCACATCGAGCTGATCGCTTCCGAGAACTACACGAGCCCGCGGGTGATGGAAGCGCAGGGCGGTGTGCTTACCAACAAGTATGCCGAAGGCTACCCGGGCAAGCGTTACTACGGGGGGTGCGAGTTCGTTGACAAGGTCGAAGTGCTGGCCATCGAGCGTGCCAAGCAACTGTTCAAGTGCGGCTATGCCAACGTGCAGCCACACTCCGGTTCGCAGGCCAACACGGCTGCCTACGCGGCCCTCATGAAGCCCGGTGACACCCTGCTCGGCATGAGTCTCGCCCACGGGGGGCACCTCACGCACGGCGCCAGCGTGAGTTTCTCCGGTCGTGTCTACCGGGCCGTGCAGTATGGTCTCGATGCCGCCACGGGTGAAATCGACTACGGCCAGATGGAGTCCCTCGCTCTCGCGCACCGACCGAAGGTGATCGTCGCCGGCTTCTCGGCCTATTCGCGGTTCATCGACTTCGCCAGAGTACGCCGCATTGCCGACGCCGTCGGCGCCAAAGTGCTGGTGGACATGGCCCACGTCGCTGGTCTGGTGGCGGCAGGGCTTTACCCCAATCCCTTCCCGCATGCCCATGTGGTTACCTCCACCACGCACAAGACACTCTGCGGTCCGCGTGGCGGTCTGATCCTTGCCATGGGCGACGACGAGGAACTCTGCAAGAAGCTCAATTTCGGCGTATTTCCCGAAAACCAGGGTGGCCCGCTCATGCATGTGATCGCAGCCAAGGCCGTCTGCTTCCTCGAGGCGATGAGTCCCGAATTCAATCTCTACCAGCAGCGCGTGCTCGACAATGCCAAGGCCATGGTCCGCGTATTCCAGCAGCGCGGCTTCACCATCGTGTCCGGCGGTACCGATGACCACCTGTTCCTGCTGAGTCTGGTGGGTCGTGACATCACGGGCAAGGAAGCCGACGAAGTGCTGGGTCGTGCATACATCACCGTCAACAAGAATGCCGTGCCCGATGATCCGCGCCCGCCCTTCGTGACGAGCGGTATCCGCATCGGCACACCGGCGGTAACGAGGCGCGGTTTCGGACTGCAGGAAGTCACCGACCTGACCCACTGGATCTGTGACATCCTCGAGGATCATCACAACGAGTCGCTGGTTGCCGAGGTGAAGAGTCGAGTGCTGGCGCTCTGCCAGCGCTTTCCGGTCTACGGCTAGACCGCGGACGAGGTGAGGCATGCACTGTCCGTTCTGCAACGCCGAGGACACCAAGGTCATCGATTCACGGCTGGTGGCCGACGGCAACCAGGTACGTCGGCGGCGTGAGTGCATCACCTGCGAGGAGCGATTCACGACCTTCGAGAGTGCCGAACTGCTCATGCCGAGATTGATCAAGCAGAAGGGGGCCCGTGAGCCATTCAACGAAGACAAATTGCGCGCCGGCATGCTCAAGGCACTGGAAAAACGGCCAGTCAGCCTCGAGCAGGTCGACGAAGCCATCGGTCACATCTGCCACCGGCTCCGCGCGAGCGGTGAGCGCGAGGTGCCGAGCAAGATGGTCGGCGAGTTGGTGATGGAAGAGCTGCGCAAGCTCGACGAAGTCGCCTATGTACGCTTTGCCTCCGTGTATCGCAGCTTCAAGGACCTCAACGAATTCCGCGAAGTGATAGACAGCATCGAGCAGGGCTCGAAAGGCTAGACGCCTGGTGCGGCACACGAGCCGCAGCAGCCACCCACCACCACGCCATGACCGAACCATGAACGACACCGATTACATGCGCCAGTGCTTTTTGCTGGCGGAGCGAGGCCGACACACCTGTCGACCCAATCCGGTGGTTGGCTGCGTGGTGGTCAACGCCGGTGCGGTAGTGGGAGAGGGATGGCATGCCGTTGCGGGCCAGGCCCATGCCGAAGTGCTGGCTTTGCAGCAAGCCGGTGCCCGTGCAGCCGGCGCCACCGTGTTCGTGTCGCTGGAGCCCTGCGTCCATTTTGGCCGGACTGGTCCCTGCACCGATGCACTCATCGCCAGTGGCATCTCCCGCCTCGTCTTCGGCATGCAGGACCCCAATCCACTGGTCGCCGGCAAGGGCCTGCAGAAGTTGCGGGACCATGGCATCGAAGTCAGCGGGCCACTGCTGCCTGGCGAAGCGGCGGCGCTGAATCCGGGTTTCGTCAAGCGCATGCTGCACAAACTGCCCTACGTGCGCTGCAAGATGGCCATGAGCCTGGATGGCGGTACCGCCACGCGCAGCGGCGAGAGTCAGTGGATCACCGGAGCGGAGGCGCGGGAAGACGGGCACAGGCTGCGCGCCCGCAGCTGCGCCGTCATCACGGGTCGTGGCACGGTCATCAAGGACGATCCCGCCTTGACCGTGCGCGTGCCGGGCTATGACGGTCGCCAACCGCTGCGCGTCGTACTCGATTCGATGCTGCGTACGCCCGCGGCCGCCCAGGTGTTCCAGCAAGCGGGTGACGCCCTGCTGGTCGCCGCCAGCGAGGCTGCAGGGCTGGCGTCTGCAGCCGAGCGTTATGGCCACTGCCGTTCCGCCGTGCAGCTGGCGGCTCTGCCTGCCGGCCGGTGCGGCATCGATCTGCGTGTACTGTTGTTGCGCCTCGCCGCCGATTGGCAGTGCAACGAGGTGCTCGTCGAGGCCGGTCCGGTGCTCACCGGGGCGTTCCTGCAGGCAGGTCTCGTCGATGAGCTGGTCAGCTATGTCGCTCCCTGCCTGCTCGGTCATGAGGCGCTGCCGCTCGCCATGCTGCCCGGCATGGATTCCCTGCAGCAGAAAGTCAGGCTGCGCTTCCTCGATGCCGTCATGCTGGGCGAGGACCTCCGCATTCGCAGCGAAGTGCTCGCTGCCAACCCACAGGACGACGCATGTTCACCGGAATAATCGCAGGTCATGGCACCTTGGTGCGCTCCGAACCGGTCGGCGGTGATCGCCGGCTTACCGTGCGCAGTCAGTCGGTCGATCTTGCTGGCGTGCATTTGGGTGATTCCATCGCCGTCAACGGCGTCTGCCTGACGGTAGTGCAGTTGGGTGAGGCGTCGTTCAGCGCCGATGTCTCGCGCGAGACGCTGGCAGTCACCACCCTCAAGGACTGGCGGGAAGGAGACGAGCTCAATCTCGAACTGGCCCTGCAGCCACAAAGTCGTCTCGGCGGACACATCGTCAGCGGGCACGTCGACGGTATCGGTGAGCTCGTCAGTCGTCGCCCCGACGGACGCAGCGAGCGTTTGGTCTTCCGCGTGCCGCAGGCGCTGGCGCGCTACATTGCCCACAAGGGGTCGGTCTGCATCGACGGCGTCAGCCTCACGGTCAACGAGGTGCAGGCTGACACCTTCGGTGTCAACATCATTCCCCACACGGCCGAGCGAACGACCCTGCATGCCTTCAGGCCTGGCCGGCAGGTCAACATCGAGGTCGACGTCATCGCACGCTATCTCGAACGCCTGCTGCTGCAGGATCATCCAGCAGCGCCAGGTGTGACCCTGGATCTGCTGGCCAAGGCCGGCTTTGCCGCACGGAGCTGACTGTCATGCCACTCGACACCATCGAAGAAATCCTCGCTGATTTCCGCCAGGGCCGCTTCGTCATCCTCATGGACGACGAGGACCGCGAGAACGAAGGCGATCTGGTCATTGCGGCCGACAAGGTCACGGCGGCCGACGTCAATTTCATGGCCACCCATGCGCGTGGCCTCATTTGCCTGACGCTGACCCAGGAGCGCTGCCGCCAGCTCAACCTGCCGCTGATGGTGCAGACCAACCAGCAGCCCTTCGGCTGCAATTTCACGCTGTCGATCGAAGCGGCTGCAGGGGTTACCACGGGCATTTCCGCTGCCGATCGTGCGCGGACCATCCAGGCGGCAGTGGCTACCGATGCCAAGCCCGCCGACATCATCATGCCCGGCCACATCTTCCCGGTGATGGCCAAGGAAGGGGGGGTACTGCGTCGTGCCGGCCATACCGAAGCCGGCTGCGACCTGGCGCGACTGGCCGGCCTGACGCCGGCCGCTGCCATCTGTGAGGTGATGAATCCCGACGGCACCATGGCGCGGCGGGCCGATCTCGAGCGGTTTGCCCGCGAACATGGACTGCGCATCGGTACCATCCAGGATCTGATCCACTATCGCATTGCCACCGAAAAGACCGTCGAGCGCATCCGCGAATACCAGTTGCCGACCGAGCACGGCGAGTGGCGCGTGCTCTGCTACCGGGATCTTTTCAAGGACGGCAACCTCACCCACATGGCACTGGTGAAGGGTACGATCGAACGCGATGACCCCGTGCTGGCGCGCGTGGTGGTGACCGACACGCTGCGCGACCTGCTGGGTGTGGCCAACCCGCAGCGACCTTCCTGGTCACTGCACAAGGCCATGGCGCGCATCGCCGAGGAGGGCAAGGGGGTGGTGGTCGTGCTGGCCAACGAGCGCGGCAGCGGAGATGTCGTCGAGCAGCTCGATGCCTTCCAGAATGCGACGGGCGGCCGTCGGCCGCCGGCCGCGCCTCAGGGCAGCTACCTCACCGTGGGCACCGGTTCACAGATCCTGCGCGATGTCGGCGTGGGCAAGATGCGGTTGATGAGCTATCCCACCAAGTACGCGATTTCCGGGTTCGATCTGGAAGTCGTCGAATACATTCCGATCAAATAACGTTCGGCTGCGCAGCCGGTCGCGCGGTCAGGCCAGCCGGTCTGACCTGCCGGGCTGGAGGCAGGCTGCAGCACGACATTCACAGGAGGCAACCATGAGCAACGTCAGAACCCTCGAAGGCGACTTCGGCCCCACCAATGCAAGCTATGCACTCGTGGTTTCCCGCTTCAATGGCTTCGTGGTGGACAGCCTGCAGGCCGGCGCCATCGATGCTCTCGTACGCCACGGCGTACCGGAAAAGAATCTCACCCTCGTGAAAGTACCGGGGGCCTTCGAATTGCCGCTCGTGGCCCAGCGTCTGGCAGCCTCCGGCAAATTCGACGCCGTGATTGCGCTCGGCGCGGTAATCCGCGGCAGTACGCCGCACTTCGACTACGTGGCCGGTGAATGTGCCAAGGGTCTCGGCCAGGTAGGCATGCAGCACAATCTGCCCGTGGTGTTCGGCGTACTGACCGTCGACAGCATCGAGCAGGCGATCGAGCGCGCCGGTACCAAGGCCGGCAACAAGGGAGCCGATGCCGCGATGACGGCCATCGAGCTCGTCAGCCTGCTGCGCAAACTTGACGCCTGAGCGCGGAGACGACCGATGCAAGGTTCCGGCAGCAAAGTGGCAGTGGCCCAGCGCAAGCGATCGCGGGACCTGCTCGTCCAGGCGCTCTACCAGTGGCTGATCGGCGGAGCGGACGCCGGCCAGATCGAGGCCGAGTTCCGTGCCGACAATG
>CANGUU010000049.1 GCA_947457195.1 Gammaproteobacteria bacterium
CCGCCATTGAAAGCCAAGAAACTGCGTGATTTTGTCGAAACCGTGGTCAGCGACATGAAGGGCCAAAATCTCGTGATGCTCGACATCCAGAAAATGTCGAGCGTTGCCGATTACATGATCGTGGTCACCGGTACCTCGAACCGCCATGTGCGGTCGATCGCCGAAGAGGTGGAAAAACGCTGCAAGGAGAAGGGCGTGACTGTACGCGGGGTCGAGGGAAAAGACGCCTCTGAGTGGGTGCTGCTGGATCTCGGTGATGTACTGCTGCATGTCATGCAGGCTGCCACGCGCAAGCTCTACGATCTCGAAAGTCTGTGGAAGCTTTCTCCCGCCGAGTGAACAGCGCATGAAGCTCACGCTCGTTTCAGTCGGCCAGCGCATGCCGGCCTGGGTGGAGGCGGGCATCGTCGAATACCAGAAGCGCCTGCCGCGTGAATTCGAGTTGCGTGTGGTCGAGGTGCCGCTCGCGCCGCGCGGCAAGACCATGAGTCTCGCGCAGGCCGTCGAGCGTGAGGGCGAGTCCTGCCTCAGGGCCATACCGCCCGGGGATTTCGTGGTAGCGCTCGATGTCCTTGGCAAGCCGCTGGGCACGGAGGGGCTGGCGACCAGGATCGGCACCTTGCGGGACGAAGGGCGTGACCTTTGCCTGCTGGTGGGCGGTCCCGACGGTCTGGCGGAGACCTGTCTGCGTCGTGCCGACGCCACCTGGTCACTGTCGCTGCTGACCTTTCCCCACCCCCTGGTGCGGCTCATCGTGGCCGAGCAGGTGTACCGGGTCTGGACCCTGCTCAAGGGTCATCCATACCACCGTGCCTGACTGCCAGCGCTGACACGACGGCAGCCACGGTTGGGCTGAATTTGGCAAATATCCAACCAAAATCAGCAAGATGCTGTATTTTGCTGCGAGCCGACTGTAGTATCGCTGCTTACCGACTGGCGCCGGTGCCGTAATGACCGAACACCACATCCTCAAGGATCACAATCAGGAGAGAAAGCTGTTTCTCTCCCGCCTGCTGATCGGCGCAGGAATCTCGGCCCTGTTGTTATGCGGACTCGTGGTCCGCATGGCCTACCTGCAGATCGCCAAGCACGCGTACTACAGCACGCAGTCCGACAACTACCGCATACACACCCTGCCGGTCGCGCCCAATCGCGGCATCATCTACGACCGCAACGGCGTGATCCTCGCGGAAAACAAACCCAGCTATAACCTCACTGTGGTCAAAGAAAACGCCAGAGGCATGCAGGACAGTCTGGCGTTGCTACGTGACCTGATCGGCTTTTCCGCGGATGACGAGGAAAAGCTCCAGAATCGTCTCAAGCGGCGCGCTGTACCGTTTTCTTCGGTACCGGTACTGGTCGACTTGAGCGAGGCAGAGATCGCCAGTGTGGCCGTGAACCAGTTCCGGCTGCCGGGCTTTGCCATCGAGGCGCAATTGGTGCGCCACTATCCGCACGGCGACTTACTGGCACATGCGCTCGGCTATGTGGGCAGCATCACCGAAGACGAGATGAAGACCCTCGACGCCGTCAACTACAAGGGCACCGACGAGATCGGCAAGAACGGTGTGGAAAAATTCTACGAATCCCTGCTGCACGGCACCGTGGGGTACGAGCAGGTCGAGAAAAATGCCAGCGGCCGCATCATGCAGGTGCTGTCGCGTACCGATCCGGTGGCCGGTCAGGACATCATGCTGCACCTGGACGTCAATTTGCAGCAGGCCGCCGAAGCGGCGCTGGGCGATTTCAAGGGCGGCATCATTGCGCTCGACACCACGACCGGTGGCGTGCTGGCGATGGTCAGCAAGCCCTCGTTCGATCCCAATCTCTTCATCGGTGGCATCAGCCGCACGGATTTCGCCCGCCTCAACAGCAGCAAGGACACGCCGTTGTTCAATCGGGCGCTGGCCAAGTATGCGCCGGGGTCCACCATCAAGCCCTTCCTGGGACTGGCCGCGCTCGACACGGGGCTTCGCACTCGCGATTACGCTGTGCGCGATGCCGGCTACTTCCAGCTCGACGGCAGCAGGCACGTTTACCACGACTGGACCTGGTGGTCGAATCGCAGCGGACACGATCTCGTGAGCATGGAGCGGGCGATCTACCAGAGCTGCGATGTGTATTTCTTCGATCTGGCGACGGACATGAGCATCGATACCATGCACGACTTCCTCGCCAAGTTCGGATTCGGTGCGAATACCGCGGTCGACATACCACAGGCCAGCAAGGGCACCTTGCCGTCCCGACAGTGGAAGCTCGCAACGATCGGGGAGCCGTGGTACCCGGGTGAAACGGTGAATTCCTCGATCGGGCAGGGGTACACGGAGGCCACGCCGCTGCAGTTGGCCACTGCCGCCATGGTGATGGCCAACCACGGCAAGTGGTATCAGCCAGCCATGGTCAAGCGCATCGGGCTCGACGGCGAGGACCGCCGCCTCACCAGTGCCATGCCCGACGTGCAACTGAACAACGACGATGACTGGAACTTCATCGGCGGAGCAATGGCCAAGGTGGTACACCGCAATGGTGGCTACCGCGATGATGGCACCGCCTACGACTACATCGCCGGCGTCAAGCCGCTGGCCTACACCATGGCGGGCAAGAGCGGTACGGCGCAGGTCAAGGCCATGCCCGCCGATTTCCGGAAGGGGGATGCAGTGCCCGAAGAGTACCGCGACAACGCGCTCTTCATTGCCTTTGCTCCGGTCGAAGCACCTCGCATCGCCGTGGCCGTGTTCGTCGAGCATGGCGAGGGCGGCAGTTCGGTGGCCGGTCCCATTGCGCGGCAGATTCTCGATGCCTACCTGCTGGGCAGCGAGGGGGCGCTCAAACCGGAGTTCATTCCCGCTGAGCCGGCCCTCTTGAGCGCCGGCGCGCCCTAAGGGCGCAGCAGCAATGCCGGTACCTCCTTCACGCCAACCGATCCGCCACCTGCGGGAGGGTCTCGAACGCAAGCGCTCCTGGGCCGAGCGGCTCCACGTGGATGGGCCGCTGCTGCTGGCCTTGCTGGTGTTGCTGCTGTTTGGTCTTGCGGTGCTCTACAGTGCCACCAACCAGAACCCGGTCGAGGTCAGGCGGCAGGCCCTCTTCATCGGGATGGCCATCGGCGTGCTGCTCTTCGTGGCGCAGATCAACGTGCGTTTGCTGCGGATCTGGGCCCCCTGGATGTTCCTCGGCGGCTGTGTCCTGCTGATCGGCGTGCTGCTGTTCGGTGACATATCCAATGGCGCACAGCGCTGGATAGACCTGCCCGGGCTGCCCCGCTTCCAGCCGAGCGAGGTCATGAAGATCCTGGTGCCGTTGACCGTGGCTTCGTTCCTTTCGCGCGGCATCATGCCTCCCACCCTGCTGCAGGTGCTGGTGTCCATGCTCATCATCGGTACCCCGGCCGTGCTGGTGGCGCGCCAGCCCGATCTCGGGACGGCCTTGTTGATCGGTGTGGCCGGCATCTTCGTGCTGCTGCTGGCCGGCATGCGCTGGAAGTGGGTGTTTCTGGTGCTTACGCTGGCGGTTGCAGCGGCCCCGGCGCTGTGGTTCTTCTACATGGATGACTATCAAAAGAACCGTATCCATACCTTCCTGGACCCGGAGCGCGAGCCCTTGGGCGCTGGCTGGAACATCATCCAGTCCAAGACGGCTATCGGTTCGGGCGGGCTGTATGGCAAAGGCTGGCTGAACGGGGTGCAATCGCGGCTCGACTACCTGCCGGAAGGCCAGACCGACTTCATCGTGGCCGTGCTGGCGGAGGAGTTTGGTCTAGTGGGTATCCTGTTCCTGCTGACACTATATATTGTGATCATAGGGCGCGCTCTGTATATTGCCGGCGCCGCGCAGGACTTGTTCGCCCGCCTCACGGCGGGCAGTTTGACCCTGACTTTTTTCGTGTACGTATTCGTCAACATCGGCATGGTGTCGGGCTTGCTGCCCGTGGTGGGGGTGCCCCTGCCGCTGGTCAGTCTCGGGGGTACATCGATCATCAGTCTGATGACCGGCTTCGGCATTCTGATGTCGATTCACACCCATCGCACGGCCCGCCTGGGGTTCTAGTGCCGGCAATCGGGAGACTGTCAACCGTGACGCAGGCGTTTCGCCGTTACAAGAGTCTGGTCCTGTTTCTGCCGCTGCTGCTGGCCGCCTGCCGTTCGACCCCGCCGGTCACGAGCAGCGGCGCCAATCCCAATGCAGGACGCTATACGCTCGAGCAGGACGTGCCGCTGCTGGAACCCATCGATCTGGCCGCCGTGCGCGAGGTCATCCCGAAGCTCGAGCCACGCACGGCAGCCGGCAACAAGAGTCCCTACACCATAAACGGCCGCACCTACACCGTGCTGCGCGACGAAGCAGGCTACTCCGAAATCGGGCTTGCCTCCTGGTACGGTCGCAAATTCCACGGTCACCTCACGGCCAATGGCGAGCAGTACGACATGTTCCAGCTGTCGGCCGCGCATACTCGCCTGCCGATCCCAAGCTATGTGCGCGTCACCAACCTGGACAACGGCAAGAGTATCGTGGCCCGCGTCAATGACCGCGGGCCCTTTCATCCGGGGCGCATCGTCGACATGTCGTATGCCGGCGCCGTGCTGCTCGGCTATGCCAATGCCGGCACGGCGCGGGTACGGGTCGAGGCGCTGGTGCCGGAGCGTGCCGCTGGACCGGCCGTCTCAGCGGCGCCCGTGCGGCCACCGGTTGCGGAACCCGTGGTCGATCCTGCGGTCTCAGTGGATAGCGTGGTCAGCGAGCGCCAGTTGATCGAGGAGGATCGGGGCCGGGAATTCCTGCAGATCGGCGCCTTTGCTACCGAGACGTCGGCCCGTAGTCTGCAGGAGCGGCTGCGCTCGATGACCGACATGGACGTGGTGATCCACCATGAGCCTGCCGCCAATGGCGCCGCGCTCTACAAGGTGCGCGTAGGACCCTTGGCCGATGACGTCACGGTACGCGCGCTGCAGGAGGCCGTTGCCGCGGCCCAACTCGGCAAGCCCTTCAAAGTCAGGCTTTGATACTTCAGGACGCAACGACATGACTGCATGCAAACACCTCGGACTGGCCCTGCTCGCGCTGCTGCTCGGCACAGCAGCCCTCGCCCAAGATGATCCGGTGCCGGCCGCTGGCGCCACCGCTGCACCGTCGGCGCTGCCTGCGGTGCCGCCGCCGGCTGCCGTGCCCCGTCCGAGCACACCGCAGCCGCGCACGCCGCAGCCCGGCAACGAGGCGGCGCAGATCATCCCCAAGGCGCCGCAGATCAACGCCACCAGCTACATCCTCATCGACGCCGCCACAGGTACGGTACTGAGTGAGCAGAACGCCGATCAGCCGCTGGCTCCCGCCAGCCTCACCAAGATCATGACCACGTATGTGGCAGACAACGAGCTGGCCGCCGGCAATATCTCGCTGGACGACCAGGTGTTCGTCAGTGTGAAGGCCTGGAAGATGGAAGGCTCGAAGATGTTCATTCAGGAGGGCACCATGGTGCGCCTCGAGGACATCATGCGCGGGATCATCGTGCAGTCCGGCAACGACGCCAGTGTGGCGCTGGCCGAGCACATCGCCGGCAGCGAAGAAGCCTTTGCCGACATGATGAACCAGCATGCCGCCCGGCTGGGCATGACCAATACCCACTTCACCAATGCGTCGGGTCTGCCGGATCCGGCGCATGTGATGTCCGCACGTGACCTGGCGATCCTTGCCCGTGCCGTGATCACCAATTTCCCCGACGCCTACAAGATGTACGGCGAACGCGAATTCACCTTCAACAACATCCGCCAGCCCAATCGCAACACCCTGCTGTTCAGCAATCCTGACGTGGACGGCATGAAGACCGGTTTCACCGACGATGCCGGCTACTGTCTGGTGGCCTCAGGCGTGCGCGACGGCATGCGTTTGATCACCGTGGTGCTCGGTACCACTTCCACGGATGCGCGAGCGCAGGAAACGCAAAAGCTGTTGGCCTACGGATTCCGCTTCTACGAGACCGCCCAGATCCTCACCGCCAATCAAGTGATGGGCAGCAGCAAGGTCTGGTCCGGTCAGGTCGATGCTGTCGAGGTCGGTGTGCAGGAACCCCTCACCGCCACCATTCCGCGTGGACAGATCGCCAAGCTCAGCACCGAGCTCACGCTCGACGAAACCATCAAGGCGCCGATCGTCGCCGGACAGCCGCTCGGCAAGCTCAAGGTGTCGATCGGCGAGCAGATCTTCTACGACGGTCCGGTCGTCGCCCTGCAAGCCATCGAGGCAGGCAGCTGGCTGAAGCGTCTGATGGACTGGCTGCACCTGTTCTTCCTGTCGTTGTTCGGCTGAACCCCGGCAGATCGTCGGCCCGTCATGACGACGCAGGAACCGCCCAGACTCGAGTATCCCTGCCCATATCCGATCAAGGTCGTGGGCGAACACGCCGAGGACTTCGTGGCGGTGGTGCTGGCCATCGTGCAAAGACATGACGCTGCCGTGCGCGCCGAGCAGGTGCGCCGGCGCGCCAGTGCCGGTGACCGGTATCTTTCGCTCACCATCACCATCACCGCCATGGGACCGGACCACATCCAGGCCCTGTTCGCCGACCTGAAGGCCACCGGTCGCGTGCTGGTGGTGCTCTAGTGGTTGCCGGCTGGGTCTCGTGATTCGCCAACCCTGCGCGCTCCGCTCCCTCGGCCTTCAGCCCTACCAGCCTGTGCTGGCTTCCATGCACGCGTTCGTGGCCGGTCGCGCTGCCGCAACGACCGATGAACTGTGGGTGTTGCAGCATGCGCCGGTATTCACCCAGGGGCAGGCCGGCAAGGCCGAGCATGTGCTGAATCCGGGTACGATTCCCGTGGTGCAGAGCGACCGGGGTGGGCAGGTGACTTATCACGGGCCGGGGCAGGTTGTGGTGTATTTCCTGCTGGATGTGCGGCGGCGTGGGGCCGGCGTTCGCGTGCTGGTGGACTTGATCGAGCAGAGCGTGCTGCGGGTACTGGCGAGCTACGGCATCGAGGGTCACCTCCGCGCCGGAGCACCCGGTGTCTACGTGGCGGAGCGCAAGATCGCCGCGCTCGGGCTGCGCATCCGCCGGGGCTCGTCGCTGCATGGTCTCAGTTTCAACATCGACATGGACCTCGAACCCTTCCACCGTATCAATCCCTGTGGCTACGCCGGGCTGCAGTGCACGCAGTTGCGGGATCTGCTGCCTGCACCGGCCCCTGCACTTTTTGCTGATGCAGAGAGCAGACTTGTCCGGGAATTGCTGGGGGCGCTGGTATAATTGCCGGGCCTCGTGACCTCCGCGGGTTCCAGCCAGGGCTCGACCAGAGCGCTCGCGCTGGCCCCAGTCCCTTTCATTGCAAGCCGAGAATCGCATGTCAGACCCCACTGTGATCGACCCTGCCGCTGCCCCGCCCAAGAAAGTCGTGCAAGGTGAAAAGCTCCGCGGCGCCGACAAGATGGCGCGCATACCGGTCAAGATCCTGCCCACCGTCGACCTGCCGAAAAAGCCGGACTGGATCCGCGTGCGCATGGGCGACGCCGGGCGCGTGGGAGAGATCAAGGACATCCTGCGCCGGCACAAACTGAGTTCGGTGTGCGAGGAAGCGTCCTGCCCCAATCTGGGGGAGTGCTTCAGTGGCGGGACCGCCACGTTCATGATCATGGGCGACATCTGCACACGCCGCTGCACGTTCTGTGACGTGGCACACGGCCGGCCGAATGCACTCATGGAAAACGAGCCGCTGGAGCTGGCTACCGCCATCGCCGAACTGCGACTGCGCTACGTGGTCATCACCTCCGTCGACCGCGACGACCTCAAAGATGGAGGCGCGGATCACTTCGCCCGCTGCATCGCCGAGACGCGGCGCCTGAATCCGGGCATCAAGGTGGAAGTGCTGGTCCCGGACTTCCGTGGGCGCGGCAGCGTGGCGCTCGACATCCTCACCCGCACCCGGCCGGACGTGTTCAACCACAACCTCGAAACGGTGAAGCCGCTGTACCTGAAGGTGCGGCCTGGCTCCGACTACGACTGGTCGCTGAACCTGCTCAAGCAGTACAAGGCACAGGCTCCGGACGTGATCACCAAGAGCGGCATCATGGTTGGCATCGGCGAGACCAGGGCCGAGGTGATCGGCGTGCTGGAAGACCTCAAGGCCCACGATGTCGACATGGTGACCATCGGTCAGTACCTGCAGCCGAGCCGCTCACATCTGGCCGTGGAGCGCTTCGTGCATCCGGACGAATTTGCCGAGTACGAGCAGATCGGTATGGCGATGGGTTTCCGTCACGTGGCCAGCGGGCCACTGGTGCGTTCCTCGTACCACGCCGACAAGCAATCAAAAATCTGAGCGGCGTCGCCCTCAGCCGCCGCCGGCCAGGGTGAGCCGGCGGATCACCGCCACGAAGGCGGGCCCGTATTCTTCACAGCGGCGCTCGCCGATGCCGCCGATGTCGGCAAAGCCATAAAGCGTGGTGGGTTTCAGGCGGCAGACGTCCTCCAGCGTGCGGTTGTGCATGATCACGTACGGAGGCACCTGCTGCTCTTCCGCGAGTTGGCGCCGGCAATCGCGCAGCGCCTCCCAAAGCACGGGGTCGAGATCGCTCGCGCTGCCGGGCAGTGTACCCCGGCCACCGCTACGCCCTTTGGCGGGTTTCGGCTTGTCATCCTGACGCAGCGCCACCACGGTTTCCCCGCGCAGCAGCGGACGACAGGTGTGCTCCACCAGACGCAGCGCGCCGAAGCGTTCGAGATCCACCGTCAGGAAATTGCGCGCCACCAGTTGACGGAACACCGAGCGCCAGCGCGCCCCATCGAGCGCACGGCCGATACCAAAGACGCTGAGGTGCTGGTGTTCGAACTGCAGGATCTTGTCACTGCTTTCGCCACGCAGCAGGTCGACGAGGTGGTTGACCCCGAAGCGCTGACCGCTGCGGTACACCGCACTCAGCGCCATGCGCGCCGCCTCCGTCCCGTCCCAGGTTGCCACCGGTTCCAGACAGGTATCGCAGTTTCCGCAGGGGGCCGGCAGTTCTTCACCGAAGTAGCGCAGCAGGACCTGGCGCCGGCAGGTGGTGATCTCGCAAAGGCCCAGCATGGCGTTCAGTCGCTGCTGCTCCGCGCGCTTGTGCTCATCGCTGCCCTCGGAAGCCGCCAGCATTTCCCGCAGCTTGATCACGTCCTGCAGGCCATAGAGCAGCAGCGTACCCGCCGGCTCACCATCGCGCCCGGCGCGCCCGGTTTCCTGGTAGTAGGCTTCGATGGTCTTGGGCATGTCGAGGTGGGCCACGAAGCGTACGTCAGGCTTGTCGATGCCCATGCCGAAGGCGATGGTGGCCACCATCACCAGACCGTCTTCGCGCAGAAAGCGCGCCTGGTGCGTGGCCCGCAGCCTGGCGTCGAGACCGGCGTGGTAGGGCAGGGCCTTGAAGCCTTCCTCGCACAGCCACCGGGCGGTCTCCTCGGTTTTCTGTCGCGAAAGGCAGTAGACGATGCCGGCTTCGCCTGCGGGGCGCCCGCGCAGGAAGCGCAGCAGTTGCTGGCGCGGATTGTCCTTGAGCATGATGCGGTAACAGAGGTTCGGGCGGTCGAAGCCGGCGATGAACTGCTCGGCATCCTGCAGTGCCAGACGTTCGATGATTTCCTGCCGGGTACGCACATCGGCGGTGGCCGTGAGCGCTATGCGTGGCACGGCGGGGAACAGCCGCTGCAGCACGCCGAGTTCCAGGTAGTCGGCGCGGAAATCATGGCCCCATTGCGAGACACAGTGGGCTTCGTCGATGGCGAACAGGGCGAGGCGGGTGCGTGCCAGCAAGGCCAGCGTGCGCTCACTCTTCAGGCGCTCGGGGGCGAGGTAGAGCAGATCGAGTTCGCCCTGCAGCAGGGCCTGCTCGATGCTTCGTGCCTCGTCGAGCGTCAGCGTGGAGTTGAGAAACGCCGCGCGCACACCGACCTGGTGCAGCGCCGCCACCTGATCCTGCATGAGCGCAATCAGCGGCGAGATCACCACGCCACAGCCTTCTCGTACCAGCGACGGGATCTGGTAGCACAGAGACTTGCCGCCGCCCGTCGGCATCAGTACCAGCGCATCGCCACCGGCGATGACGCGCTCGACGATCGCGTCCTGCGGGTGCCGAAACGCGGTGTAGCCGAACACACTGCGCAGAACCGCCAATGCCTGCGTCATGTGAAGGCGAGCAGCGGCGTCGGCAGGCGAGGATTGCAGAACTGCAGCACCAGCGTGGCGAGTTCGTCCCAGACCTGGCGCTGCAGCAGTCCTTTGACCGTCTGGTCCACCACGCGCGCCCGTTCCAGCAGTTGCTGCAGGCTACGCTGGCTGTGCACCTGCAGCGCGTGCTCGGTCAGCTGCACACGGGCACCCCACAGGCGGTAGCTCTGCACGATGTCGCGTGGGCTGCGGCCCTGATCGCGATCCACCAGCATGGCACTCAGCTGGCGCAGTTCACGGGTGAGCATGCCGAGCAGGGCCAGCGGCTCGTCGCCTTCCGCCCGCAGGTGCCCCAGCACCTTGAGCGCGCGCTCGCTGTTGCCGCCAAGGCAGGCGTCCACCAGCGTGAACACGGTGAAACGCGAGCTGTCGGCCACCGACTCCAGCACGGTGGCCAGATCCAGTGAGTCCCCTTGGGCAACGATGCGCAGCTTTTCGATCTCCTGATTGGCGGCCAGCAGGTTGCCTTCCACACGCTCCACCAGCAGGGCGAGCGCGGCCGATTCGATGCCGAGACCCAGCCGCCGTAGCCGCTGCTCTATCCACTGCGGCAGTTCCTGCTCCTTCACCGGCCAGATCGCACAGAACAGGGCCTGCTGCTCCAGTGCGGCGAACCACTTGCTGGACTGCGCCTGTTTGTCGACCTTGCCGGTGGTGAGCAGCAGCAGGTTGTCGGGGTTCGGGTCGGCAAGATAACGCTGCAAGGCTGTGCGAGCCGCTTCGTCGAATTTCGCCGGGCGCAGGTCGATGAGCTTGCGCTCGGCAAACAGCGACAGGGAGTTGTTGCTCTGCAGCAGGTCATTCCAGTCGTAACCGGGACCGGCTTCGATCACCTCGCGCTCGCTGTAGCCCTGCTCGCGTGCGGAGCGCCGCACCAGATCACCGGCTTCCTGCATGAGCAGCGGTTCATCGCCACTGATCCAGACCAGCGGCAGGGAAAGCTGCTTGAGCCGTTGGGAGAGTTGTTCGGATTTGATCTGCATGAGTACCCTTCAGGTAGCGGTTCCGATCGGAACCGCAAAGTCCCGGAAAAACCTGGTAGCCCCCGGCGGGTCGACTGGGCCAGTGCCCGCAGGGCGACCGCGGACTGCACGGGCGACTGTTGTAACCGAGGTTGTAACGCTCTCGCAATCCAAAGTATCCCGGTCGTTGTGGGTGGCGTTCTTGCCTCTTGCAGAAAATCAGCTTGAATAATCAACAAGTTAGCCTATACTGCGCGCCCCGCCAGAGGTCCGCTCCCCCATGTCGTCCCCCCAAGAAGTCTCGTTCAGCGAACTCTCGCTGAGCCCCGCTGTGCTGCAAGCCCTTGAAACGTCTGGCTATGAGCGTCCTTCGCCCATCCAGGCCAAGACCATCCCGCTGCTGCTGGCCGGCCGCGATGTCATCGGCCAGGCGCAGACCGGCACCGGTAAGACGGCAGCATTCGCGCTGCCGCTGCTCAGCAAGCTCGATCTGGCGCAGAAGGAACCGCAGGTGCTGGTGCTGGCGCCCACCCGCGAACTGGCGCTGCAGGTAGCCGAGGCCTTCGAGACCTACGGCAGCGAAATCCGTGGGCTGCAGGTTCTGGCCGTCTATGGGGGTGCTGGCTTTGGCGATCAGCTGCACGGCCTGCGGCGAGGCTGCCACATCGTAGTGGGCACACCGGGCCGGGTCATGGACCACATGCGGCGCGGCACGCTCACGCTCACCGGGCTCAAGACACTGGTGCTCGACGAAGCCGATGAAATGCTGCGGATGGGCTTCATCGACGACGTGCAGTGGATCCTCGAGCAGGCCCCTGCCGAGCGGCAGATCTGTCTGTTCTCTGCCACCATGCCGCCGCCGATCCGCAAGATCGCCAATGCCTACCTGCGGGAGCCAGAGCACGTCACCATCGAAATGAAGACCGTTGCTGCCGAGCTGATCCGCCAGCGCTACTGGCCGGTGCGTGGCACCAACAAGCTCGACGCGCTGACTCGCATACTCGAAGTCGAGGACTTCAGTGGCACGCTGATCTTCGTACGCACCAAGACCATGGCTGTGGATCTGGCCGATAAATTGAGCGCACGCGGCTTCGCGGCGGCAGCGCTGAACGGCGACATGTCGCAGCAGCTCCGTGAAACCACCGTTGAAAAGCTGCGCAACGGTGCGCTCGACATTCTGGTCGCCACCGACGTGGCCGCGCGCGGCCTCGATGTGGAACGCATCACCCACGTCATCAACTACGACATCCCCCACGATGTGGAAACCTACGTGCACCGCATCGGCCGCACGGGCCGCGCCGGTCGTGAAGGCGACGCCATCCTGTTCGTTGCACCGCGCGAGCAGCGCATGCTCGGCATCATCGAGCGAGTCACCCGCAAGAAGATCGGCTTGCTCGAATTGCCCGATGTGGCCGTGATCAATGCCAAGCGCAGCGAGCGCTTTCTCGCGCGCATCAGCGCCACCCTGGCCGAAGGAGGATTGGAGAACGAGTTGCAGCTGCTGCGCCGTTTCCAGCAGGAAAACAACGTGGCGCCGCTGGACATGGCCGCTGCACTTGCGCGCCTGCTGCAGGGTGGCAACCCGCTGCTGCTGGAAGCAGGCGCCGGCAAGTCCGCCCAGGAGACTCGGCCGGAGAGCGCCGATGCCGAGTCCGGCAGCAAGCGGCCGCGGCGCAGCCGCGACGCAGCCTCCTCTGCCGAAGCGACCGCTGCCGACGCACCGCGGCGACCAGCCCGCTCGCGCTCCACCCCGGGCGGCGGGGAGGAAGACAGTCGCCCGCGGCGGTCACTGCCGCCGCCCGACCTGCTCGGTCCGTCGGAAGCGGGCATGGAGCGTTTCCGCATCGAAGTCGGGCACGACCATGGTGTGAAGCCCAACAACATCGTGGGCGCCATCGCCAATGAGGCGGGCATCGACAGCAAGTTCATGGGGCGCATCAGCATCTACGACGATTTTTCGCTGATCGACCTGCCCGAGGGTATGCCGTCGCAGGTATTCCAGCACCTCAAGAAAGTCTGGGTGGCCAACCGGCAGCTCGACATCAGCCGCTTCGAGGCCGGAGGCGTCGCGGCGCCGGAACGCCCGGCCCGGCCCCCGCGCGAGGTTAGGCCGGCATTCGCCCCGCGCGCCAAGCCCTCGTTTGACAAAAGTGCCAAGCCATCGTTCGAGAAGCGCACCAAGCCCTCGTTCGATGAAAGTGCCAAACCGTCGTTCGAGAAGCGCGCCAAGCCTGCATTCGACAAGCCCACCAGGCCAGCATTCGAGGAAGGCACGAGGCTGGCGTTCGAAGACGGTACGAGACCGGCCTTTGAAAAAAGTGGCAAGTCGGCGTTTGCAGCGGGCAAGAAGCCGGCTTTTGCCAAGGGGGACAAACCGGGTTTCGGCAAAGGCGACAAGCCGGGTTTCAGCAGGGACGACAAGCCACGCTTCAGCAAGGGCGACAAACCGAACTTCAGCAAGAGCGAAAAGCCGAACTTCAGCAAGAGCGAAAAGCCGCGTTTCGGAAATAGCGACAAGCCGAGCTTCGGCCAAGGCGATAAATCGGGCTTCGGCAAAAGCGATAAGCCGGGCTTCGCCAAAGGCGCCAAATCCGGCTTCAGCAAGGGAGTTAAGCCGGGTTTCGGCAAGGGCGGCAAATCCGGCATCAACAAGGGCGGCAAGACCGGGTTCAGCAAGCCAAGCTTCAGCAAGGGCAAGCCGAGCAAGGCCAAATACTAGCAGCGACTCCCCAGCGTCCGCTGACGTCGGGCAGCCGCGCCACCCCGCGCACCATCAGCATGACGCGCAATCAGCGCATTATCCGCACCAGCCGCTGCTTGCCGCGCGCTCAGCGCACCGTCTGCACCAGCCGCTGCTCGCCGCCGGCGGGCAAGCTAAAGCCGCGGGTGAGCGCGGTTTCCACGCAAACGAAGCGCGTGTAGTCGTCAGGCAAGAGGTCGCTGAAGGCCGGGCTGCCGCTGGCGCCCGGGTTCCACACCACGATGCTGTCGTGTCCCTCCGATTCCACGACGGTACTGCCGCCGGCGTGCTGGATCAGTACGGTGGGGCAGGCCTGCAGATGGATACGATCGGTTTCCGCCGCGAAGCGGTAGGGCTGCGGCGTGGGCAGGATGGCCCAGTCGCGGGTCTTGTCGGAGTAGTCGCCGCTCAGGCCGAGCAGCTCTGTGCCCGCAAGATCGGCCACCGCGAAATAGCTGTGCAATGCGGCGCTCAGCGGGAAGGGCTGCGTGCCCCGGTTGCGCGTTTGCAGTTCTACCCGTAGTGCCGCGCCTACCTGCAGGTGCAGCTGCAGCTCCGCCTGCCCGCCAAAGCCGGCGCCCTCGGGGTCGGCCAACTGTAGCCGCAGTGACGTGCCGGCGGCGTGATGCCGACTTTCGACCAGCTGCCAGCGGCGGTTGCGGGCATAGCCATGCGCTGGCAGGCCCGCTGCAGTGCCCGGGTGGGCGCCGAACCACGGCCAGCACACGGGAATGCCGCCGCGAATGGACTTGCTGCCATCGAGCCTGGCCCGCGGGCTCAGGAACAGGCGCTCACGACCGTCATAGCGGGGGCAGTACTGCAGCACCTGGCCGCCATACAGGGCCACGCGCGCCGTGGCGGCAGGATTTTCGATCCGCAGCACGTCGAAGCCGGGGGCAAGGGTCTCGGTGATGATCGAATGATCGAGCATGGGGTGTACTCCGGTTCAGGCAGGGCGTGTGGGAAGGGCAGGGGCCGTCGGTGCTGCAGTCGCTAGCGTCCGCAGGCGTAATTCAGCCAAGCTCACCACCTCCAGCCGCGGGTCGGCCAGCACCTGCTGCAGCACACGCTCGCCGATCGCCAGTCGCGCCGGCTGCATGCCCATCACGTGCGAGTGGAAGATGAAGATGTAGGGCGTTGCTGCCGCCACTGTCTGCTCCAGCGCCTGCTGCCATTGCTGCCAGGCCTGCTCCGGACTGGCCTTGTGCCACAGCCAGTGAGTGGCGTCCACACCGCTCCAGGCATAGGGCAACTGCACCATGGCGTCGCTCACCACTCGCGGCTGCGGTGACTCGGCAAAACTGGCGTCGATCTCGTAGCCGAGACGCGCGAGCAGCTGCTGGGTATGGGCGGTGGTCTGGCCGCCGGGTGCACGGAATGCGGTGGGCGCGGTGCCGCAGGCGCGCGTGATGGACTGCGTTGCGCGCTCGCCGAGTTCGTCGATTTCGTGCGGGTCCAGCAGGTGCCAGATTTCGTGCTGCCACCCGTGCATGCCGATGCGGTGACCGCGCGCCACGAAGTCGCGCAGCAGGCGCGGGTAGCGCTCGGCGCTCCAGCCCTCCACGAAGTAGGTCAGCGGCACGGCGTGGCGCTCGAACAAGGCGAGCAGCGACGGCACCCCCACTTCCAGCGCGTAGTTGCTGCCGGCCGGGCGTGGCTCAAGGATTCTGCCGCGGAACAGGTCGGCAGCGTCGCCGAGATTGTCGAGCGTGAAGCAAACGGGAACGCGGGGCATGCGGGTGGTGGTGAGCTGTGCTGGTGGGGCCGGGGCGGCAACAACAAAACGGTAAAGGGCTGTGCTATGGTACCGTCATCGTGCGGGCAAGTCTGGTAGCGCTCATGAAAACCCCAAGCAAAAGGCCACGGCAGGCACGCGGTTGGCTGTGCGCCGCCGGCTGCATGGTGGCTGCGCTGCTGCTGCCCGTAGCGCAGGCCCAGGAACCCAAGCATTCCAACAAGCCGCCGCTGCACGGCAGGCACTGGGTGGCCATCACCGGCAAGCCGCTGGCGGCGTCTGCCGGTGCGCTCACCTTCGCGCGCGGCGGCAATGCCGTCGACGCGGCCTGCGCCATGCTGGCCGCCGCCGCTACCATGTGGGACACGCTGAGCTGGGGTGGCGAAACCCAGGCGCTCATCCACAACCCCAGGACCGGCAAGGTCATCGCCATCAACGCGCTCGGTGTGGCACCGAGCAGTGCGACACCGGAGTACTACCGCCAGCGCGGCCTGCGGGAGCCGCCTGAATACGGTCCGCTGGC
>CANGUU010000050.1 GCA_947457195.1 Gammaproteobacteria bacterium
CGGAATCGCCACGATTTCTGCACTGTTACTGAGCGGTGCGGTATCGGCACACCACTCACTGGTCGGCGAGTTCGACACCACGGTCGATCTCGAGGTGCGCGGCGCCATCACCAAGGTGGAGTGGACCAACCCGCACATCTGGATCTACCTCGACGTGACCGCCGCCAACGGCCAGGTGGAAAAGTGGGAATGCGAGATGGGATCCCCCAACCAACTGATCCGCCAGGGTTGGAAGAAGGAAGACTTGCCGATCGGGACCGTAATCCGCGCACAGGCCAACCCGGCCCGCGAAGGCGAGCACATCTGCAGCACGCGTCGCATCACGCTCGACGACGGCACGCCCGTCTTCAGCCGCGGCGCGAACTGAGCGGAGAGCACCCGATGAACCTCAGCACTTCCTTGCTCGGTTTCTGTTCCGGCCTGCTGCTGGCCGGCGGGCTGATGGGTCAGGCCGCGGCGCAGGGCGCCGGCGATCTGCCGCGCCTGCCCAGCGGCAAGCCCGACCTCAACGGTTTCTGGGAATTCCCCTACGTGGCCGACATGGCCGGCAAGGGCAACGGTCGCAACCAGATCGGCGCGGGTGACCTGCCGTTCACCGAGGCCGGCAAACTCAACTTCGACCGCTACGACTCGGCCGCCGGCGACTACACCGGGGCCTGCCTGCCCTTCGGCCACGTGCGCTCCATGAATTCGCCGAACCCGGTGCAGTTCTTCCAGACCGATACGTCGTTCGCCTACCTGTTCGAAGTGAACACCTGGCACCACTCGTTCCCGATCGGCGGTGAGGACATGACCATGGACCTGCCGGCCACCTGGTACGGCAATTCGCGTGGTGAGTGGGACGGCGACACCTTCGTGGTGACCACCCGCAACTACAATGGCAAGACCCGCCTGGACACGATCGGCCACCCGCACAGCCACAAGCTGACGGTGACCGAACGCTTCACGCTGAAAGACGCCAATTCGATCGACTACGAAATCACGGTCGACGATCCGATCTACTACTCCAAACCCTGGAGCAACAAGCGGGTCTTCACCCGCATGAAGGACGGCATCGGCCTGCTGGAGTATTCCTGCGAAGAAAACAACCGCGGCCTGTGGGAAGGCCGTCTGCAGTTGCCCGACTACTCGACCTGGCACACCTACGACGTCGAGGAATGACGCCGTCGGCTGGAAGTCGGCTCTCTAGACTTCCAGCCGCCCCGTGCTGTTGCCGAAGCTGTCGCGCACGATGCCGAACTTGTCGAGCAACCCCAGGTAGAGATTCGCCAGCGGCGTATGCGCCGGGAATTGCAGGTGCCGCCCCCCTTCGACGAGGCCACCGGCACGACCCACCAGCAACACGGGCAGCGGGTCGAAATTGTGTTCGTTGGCATCGCTCATACTGCTGCCATACACCACCAGCGCGTGATCCAGCAGCGTGCCATCGCCGTCCGGCGTCTTGGCCAGGCGGTCGAAGAAACCCTTCAGCACCTTGATGTGATAGGTGTTGAGCTGGGCAAACATGTCCTTGTTTTTCTGCTCGTTGGAGTGGTGCGATGCGTTGTGGAAGCCTTCACTGACGCCACTCTGCGGGAAGCGCGTGTTGCTGCCCTCGCCAGCCATCATCAATGTCGAGATGCGGGTGATGTCTGACTTCCAGGCCAGCACCTGCAGGTCGAACATCAGGTTGATGTGATTCTCGAACCCATTCGGAATGCCGAGTGGTGCATCGGGAATCTCCAGTGCGTCTGCGGACAACTTGGCATCGATCAGTGCTACGCGGCGCTCGATTTCACGCACCTCTTCCAGATAGTCACTGACCCGGCTGCGGTCGGCGGCCGGCAGTCGCAGGTTGAGCGCGGCGACGTCGGCCTGGATGGAATCGAGCATACTGGCCGACTGCCGGCGCTTTTCGCGCCGCTCGGCCTCGGTGCTGCCGTCGCCGAACAGTCGCTCGAACACCAGCTGCGGATTGTTTTCCATCGGCAGCGCCAGTGAGGGTGTTTTCCACGCCAGCGAGCTGCGGTAGGAGCAGGTGAAGGCGGCATCGCCGCAGGTGTTGCCCGCCGGCTCGATGGCCAGCTCGATCGAGGGCATCGGTGTGTCCTGGCCCAGCACCTCGGCCACTACCTGATCGAAGGACTGGCCAACGCGCGCGCGGTCTCCTTTCACCGGGTGCGCGCAGGTGAGAAACGCCGCCGCGGCCCGCTCGTGGTTTTGTGCGCCGCCGCTGTCCTCACCCTCCTCCGGACCGACCGGTGTGTTGGCAAGGCCGCTGATGACGTTGAGGTGGCTGCGGTACGGCTCGAGCGCCTTGAGGATGGGCGTGAACTCGAAATCCTTGCCGGGGGCGGCCGGCGTCCAGTAGGCCATGGTCGCCCCGTGCGGAATGTAGATGCAGCCGAGCCGTAGCTGTGGGCTGGCCGCCGTCTGCGCCAGTGCGGTCGATGCCGGCACCATGGAGTCCAGCAGGGGCAGCGCGATGGCACTACCAGCCCCCCGCAGCAGCGTGCGACGCGAGAGGTGTTTGCGCGTGATGAACATGGGGCCTCCTGATCGTCCGTCTAGCGTTGCGCCGTCGCCGGCAGTTCGTTGGCTTCGTCCTTGCTGCGCCGGGTGAAGACTGCACTCAAGGCAATTTCCCGGACCAGCGCACTGAAGCGCCAGTCCTCTGCCGCCGCCGCTGCCACCACCCGCCGCACCTGCGGCATGTCGTAGTACTCGACCTTGCGCCCGAGCGCGTAGGTCATGAGCTTTTCCGTGACGTTCTGCACGAACAGGCTGCGCCGGGCCAGCAGCCGCTGGTGCAGCCCGTCGGTGCCCGTGAAGGCCGTGCCGTCCCAGAACACCGCCGAGGCATCCACTGCCGCTCCGTCGGCCCGCTCGCGGAACTGGCCGACGGCATCGAAGTTTTCCAGGGCGAAACCGATGGGATCCATCATGTTGTGGCAGGCGGCGCAGGACGGATCGCTGCGGTGCTGCTGCAGTCGCTCGCGCAGAGTGCGCGGCACTTCGCCCACCGGCGTGGTTGCATCGAGATTGGCTTCCACGCCGGGTGGCGGCGGCGGGGGCGGTGTGCCCAGCAGGATGTCCATCACCCATTTGCCGCGAATCACCGGCGACGTGCGGTTCGGTGCCGAGGTCAGCGTGAGGATACTGGCCTGGCCGAGCAGACCGTGGCGGCCGGTGCCGGCCGTACTCACTTTGCGGAAGTGGCTGCCACGGATGTTGGGTATGCCGTAGTGCCGGGCCAGCCGCTCGTTGACGAAGGTGTAGTCGGCGGTGAGCAGTTCGAGCAGCGGGCGGTCTTCCAGCAGCACGGCGCGCAGCAGCAATTCCGTTTCGCGCCGCATGGCGATACGCAGGCTGCCGTCGAATTCCGCCGACACTGGATTGACGTTGCCGAGTTGATTGAGCCCGAGCCAGGCCTGCGCAAAATTATCGACCAGCGCCGCGGCACGCTCGTCCTTCAGCAGGCGCGCCACCTGGCGCTGCTGCTCGGCCGGATCGCTCAGCGCGCCGGAGGCCGCGGAGGCCAGCAACTCATCATCGGGAATGCTGCTCCACAGGAAGAAGGACAGCCGCGAGGCGAGTTCGTACGGGGCCAGCGTGTAGCTCTGACCGGCCGCAAGCTCGGCCGGCTCTTCCTCGAAGCGGAACACGAACTTCGGATCGACCAGCAGCCGTGCCAGCCCGTACTGCACGCCGGTCTCGAAATCACGCAACTCGCGCCCATCGCGGTAGAAGCTCATCAGGGTGTCGAGGGACTCGGCATCGACCGGCCGCCGGTAGGCGCGGTACGCGAGACGCTCGAGGATCTGCCGGGCACAGGGCTCTTCTTCCGCCAGGCTGGCGGGATGGCAACTGAATATGCGCGCCCGGCTCGGCGTGCTGCCCGGGCCGGTGGCATTCATGGGCCCGGTGATGGCCACACTGCCGACCGATGTACTGTCGGCCCACACGTTGTGCAGGTCGTCCACGCCGCGCGGCGACTGCGTTTTCACGAATGCGGCTTCGATCTTGTGCGGGCCGGCCGGCACGCTGAGCTTCACCCGGTTGGGTGCCCCTACCGGCAGCAGTGCGGCACGCTCGCCGTCGATGACGATCTCCACCGGGTCCTCTATGCCGACCGGATCGAGCGAGAACGCGGCATTGGCGCCGGTCCTGGCGATCTGGAACTGGTACTCGCCGTCGAGCGGGAACACGTGGTTGAACGTGAGACCGCCGCGTGTACCGAGCGTGATGCCCTCGAGGTGCGCGGATTGGTCCTGACCGTCGGCGCGGTAAGTGGTGGTGCTGAGGCTGGTGGTGGGATCGCCGACCGCAAGCCGGCTCACCTTGTTGGCCACCGACAGATAGGCCTGCATCAGTGCCGGCGACACGCTGAGCACGCTGGCCAGGTTGTCGAAGCCTTCGGCAGACGCATCGGGCGGGAACAGGCTGGCAGCAGAAATCGGCAGGTCGAGCAGATCACGGATCGCATTCTGGTATTCGCGCCGATTCATGCGGTGCAGCAGGGGCGCACCGTGGTTGGGCGCACTGGCCCAGGCGGTATCGAGGTTGCCGGCGACACTGGCGACGAAGGCCGACACCTCGTCGGCGGCGGGCCGCGGCTCACCGAGCGGTGGCATCATGCCGGCCTGCAATTTGAGCAGCACTTTTTCCCAGGTTTCTGCGTCGTGCAGCAGATTGCCGGCATCGAGCAGGTCGAAGGCGATGCCGCCGGCAAAGTCATCCTGGTTGTGGCAGCCGCTGCAGTGCTGGTCGAGCAGCGCCCGCTGCGCCGCCGAGAGGCTCGCGGTCTGGGCGAGTGCAGCGCCGGCCAACCACGGCAGGGTGGCAATCAGACTGGCAATCAGTACCTGCTGCGGCAGGCGCGGCCTCTGCGGTCGGGTCATGGGTTGGTTCCTGCTTCGGCCATCAGTGCATTGAGCAAAGCGATCGTCTCGGGTTTCTGCTCGGCACCCACCGCCGCGAGGAACACGCCCTCGGCCCAGCGCAGCGCGTTACGGCCCACGGCATCGGTGGCATCGAGCCGGGCGCCCTGCGCGGCCAGGTAGCGGATCACGGCGTTGGCCCCGCGATTGGCGGCCCCGAGCAAGGGGGTCAGTCCCATGGAATTGCTGGCGTTGACATCGGCCCCGAGCGACACCTGGAGCTTGACGGTTTCCAGCAGTGCTTCCTCCGAGACCGTGTAGGTCTGCGCCACCGTCCAGTTGACGCCGGCCGCCGCCATGAGGGCGGTGGTGCCTTCGTAGGTGGTGAGCTGCGGGTCGGCGCCATGCGCCAGCAGCAGGCGCAGCACGGGCAGGTCACCGGCAGCGGAGGCACGGATGAACGGCGTCTGGCCCGTCATGTCGACCCACGACACGTCGTTCAAGGCATACAGCCATTTTTTCTCCGGCGGCCATTCCTTGGTGCGGGCGTTCACGTCGGCGCCGGCGGCGATCAGGCGTTCGATGGTGGGCAGAATGCGGTCGCGGTCGATGCCGTTGTCCTGCGGGTCGTCTTCGCGTTCGCTGTTCATGTCGATGTTGCGGTAGTCGACGGCGGCAAACAGTGGCGTGCGGCCATAGAAGTCGTCGACGTTGACGTCGGCGCCGTAGTCGAGCAGCAGGTTCGCCACCTCGAGCTGGTTATTCAGCAGCGCCATCAGCAGCGGCGTCATGCGATTGGCTTCCCGCCGCTCGAGATCGGCGCCGTTGTCGAGCAGCAGCCGCGCTTCGGCCAGCCGGCCGTCGCGCGCGGCATAAAGCAGGGGCGTCATGCCGCCCTTGGCGTCGTGGCGTTCACCCCGGTGCGGTACGCCACTGCGGTTGATGCCTTCGCCCTCCGATCCGCAACCCGTGCCTTTGCAGGGCGGCAGGTAGGCGGGCGTGGGACCGAGCCGCGTGGCGGCGTCGACCTCGGCACCATGGCGTATCAGCAGCTCGGTGACGGCCGTCTGACCGCCGCGCACGGCAATCATGAGCGCGGTCTGCCGGAAGTCGGGGTCGCGCGCGTCGACCAGCGCGCCGGCGGCCAGCAACAACGCCACGACGTCGGCCTTACCCGTGTGCGCGGCGGTCATGAGGATGGTCTCGCCGCTTTCGGCCAGCGTGTTGGGATCAGCGCCGGCGGCGAGCAGACGCGCCACCACCTCGGCACTGCCGTTCTGCACGGCGAGAAACAGCGGGGAAATCCCGTTGCGGTTGAGTGCAACCGGATCGGCACCGGCCTGCAGCAGCAGGTCGACGGCAGCCGGCTGATCCTGCAGGGCGGCCCAGTGCAGCGCGGTGCTGCCGTCGCGCAGGCGGGTGTTTGGGTCAGTGCCGGAGGCCAGCAGAGCCTGCAGTGTCGCCGGGGCCGCCTGTTGCAAGAGTCGCTCGGCGGCGGCGTCATCGGCGAGCAGCGGCTGACCCGCTGCAAGCGCCGCGCACACGAAGGCGCCGAGTAGCAGCGCTTGCTGCCGCTTGCCAGACCACCGCTTTCCCATTGCCCCTCCCAGCCGCTCTACCGTCACCCAGGGTGCCCGTCGTTCGGGACACAAGGTAGTCGAGAACCATGCAATCATTGTTGCGCGCTGCGGCATGTTACCGGTCTTTTTGCCGGATTGCCGCCCCACGGGATTCTGGTAGATTCGCGCCCATTCCGTCGACTGCGCCCCTGCCGGCACGTCGCGCCCCCTGCCCCGGATCCAACCATGTCCCAGACTCCCGCCGACTGTCGCCCCGCCCGCTTGCCCTCCGGCCTTCGCCCCGGCTTTCGGGTGGGCTCTCTGGCGTACCGCGGCCAAGGCCCGTGCGCACCGCGCGACGCCGGTCGGCCGGGCCGGCGCAGCGGCCTGCCCCTTGGTGGCCTCGTGCTCGGCGGTCTCCTGCTGTGGCTCGGTGCCGCGGGAACTCTCGCGCAGCCGCGCGAGTCGGTGGAGGGCGTGCACTACCAGCCACTGCCCCAACCGGTGCCCACGGAAGCGTCAGCCGACAAAATCGAGGTACGCGAGTTGTTCTGGTACGGGTGCCCCGAGTGCGCCACGCTCGAACCGCTGCTGACCCAGTGGCGGGATGGCGTGACCGGCGATCTGGTATTCGTGCGCATGCCGGCAGTCTGGAACGCGCTCATGGCCCTGCACGCCCGCCTGTTCTACACGGCGCGGGCGCTGGAGGCAGAGGATCGCCTGAGCCGCGCGGCCTATCGCGCCATCAGTGAGCAGCAGAACCCGCTGCGCACCGAGGAGCAGGTGAAGGCGCTGTTCCTCGCCAACGGTATCGAGGCCGGTGCTTTCGACGCCGCCTGGTCCTCGGAGGCGGTGACCACGGCGGTGGAGGCTGCCCGCCAGCGCAGCGCCGGGTATGGCAGCAACAAACTGCCCATGGTGATCGTCAACGGACGCTACTCCATCACGCACAACGCCCGGGTCACCGACCACATCGAGCTGAACATCGCCATCAACAACCTGATCCGCAAGCTGCGCGAGCAGCGCCGCGGCGAATTCTGAGGCTCGCCTCGCGCAGGCCCGGTCCGGCGCTCACTCCGGCCCCAATTCGAAGGCAAAAAGCGCATTGCCGGGACGCCCGACGATGCAGCAATTCCCCGACAGCACATACAGCATGTTGCCCACCACCACCGGCCCTGAGCCGTCGAAGGAACCGCCGGCGGCCGGCACGCCGTTGACCGTGTCGAAGCGCGGGTTGGTGTCGAAGGTCCACAGCACCTTGCCGTCGCTGGCGCTGTAGGCCCGCAGGCCGCCATCCGCCGCGCCGGAAAACACGGCGCCGGGCACTGCGGTCACGGCAGCGGACTGGGTCGCCCGGCAACCGAAGCCGGGACTACACAGCAGATCCTGCGGAGGCGCAGCCCAACGCCGCTGACCCGTGGCGAGCTCGATGCCGTGGATGCCACCCGAGGCCGGATCGCTGTAACCACCCGCCGCCGCGTAGGCGAGGCCGTCTGCCACGGCCATGCCCCAGTACCCGCCGGAGCGACTGCCGTCGTTGACGCGGTACTCCCACACGAGCTCGCCGCGGGCTGCCGGATCCAGCGCGTAGACCATGCCCGATTTCTGCGGGATCACCAGCAGCTCGCGACCGCTGGCCGTGGTGGTGAGCATCGGCGATGCGGAAAAGTCGAAGTCGGGGCCGAGCTGCTGGGGGCAGTTCGGGCTGTCGACATTGTCGCAGCCGCCGATGAAGGCATCGCCGGGCGTCACCTGATTCACCCAGACGATGCCACCGCTGGCGAGATCGAGCGCGATCACCGCATCGGACGTGGGCGGGGCCGGGTCACCGTAGGCGTTGCCGGTGGCGGTGTAGAGCAAGCCGCGCGCCGCGTCGATGGTGGGCGCACTCCAGATTCCGGCCCCGGACGGACCGTATAACGGCACGCCCTCGGCGCTGACACCGCGCGGCTGCGGCTCGTCCATCGTGTAGGTCTTCCACAGCAGCTCGCCGGTGTTGGCGTCGAGCTTGCTGACGCTGCCGCGGAAGGTACAGCAGCCATAGTTGGCGCCGGAGGAAGAGGTCTCCTCCACCACACCGGCCGCTGGTACGTAGAGGTGGCCATCGTGCAGGGTGACTGAGCCGGTGGCGCGCACGCCGGGATGGGTCTCCACGCGGGTGGTCCACAGTGCCTCACCGCTGTCGGCGTCCACCGCGTAGACGTTGGCGCGCAGGTCCACGAAGTAGACGGCGTAGCCGGCCGAACCATCACTGCGGGTGATCGGGCCCACCGAGAGAGCACTGCGGATGCCGTTGCGTGGCAGGTACGTCCAGTGCGTGCAGCCGCTGCTGGCGTCGAGTGCATACAAGGCCCCGGCCTTGCTGCCCACGAACAGACGGCCTGCTACCACGGCGGGCTGGGCACGGGGCTGATCTTCGCCCGGCAGTCCATAGACCCACTTCAACCGCAGGCGCGCCACATTGGCCCCGGTGATGGCGGAGTCACTGACAGCCCGCGTGTTGAAGCCGTCGTGACCCCAGCCGCTCCAGCCTGGCTCCGCTGCCGGGTCGCGCAGCGCCGGCGTGCTGCTGCAGAGATTGCCAGACATCTCGAGCGGCACCTGCGCCACCGCCTCTCCGGTGAGGTACTCCGCCACGAGACGCATCTCGGCTTCGCTCAGCCCCGAAGCCTGCATGCGCATGATGCCCTGCGACAAGGCGTTGTAGACCGCATTCGGCGCCAGCTCAGCCAGCGCCGCACGCGGCGGCGGTGGATGGGCCTGATCCTGCAGCGGGGCTTCGTGACAGGCGGCGCAGCGCGTGCGGTAGAGTTCGCCGGCCTGCTGCATGGCTTCCTGTGCACCGGCCGGCGACGCCAGCCACAGCCAGACCAGAGCCGTAAAGCCACGGCGTATGCTCGGATGCATGATGTTTTTCCTCGCGGGAGACGCGCGGGAAAATCCCATGGCGGCCGCTACCATTGCAAGGGGACTTTCTGCACACTGGCGCGCAATTTCCCGCGCGAGTCCGTCACGATGGAAGTCACGTTGTTTCCCAATCCCCGCCGCCCCGGCATCGGCCAGCGCCCCAGGCGCGAAGCGCAGCGTCCCATGCTGCCGCAGCATGCGCGGCTGTGTCCGGTGCTGGAGGCAGGCAACGGACTCGGTGCCCTCGTGTACCCGCCGCTGGCCAAGAACGAGCAATTGCAGATCGGCTATGACGGCGAGGGCGTCTACCACCTGAGCTACGCGATCAATGCCACCGGCTCCCGCTGGGATCAGCTGTTCACCGTGACCTATCGGCTGGCGGTGGGCGGTATCGGGCTGCGCACCGAGGAAGTGAAGCTCTTCGTGCCGGAAACGCCGGGTTTCAAGGACACGGCGAAGGTGATGGCGCGCATGTTCATCGTGCCCGATGACCTCGGCACACCAGCCGGGGCGGTTACCCTGCGCGGCGCGTTCAACTTCCAGACGCCACCGGGCTGGGACACCGTGTACTCGTCGGTGCTGAACCAGATCGAGCGACCGATCGCGCCGATGCTGGTGATCCGCGTCGAAACCGACTGGTACCCGCACGACAGCGAATTCCGTTACGTGCTGGCCCCGGGCGAGACCCTGTCGGTGTCGCACAGCCTGCCGATCGGCCAGGTGTTCTTCGTGCCGCGCGAGGAGATCAGTTTCCGCGATGGCAGCGAGCAGGAAGCTGCCGCGCGTCTGGCCGCCAGCAAGCAGTTCTTCGACGAAAAGGCCCGGCACAAGGTCAAGACGCCGTACGGCCTCGAATACAGCCCGCATTACCAGCGCCAGAGCCGTACGCAGAAAGCGGTCGTGCCCGCCCCGGCATCTGCCGACAGCGAGGATGCGCGGGCGCGGGACGGGTCAGCTTTTTCTCAGGAGTGAGCGGCGCGGCCGCGTCTTGCGGCTCTCTCGGGACACGCCGGACTGCGGAGGCCGCCGTGCGCGCCGCTCAGCCGAAATCAGCGGCGCTGTGCCGCTCGGGCACCTGCTGCGCCGGATCGCCCCAGGTACGGTTCACGCGCAGACCACGCTGGACCGCGGGGCGCGCCGCCACCGTGGTGGCCCAGCGCTGCACGTTCGTGTAGGTCTGCACCTGCAGGAATTCCTGCGCGCCGTAGGAATCCCCTGCCACCAACTGGCCATACCAGGGCCAGATTGCCATGTCGGCGATGCTGTAGTCGTCGCCGGCGATGAACGGACGCGTGGCGAGCTGGCGGTCCAGCACGTCGAGCTGGCGCTTGGTTTCCATCGTGAACCGGTCGATGGCGTACTCAATCTTGAACGGTGCGTACACGTAGAAATGGCCGAAGCCACCACCGAGATAGGGCGCGCTGCCCATCTGCCAGAACAGCCAGCACAGGCACTCGGCTCGCGCCGCCGGTTCGACCGGCAGGAACTCACCGAACTTTTCCGCCAGATGCAGCAGGATGGCGCCGGACTCGAACAGCCGGATGGGCGCAGTGCCGCTTCGGTCGAGCAGCGCCGGAATCTTCGAGTTCGGATTCACTGCCACGAAGTCGCTGCCGAACTGCTCGCCCTTGAGGATGTTCACGGGCCAGGCATCGTACTCCGCGCCCGCATGGCCTCTGGCCAGCAGTTCCTCGAAGAGAATGGTCACCTTTACGCCGTTGGGCGTGGCCAGCGAATAGAGCTGGAACGGGTGCTTACCCACCGGCAGCGTGCTGTCGTGGGTGGCACCGGCAGTGGGGCGATTGATGCTGGCGAAACTGCCACCGGTCGGCTGCTGCCACTGCCACACACGGGGCGGTAGGTAACCGGGCGGCTGATTGGGTGGCGACTGGCTGGGGGGCGCTGACATGCACTCTCCTCGTTCAACGACCGTACAGCCCCATCTCGCGGCCGTCGGCAAAGGTGATTTTTTCGAGCCGGATGATCTTCTGCCCGTCACGGAATTGGTAGCCCACGCCAGTGATGACATCGCCGGCCTTGACCGTGCCCTTGGTCCAGCCCTTCGCTTCCATGCGGTTGATGGCCGGACCACCGACCTGCCACACCTCGGCCTCACCTGCGGCAGTGGTCACGTCGAGCGTGATCATCGGGTGCGGGTTCTGCCACTGGAAATCGGTCACGGTGCCGCGCACGGTCACCAGCGTCTGCATGTCGACCGGCCAGGAGTGATGCGCCAGCAATGGCAGCGGCGCGGCGAGCAGGAGGGAAAGGGCCGTGAGGGGGCGTACGCGGAGCATGGGAGTGTCCTCTTTGGCAGAAAGTTGGGGCGCGTGGTACACCAGTACGGTACACGCGCGCGACCTGCTCGGCGAGTACCGGCCGACGGGCCCTGCCACCCGGACTCCGGCTTGGGCACTGGACGCTGCCCGGGCCAGCCACTGTAGACTCGGCAGGCCGCGCACCCCCCGCTGCATGCCGCCGCCAGCGCCCGTCCGGCAACACCGCCCACCCCACACGAGGAACGGCCGAGATGCGCCACGCCCCCGCCCGCCTGTTGCCGGCCCTGCTGGCGCTCTGCGGCTACGCTGCGGACCTCAGCGCCCAGGGCGCAGCCGCCGCCCCGCGCGACCTCACCCAGACCTTTCCGGGTGAACTCGTGGTCGAGCCGCCCACTCTGCAAAATCTGGGCTTCGAGTGGTTCATCGAGGGTGACAGCAACCGCAACGCCAGCGTCAGCGTAGCCTTCCGCGCCGCCGGCAGCAGCGACGACTGGCGCGACGCCTTGCCGTTGCTGCGGCTCGGTGGCGAGCGCATCTATGCCGAGTCGCAGGTGGACGTGATCACGCCGCCCATGTTCGCCGGCAGCATTCTTGACCTGGCACCCGACACGGCCTACGAGGTCCGCCTGCGCCTGCAGGACCCGGACGGCGTCGCGTCCAACGCCGAGCGCATGTTGACCGTGCGCACGCGCGCCGAGCCCCAGCCCTGGGCCGGGGGGCGTGTTCTGCATGTGTACCCGCCGGGCTTCCAGGGTGAAAAGCAGCAGCCCGCCTACGAGGGACTGATGTGTGCCTACAACACGTGGTGCGCCGGCACCGACTGGGCAACCGCCGGCAGACCGCGCGTGCGCCCGGGCGACACGCTGCTGGTGCACGCCGGGATCTACCGGTACAACCGCTATGAGTACACCAACAATCCGCTGGTGAACCGCACCACGCCGCTCGACGGCACCTATTACCTCACCGCCGACGGCACAGCCGAGATGCCGATTGCCATCAAGGCGGCCGGTGACGGCGAGGTGGTCTTCGACGGCAACGGCAACTACGCGCTGTTCAACGTGCAGGCTGCCGATTACACCTATTTCGAGGGCATCACCTTTCGCAACGCCGAGGTCGCCATTCTCGCCGGCACGCAGTTCATCGCCGGCGCCAAGGGCCTCAGCGTGAAGCATTCGCGGTTCGAGCAGGTGGGTGCGGGGGTGTTCACAAACTACGCCGGTTCCAGCGGCTTCTACATCGCCGACAACTGGTTCCAGGGCCGCAACGATCCGCTGCACCTGATCGGCTGGGCGGGTGATGCGCTGTGGAGTCGCTTCAATGGCGTCGATGGCCAGGTGTTTCCGCCGGTAATGGGATCGTATGTGGCCGTGAAGCTCTATGGCCCGGGGCACGTGGTGGCCTACAACTACATCGCCGATTTCCACGATGGCATCAACGTGGAGACCTATGGCAACCCCGACGGCAGCGTGGCATCGGGACCGGGCATCATCGAAGGCCCGCACTACCCCACGCGGGAGTACTGGGACCGGCGCCCGGTGGCGATCGACTTCTACAACAACTACATCACCAACAGCCACGACAACCCCATCGAGGCCGACGGCAGCATGCACAACGTGCGCATCCTCAGGAACATGCTCATCAATCATCCCTCGCACGCATTCTGTAATCAGCCCTCGCTCGGCGGGCCGGTGTACTGGGTGCGCAACATTGCCTACAACCTGCCCGGCGGCTCCACACGCCTGACCGGCGGCTCGGCCGGTGTGCTGTTCTACAACAACACCATCCTCGCCGAGACGGCCGGCAATACGCAGAATTCGCACTGGCGCAACAACCTCATCCTCGGCCAGAACGCCTCGGTGACGCTGACCGGCAGCGCCGATCCTGTGCTGTTCAACATCACCACCTACACCAACTACTCGTCGAGCGACTACAACGGGTTTGGTCCGATGCCGGCCGCCAGTAGCAGCTTCGGCTGGCACTCGCCGCCGCGCGGCGTGGGGGCCGACCCACCCGGACCCGGGCGCCAGCCGGCACTGGAGACGCGCAGTTTTCCCACGCTGGCGACTTACCAGCAGGCCACCGGTCAGGACACGCACAGCCGGTTGCTCGGCTACGACGTGTTCGTCGACGTGCCCCCGCTGGATGCCACCGACGTGGCCAACCTGCAGCGCCTGTACGCGGCGAGCGATCTGGATTTCAGTCTGCGGCCCGGCTCGGCGGCGGAGGATGCCGGTCTCGCCCTGCCCACGGTCACCGATGGCTTCACCGGCGCGGCCCCCGACCTCGGCGCACTGGAGCGCGATCTGCCCGCGCCCCACTACGGGCCGCGCAGCCGCTGAGTGACGGCCACCACCGGTGGCGTGGCATACTCGAACGCAGAACGCCGGCCCCCGAACTGGCGGCCTGTCATCTTCAACGCAGCCCCCACGGAGCCCCGCACATGAATGCCCGATTTCCGCGGTCGCGTGCACTGCTGACTGCCCTGCTGCTGGGGCTGTCTCAGGGCGCGGCACTGGCGCAGCCCGCCGTCCCCCTGCCCACCGTGCGCGGTCCGCTGCCGGTCAGCGAGGCCTCGCGACCCTGGCTCGCCGCCAGCCACACCCAGACCCCCGTCGACCTGGCCTCACTCGGTTGGGTTGAAGAGGAGTTCCTGGTCAGCGGCAGTGCCTCTGTACACGACTGGGCCCCTGGCGAGGGCCTGCTGACCGTGAGCGCCAATGCCCCCTACGGCACACGCCTGCTGCTGCGACGGCCGGGCGACCCGGCACGCTTCAATGGCACTGTGGTGGTGGAACTGCTCAACGACGCGCGGGTGTACGACTGGGCCTTCTTGTGGGCGCTGTCATGGCAGCACTTCGTCGACGAGGGCATGGTCTGGGTCGGCATCAGCCACACGCCGCAGGCCATCGAGGCGCTCAAGCGCTTCGATGCCGAGCGCTATGCCGGACTGGGCATGGCCAACCCGACACCTGCCGAGGCCTGTGGCCAGCCTGCGACCACCTCCCCGTTCGAAGAAGGGCTGCAGTGGGACGCCATCAGTCAGACCGGCGCGCTGCTCAAGGCAGGCCTGCCCGGTGGTCCCTTGCAGGGTTTTGCGGTGCAGCGACTGATCCTGACCTCGCACCACGGTCAGGCCGGCACCTACGCCAATTCGCTGCATCCGCAAGCGCGACTGACGGACGGCCGCCGGGTGTACGACGGGTTTCTGCTGGAAAGTGCCGACGCCACGCTGCGGCTGCGCCGCTGCGGCAGCGCGCCGGCCGCCGGCGATGCACGTCAGGTCGTGCGCAATGCCGGCGTGCCGGTGATCCGCATCGTACCGGAGGGCGAGGCGCTGGCAGCATCCGCTACGCGCCGGGCCGACAGCGACGATCCCGCCGATCCGTTCCGCCAGCTGGAGATCCCGGCAGCCCCGCGCATGGACCGGCTCTACTTCGAGCACCTGCCAGCCATCGCCGACCAACTGCGAGCGGGCCAGCCCGCCTCCAACGGCAAGTGGCCCTACGATTACCGCTGCGAACCCGACATCGACCTGCTCGACCTGCCGATCAAGCGCTTCCTGGTCAACGGTGCCTTTGCCAACCTCGAGCGGTGGGCCAGCGAGGGCACTCCGCCGCCGCGCGCCGAGCGCCTGCAGATCGCCGACCCCGGGACCGAGTCCGCCAGCTTCGTGCGCGATGAGGCCGGCAATGTGGCAGGTGGCATCCGCCACCCCTACGTGACCGTGCCCACTGCGCGCTATTCCGGCAACTCGCCGCCGCGCTGCGCTACCATCGCCAACCGTCAGCCCTTCGGCTGGGCGCGCCTGCAGCAGCTGTATGGCAGCCCCGACGCCTACGCGGCGCGGGTAGCCGCAGCGGTTGAGCAACTTGAACGGGAACGCTGGATCACCCCGCGCGATGCAGGGCGGCTGCTGGAGGCTCTCACCGCCCCGGGCCGGTGAGGCACGCGATCGACACGCCACAGACCTGCTCGTAGGTGGTCGCGAGGAAAACGCCGCGTCTTGATGCAAAAAGCCCGGCAGCGGCCGGGCTTTGCGGGAGAACTTACTGCGCCGGGACTCAGTTGAGTTCGATCGGGTTGTAGTCCGGCGAGCAGACCTCGACGATGCAGATCGACTCCAGCGTGCGGCCTTCCGGCGGCGGTGTCAGACCCGCCTCCAGCATGAGCTCTCGCAGCACCTGCGCCGTCTCTGGGTGCGGTATCGCCGACTGCACCCCCACTCGCACCAGGCC
>CANGUU010000051.1 GCA_947457195.1 Gammaproteobacteria bacterium
CGACTTCTCACCACGGTCAGCGCCGCCTGGATCGACTCCTGCATGATGTCCCCGAGGGAGCCTGTCATGGTGATCTTGCCCTTGCCCGGAATGGCAACCGCTTCGATCGTCAGTAACTCCCCTCCTACCTGGGTCCACGCCAGTCCATTTACCTGACCAATGACGTCGGTCTGGTCTGCCTTGCCATATTCGTACTTGTGGACGCCTGCATACTTCTCGAGCTGTTCAGGCGTAATGCAGAGAGGCGCCTCGTTCTTGCTCAGCGTGCGCTCCTTGACCACCTTGCGGCATATACGGGCAATCTCCCGTTCCAACCCCCTGACCCCCGCCTCTTTCGTGTAGTGCCGGATCAGCGCCAGCACAGCTTCGTCGCTGAAGGTCAGCTCGGCTGCCGTCAGACCATTGTTCTCTTTCTGCTTGGGAATGAGATAACGGGTCGCGATGTTGAGTTTTTCGTCCTCTGTGTAGCCAGGAATGCGGATGACTTCCATGCGATCAAGCAAGGGTGCCGGGATGTTCATCGAGTTCGAGGTACAGATGAACAGTACGTCACTGAGATCGTAGTCGACCTCGAGATAATGATCGTTGAAGCTGTGGTTCTGCTCGGGGTCGAGCACCTCGAGCAGGGCAGACGCCGGATCGCCACGATGGTCCATCCCCATCTTGTCGATTTCATCGAGGAGCACAAGCGGGTTCTTCACCCCTGCCTTGGCCATGCGCTGTATGACCTTGCCAGGCATCGAACCAATGTAGGTGCGACGGTGTCCACGGATCTCTGCCTCATCACGCACTCCACCCAGCGCCATACGGACGAACTTGCGCCCGGTCGCGCGGGCGATCGACTCACCCAACGACGTCTTGCCGACCCCCGGAGGACCCACCAGACAAAGGATGGGGCCTTTCAATTTCTTCACGCGCTTCTGCACGGCGAGATATTCGAGAATCCTGTCCTTCACGTCCTTAAGGCCATAATGATCGCCCTCGAGGGTTGCCTCTGCCTTGGCCAGATCACTTTGGATCTTGGTGCGCTTCTTCCAGGGTACATTAACCATCCAGTCGAGATAAGTGCGCACCACGGATGCCTCGGACGACATTGGCGACATCATCTTGAGCTTGTTCAATTCGGTGTTGGCCTTGTCGCGGGCCTCCGCCGGCATACCAGCCTCTTCGATCTTTTTCTTGATCTCCTCTGCCTCGCTCGGCGTCTCGTCAAGGTCGCCCATCTCTTTCTGGATGGCCTTCATCTGCTCGTTGAGATAGTACTCGCGCTGGCTCTTTTCCATCTGTTTCTTGACGCGACCGCGGATACGCTTTTCCACCTGGAAAATGTCGATTTCCGATTCGATCAGCGCCATCAGGTGCTCGATACGTGGCTTCAGATTGGCCAGCTCCAGCAAGTTTTGTTTCTCCTGCAACTGCAGCGCCATGTGAGTCGCGATGGTGTCCACCAAACGGCTTGGGTCGTCGATACTGGTAATAGAGGTCAGCACCTCCGAGGAAATCTTCTTGCTAAGCTGCACATACTGGTCGAACTGCGACAACAGAGAGCGCATGAGGATCTCGATCTCCTTGTCCTCAACCGGCTGGCTGCTCATGGGTACGATCTCCGCCATGTAGCAATCGCCGTCGAACTGCAGACTGCGGATATGCACCCGCTCGATGCCTTCCACCAGTACTTTCACCGTACCGTCGTTGACATGCATGAGCTGCAGCACCGTGGCGACCGTGCCGATGGAGTACAGATCGTCCTTGCGGGGGTCGTCTTCCGTATGCTGTTTTTGGGCCGCCAACACGACCTTCTTGTCTGCCGCCATCGCTGCCTTCAAGGCACGGATCGATTTCTCGCGAGCCACGAACAGAGGATGAACGATCTGGGGATACACGACGACCCCACGGAGGGGGAGGAACGGCATTTGAGCCAACGTCGATTTGTCCATGCTGCTAACCATTCACCTGTTTGTCTTTCGCTGGGGCCGGAATAGCGGTTTCGCTGTTGGCATACACCAATAATGGCGAAGATTCGCCCTTGATCACCGATTCATCGATGATCACCTTGCTGACGCTCTTCTGCGAGGGGATGTTGAACATGGTATCGAGAAGTACCCCTTCCATGATGGAACGCAGTCCACGAGCACCGGTCTTGCGCTCCTTGGCGCGGCGCGCCACTTCACGCAGCGCTTCATTGCGGAATTGCAGTTCCACGCCTTCCATCTCGAAAAGCTTGGCGTACTGCTTGACCAAGGCATTCTTAGGCTCTCTGAGGATGCGCACCAAGGCATCCACATCAAGTTCACCTAGCGTGGCAATCATGGGCAAGCGCCCGACGAACTCCGGAATGAGCCCATATTTGACCAGGTCTTCAGGCTCCACCTGCTGCAGAACTTCGGACGTGCTGACCGCATTGTCCTGACTGCGGATGTCCGCGACGAAGCCTATCCCGCCCTTTTCGGTACGGGAACGGATGATGCGATCAAGACCAGCAAAGGCACCACCACAGATAAACAGGATATTGGATGTATCCACCTGCAGGAATTCCTGCTGCGGATGTTTGCGACCGCCCTGTGGCGGTACTGACGCGATCGTGCCCTCGATAAGCTTCAGCAGCGCTTGCTGAACTCCTTCGCCAGACACATCCCGCGTGATCGACGGGTTATCGGACTTGCGGGAAATCTTGTCGATCTCGTCGATATAGACAATGCCTACCTGGGCTTTTTCTACGTCGTAATCGCACTTTTGCAACAATTTCTGGATGATGTTTTCGACATCCTCACCCACGTAGCCTGCCTCGGTAAGCGTTGTGGCGTCTGCGATGGTGAATGGCACATCGAGAAGGCGAGCCAGCGTTTCGGCGAGCAGCGTCTTGCCGGTACCCGTGGGTCCGATGATGAGGATATTGCTCTTGCCAATCTCGACATCGTCACTTTTCTTGGTCTTGAAGTTGAGACGCTTGTAGTGGTTGTAGACAGCCACCGCCAAGGTTTTCTTGGCCTTGCCCTGATCGATGACGTACTGGTCCAAGATGTCGCAGATCTCTGCCGGGGTCGGTAGTTCACGCTTCTTGTTGTCGCTGCTCTTGTCCTGGATCTCTTCACGGATGATGTCGTTGCAGAGGTCGACACACTCGTCGCACACGAAGACCGACGGACCGGCGATGAGCTTGCGAACTTCGTGCTGACTTTTGCCGCAGAAGGAGCAATAGAGCAATTTTCCGGAATCGTCTTTGGATTTGTCACCTGCCATATCGGCGCTCCACTGCTTGACTGATAAGTTTAAGATGCAGGCATTCAACCGCATTTACAAGTCCTGACCGGGAGCGTAAACACAATGCGCACGCACCACCGGTTGGGAGCCGGTGATACGCAAGTCAAACGGCAAAAGCGCTGTTATTTGGCGCTGGGAACCGGCAGACGCCGGTCGAGTACCTGATCGATCAGGCCATAGTCCTTGGCTTGGCTGGCGCTCATGAAGTTGTCGCGATCCGTGTCCTTCGCGATGATGTCCATGGGTTGGCCCGTATGATTGGACATGATGCGATTGAGCTTCTCACGCATGGTGAGAATTTCCTGTGCCTGGATGTGAATGTCCGAGGCTTGCCCCTGTGCACCACCACTGGGCTGATGGATCATGACTCTCGAATGTGGCAGGGCGTAACGCTTGCCCTTCGCACCACCGGCGAGCAACAGCGCTCCCATGCTGGCCGCCTGTCCGATGCACATGGTGCTGACATCGGGCTTGATGAACTGCATCGTGTCGTAAATCGACAAGCCTGCCGTCACCACGCCTCCGGGTGAGTTGATGTAAAGATGAATGTCCTTGTCCGGATTTTCGGACTCGAGGAACAGCAGCTGAGCCACCACCAGATTTGCCATGTAGTCCTCCACCGGGCCTACCATGAAAATCACGCGGTCTTTCAGCAACCGGGAATAAATGTCATAGGAACGTTCGCCGCGCGCTGTCTGCTCGACGACAATCGGTACAAGCGCCGCCTGGATTTCCTGCAGGCTAAGGCCGGGGGTGGCGAACAATTCGCGTTGGCTGCGATTCATGACTTGCTTCCTGTTGATGGACCAGCAGTGGAAGTGACGCGGCCAACACGAGCCGGCGGGTCAGCCGTTCGCAGGCTTCAGAGCTTCCTCATAGGCACAGCTGACTTCTGCTACCTGCGCCTTTGAAAGAATATGGTCGATCACCGCTTCTTCAAGAGCCATGGCTTCGATTTGTGCCAACTGCTCCTTGTTGGAGTAGTACCACTTGATCACTTCCTGCGGCTGCTCGTAGCTTTCAGCCATCTCCTCCACCAGCCTGCGCACGGCGGCAGGATCCACCTTCAACTGGTTTTGCTGTATGACCTCATTCATGATCAAGCCTAGCCCTACGCGGCGCTGCGCCTGCTCCGCGAAGAGCTCATTGGGAAGCATTTTCTCGTCAAGCTGACGCCCACCGCCGTATTGCTGCGCAGCCTGCTGGCGCAGGACAGAAATCTCGCTTGCCACCAGTGCACTCGGCAGGTCGACCTGGTGCAGCTTCAGCAATTCGCTCACCACCTGGTTCTTGACGCTGTTGCGTACGGCATTGCGCAACTCTCGCGCCATGTTGGACCTGACCTCCTTGCGGAACTCAGCTTCCCCCCCCTCTTTCACGTCGAAGGAGGCAAAGAAGGCTGTATCCAACTCTGGCAGCACAGGTTCGGTCAATTGGGAAACATCCACGGCGAACTCCACCGGCTTCCCGGCCAAGTCCGCCTTGTGATAGTCGGCCGGAAACACCAGCGAAAGCACTCGGCGCTCGCCTTTCGAAGCACCGACCAGTCCGGCTTCGAAACCCTCGATCATGCGATTGGAGCCAAGGAGCAGTTTGGTGCCCTTGGCACTGCCGCCCTCAAAGACCACGCCGTCGATCTTGCCTTCGAAATCGATCAGCACTTGGTCGCCGTTTTGCGCCGGGCGGTCAACCTCGCTCCAGGTCTGCCGCTGCTTGCGCAGCGTTTCGATCATTTTGTCTACGTCAGCCTCGCTGATGTCGGCCACCTTACGCTCGACTTTCACGGTGGAGAAATCACCCAGGGAAACTTCCGGATACACTTCGAAGGTGGCAAAGAATTCGAGATCCTGGCCAACCGCCACCGTCTTTGGCTCGATGCGCGGCTGACTCGCCGGCCTGACCTTGTGCTGGCCGAGTGCCTCGTAGTAGCTCTGGCTCATTACCTCGCCAAGCACCTCCTGGCGGACACTCCCACCGAAGCGCTCCTTCACGACCTTCACCGGCACCTTGCCCTTGCGGAAACCTTTGAGCTGAACGGACTTCGCCGCTTCGTTCAGGCGCTGCGCGATTTGGCTCTCCACGGCGGCTGCCGGCACGGCGATGGTCAGTCTGCGCTCCAGAGTGGAGAGGGTTTCGATGGTGGCTTGCATGTCTCTGTCCTGCTGGGTGAGTGCCGAAACGGGGCGGCAGTGGGTAAGGGGCCGGGAGCGAAGCTGCCAGGCGCTGGCGCTTGGCGACTTCAGAAAATTTCGTTAAATCAATTAGTTACGAATACTTCATCGAAAATTCAGCGGGCGATTATGCCCTAGCGCCGAGCCTTATTCAACAAACAAGAGGCGGCCATGGGGACGCCCTTCAGGGGGCTTCATGGCATGCAATTTGCGGCCTTTGCCGGAACGACACCAACCGCTAGCTTCCACGTCACTCGTTAGCCCGAGGCGAAGAGGCACACGGCCACAGTGTGTGAATAACAAAAAACCAACTCGACGTCTCGGGCTAACGGAGACCAGTTCAAGACTTCTCCCCACCCGCGTCCGGCACGAAGTGCAGGGACACGGAGTTGATGCAATAGCGCAGCCCGGTTGGTGCTGGCCCATCTTCAAACACATGCCCAAGATGGGCATCGCAGCGGCTGCAGATCACCTCGGTGCGCGCCATGCCGTAGCTGAAATCAGCATGCTCCTCGATCAGGCCCGCCTCCGCCGGGGCAGTGAAACTTGGCCAACCGCAGCCAGAGTCGAACTTGGTTTCCGCGTGGAAAAGCACCGACCCACAGCAGCGACAGACATAGTCTCCACGTTCGCCCCTGCTGCGCCAGTACGCCCCGGTAAAGGCTCGCTCGGTGCCCTTCTCGCGGGTCACCCGGTACTCCTCGGGCGAAAGCTCGGCGCGCCACTGTTCTTTTGTCTTCGTCACCTTTTCCATGTCCACCCCATCCTGCCGAGAATGTTCTCTTGCCGTCATCAGCGACTACAGGTAGTGACAGCAGCACGCAGTCAGTACAATGCCGCGCCTGTTTCTCCTTCCACCCAGACAAGCGGGACCACCCATGAGCAGTATCAAACAATCAGACAAGCTGCGCCACGTTTGCTACGAAATCCGGGGCCCGGCTCTCCAACAGGCCAAGCGGCTCGAAGAAGAGGGGTTCAAGATCCTCAAGCTCAACATCGGTAACCCGGGCGCCTTCGGTTTTGATGCGCCTGAAGAGATACTGCGGGACGTGATCCTGAAATTGCCTGAATCGCAGGCCTACTCTGACTCGAAGGGTTTATTCAATGCCCGCAAGGCGGTCATGCATGAGACCCAACGCCTCAATATCAAGGGGGTGGGCATCAATGACATCTACCTCGGTAATGGCGTCAGCGAATTGATCGTAATGGCGATGCAAGCCTTGCTGAACAACGGTGACGAAGTACTGGTGCCAGCCCCGGATTACCCTCTGTGGACGGCTGCAGTTGCCCTCTCGGGGGGCACGGCAGTGCATTACCGCTGCGACGAGGCAGCCGACTGGGATCCGGATATCGCCGATATTCGCAGCAAGGTCAGCCCTCGCACCAAGGCCATCGTCGTCATCAACCCGAACAACCCCACGGGTGCAGTCTACAGTGAGGAATTGCTGCAGCAGATCGTGCAGGTGGCGCGCGAGCACAACCTGGTCGTCTATGCGGATGAGATCTACGACAAGATCCTGTACGACGGTGTCGTCCATGTGCCAATGGCGCGCCTGGCCGACGACATCCTGATCGTCTCCTTCGGTGGCTTGTCGAAGAATTACCGACTGGCCGGCTTCAGAGCCGGCTGGATGGTACTGAGTGGTGCGCGTCACAAGGCCCAGGATTACATCGAGGGCCTGGAGATACTCTCCAACATGAGACTCTGCGCCAACGTGCCGGCCCAGCAGGCGATCCAGACCGCACTGGGCGGTTATCAGAGCATCAATGAACTGATTGTTCCGGGGGGACGTCTCTGCGACCAACGGGATCTGGCCTGGGAAATGCTAAACGCCATACCGGGCGTGAGTTGCGTAAAGCCGAAGGGGGCGCTCTATCTGTTTCCGCGTCTCGACCCCAAGATCCACCCCATGCAAAGTGACGACAAGTTCGTGCTGGACTTCCTGTTGAAAGAAAAGGTGTTGCTGGTGAAAGGCAGCGGCTTCAACATCACTGACTTCCAGCACTTCCGTGTGGTATTCCTGCCGCACAAGGAAGTGCTTGCCGACGCCATGACCCGCCTTGGGCGCTTCCTCGCCACCTACCGTCAGGATTGATCGAGTTCACGGATCGCCCACACAGAACCCGAGGGTGCGCAGCAGCGGGTAGAGCGCTGCCCCGAGACCTGCCGTGCTCACCCGGAAATGGCTGTACTCGTGCCGCTTTGGGTAATGCTTGCGCAAACGATCGAACGCGGCTGCTGGATCTGGCTCCCGGCATGCCTGCCGCAAGGCCAGATCGTCTTGACGGATGTCGTATCCAGCCAGCAGCAGGCTATTGAGCTGTTCCGCTGCAGAGGCATCGGCCGCAACCGAGAGTAAAGCTTGGGGCGAGTCGCTGGGCCCCGGCGGCATGGGCGACGGCAGCGCGAAGAAGCGGCAAAAGGCCTCTCGGATCTGCTCTGTACCCCGCAGTTTTCCCTCATGACTGTAGCCGGCGATGTGGGGGGTTCCGAGCGCTATGCGCTCCAGCAGCGGCAGTTTGAGGGCCGGTTCCTGCTCCCAGACATCCAGGACCACGACAAGGTTGGCTGCGGCGCTGAGACGTGCCAGCAGACTCTCGTTGCTGACGACGCTGCCGCGTGCCGCATTGATGAGAATCGTCCCGGGCCGCAGCGCGGTGAGTCGCTCTGTGCCAAGCAGATGGCGAGTCGCGTGCGGATCTGAGTCCGTGAGCGGGACATGCAGACTGACCACTTGGCAAGCCAGAACCTCCTCGAGACCACGAAAGCGGGACGCGAGCGGGTGGGCAGCCGGCAGCAGTGGGTCATGGACGATCACATGGACGCCGAGCCCGAGCAGGCGCCGCACCAGCACACTACCGATTTGCCCGCAGCCGACGACCCCGAAAGACAACTTGCGCCAGTCCGGGTCGGCAAGCCGGTCAGATCCGAGGGCAGCCAGCGCAGCGAACACGTAATCCACGACGGAGATGGCATTGCAGCCCGGAGCAGCGCTGAAACCAATACCGGCAGCAGCCAACTCCGCCGTATTGACATGGTCAGTGCCGCTGGTAGCGCTGGCGACGAAACGGCAGCGCGTGCCCGCGAGCAGGGCGGCGTCCACACGCGTCACCGAACGCACCAGCAATGCGTCACAATCGGCGAGCAGATCACGGGTAATGCTGCGACCCGGTACGGTGATCACCTCACCGAGCGCTGCAAAGTGCTCCCTGACTGACGTGATGTTTTCATCGGCGAGTATCCGCACCGTCATCAAGCCCTGGTCTTCTTGCGGATCCGGTAGAAGTACACACCGCCCTCTTCGCGACTGGAAAGCAGTTCGTGCCCGAGAAAAAGACAGAACTTGGGGATATCACGCTGGGTGGAGGGATCCGTGGCTTCCACGCCAACCTCCTCCCCGGCCTTGATCTCTCGAAACGTTTTGTGGAGGAGCATGACCGGCTCGGGGCAAAACAAGCCCTTGGCGTCGAGCAAGAGCACTTCAGCTGGCGGCGTTGCTTTCTCACTCACGGTCGGGCCGCTCCCCCGGCAGGCCGGATGGAGCAGGTGCCGCTGCTGGCATCGTAGACAATGACGGCGCGGTGCTCGCGAAGCTGGCGCAGCACCTGATCGACCTTGCTCTGCAGACTGAATGCCTGGCCATAGTCTGTGCCCTCGCGCGTCACAAACTCCTCGACCAGGTTGCGCAGGGTACCGGGGTGAAGAGCGTCATGTGGGATTTCCATTCACGTCAGTTCAGTCACATCAATTCGCTCGAACTGCGGCGGCGCCTGCCGTACCGCCCGCCGCTGCTCAAGTGCCTGGAAGTCGAACAGAGAGGTATCACCCAGATGGGACGGCACCACGTTGAGCAGGCTTTTGAACATCACGTCGAGTCGCCCCGGATGCAAGCGCTCCCAATCATTCAACATGGCCTTTATTTCCTTGCGCTGCATGTTTTCCTGGCTGCCGCAGAGGTTGCAGGGAATGATGGGAAAGCCTTTCAGCCTTGCATATTTTGCTATGTCGCTTTCCTTGCAGTAGGCAAGTGGACGAATGACGACATGGCGCCCGTCGTCGCTCAGCAGTTTAGGCGGCATGGCCTTTAGCTTGCCGCCAAAAAACATGTTGAGAAACAATGTCTCCAACAGGTCATTGCGATGATGCCCAAGGGCGATCTTGGTGGCCCCGATGCGCTCGGCATAGCTGTAAAGACTGCCTCGGCGCAGGCGGGAGCAAAGTCCACAGTAGGTCTTGCCCGGTTCGGTCTTGTCCACGACCACCGAGTACGTATCCTGCTCGAGAATGTGGTAATCCACACCGATCGATTCGAGATAGGCGGGCAGCACGTGTTCGGGAAAGCCTGGTTGCTTCTGATCGAGATTTACCGCCTTGATGCGGAAGTCGATCGGTGCATGTTTTTGCAGGCTGAGCAAAAGGTCCAGCAGCGTGTAGGAATCCTTGCCACCGGAAAGACAGACCATGACCAGATCGCCTTCCTGGATCATGTTGAAATCCCCGATGGCGCGGCCCACGTCGGCCCGCAACGATTTATGCAGACGATTGAGGGTGAAGGTCGCCTTACGAGGGTCTTTGGCAGTCATCGTTGCGAGGGAAACTACGCTCATGGCACAGGCAATACGTGAAGATTCGACAGCGGGGTCAGTATAATGAGAGCGGTTCCCCATTGCCATTTTTGCTTCCCCGTGCCCTTTCTGACCGGCGTTTTTTCCAGAATACTGCTTTGCCTGGCTGCCCTGGGTCCTACGCTGCTGGCGGCTCAGCCGCAGGCGGTGATCCTGCAGTACCACCACATCAGCAGTGCGACGCCACGCTCTACCAGCGTGACTCCCGACGAATTCAAGGCGCACATGGACTACCTGCGCGACCACGATTTCACCGTGCTGCCGCTGGCGAGTGTGCTGACAGCGTTGCAGAGCGGCGAAGCCCTGCCCGCCAAGCCGGCTGTCATCACGTTCGACGATGCCTACGTGTCTGTCTACGAAGCGGCGTTTCCTTTGCTGCGCGACTACGGCTGGCCCTTCACGGTATTCGTACCGAGTGGCCTGGTCGGGTCCAATCCCGGTCTCTACAGTTCGTGGAGCCAGTTGCGCGAAATGGCTGGCCAGGGAGCAACGCTGGCCAATCACAGCGTGTCACATGCCTACTTTCTGGAGAGACTTGCGGGTGAAGACGACTCACACTGGCTGGCGCGGATAGAAAAGGAGATCGTCGATGCCGAAGCCAAAATTCTTGCGGAAACGGGCCAAAGCCACAAAATCCATGCCTATCCCTACGGGGAGTACGACCCGGCAATCGAGGCGCTGGTGGAGCGACTCGGCTACATCGGCCTTGGCCAGCATTCCGGCCCCATCAATGCCACATCCGACTTTGCTGCGCTGCCCCGCTTTCCATTTTCCGGCATTTACGCGCCACTGCGTACCTTTGCGCCCAAGGTGGAGAGCCTGGCTTTCGATTTGCGGCAGATCGAGCCGGCCGGACCCGTCACTGACGTCGCGCGACCGTTGGCAGTGCTGGAGTTCACGGGAAACTATCGCTGGGATGCCCTCGCCTGCTACGTCAATGATCGCCCCATGCAGGTAGAGCATGTCGCGGGCACCGGCCAACGCTTCCGCGTCAGCCCCTCGTCCGATCTCGTTGGTCGGCGCTTTCGCTACAACTGCACTGCGCCCGGGCGTGATGGCCGCTATTACTGGTACTCAGTGCCCTGGTTCAATCCCGCGCAACCGGACCGCTAGCGTCACGGATACAGTGAACGATCCCGGTTGAGCAAGTTGTTGCGGTAAATCATCCGCTGCAGGTCGTTCACATAGGCTTCGCCCCGCTCGGAGTACCGCTCGAGACCTTCCGTCAGTGAAATACCATCGATCGGTTGTTCCTTGCTACGCAGCGCCTGACGCGTGAGCCGCAGGTCCTGATAACCGGGATTGGTATTCAGGTTACGGAAATACGCAGAGACCGATTCTTCGATGCTGCTGAAGCTCTTGACCTCGTGACTGGCATTGGCGCGGCGCCGGACCGGCACCAGTCCGCAGCCCTCCTGATAGCACCATTGCCCAAAAAAGTTGTTGCCCTCCTTGGCAAAGCGGGAAGTACCCCACGCAGACTCGTTGGCGGCCTGCGCCAGGACCAGCGAGGGCGGCAGGATATCCACACGGTGCAGAAGGCGGTCGATGAAGCCCTCGTCATGAAGATCGTCGGTCTTGACCTCATAATCGAGGGCGAGATCCCACAGGAAGCGGTTTTCGTCCTGGCGTAGCCGCTGACCCCGCTGCAATTTGGCAGCGATCAATTCGAGGCGACGCCGCTGCATCCTTACCTCATTGTTCTTGGCATCGACGAAGGGCTGCAGGAAATCCAGGAAGGTTTTCTTCCGTAGCTGGACATCCCTGATGGCACCGAAGTTCGGCACGCCCACGGCGCTGGCGTCCGGGATGTAGTAGCTGAGCTGCGGGTACTGAACCGGTCGGGCCCGGGCGAAGGACTCGGGAACAGTCACGGGCGCCAGGTGATAGCCGCCGGCCAGCAGCGCGGCGAACAGCAGCGCAATGACGAGACGGGCGCGACGGTAGGGATGAGCCGTGGTCATGGTTACGGGTTTGGAACGTAACGGCGGTGTTGTTGCTTCGTATTCACGAGCACCATGCTAGCACAGCCAGCCCCTTGACCTGAAACGGCCCGAGCCCCCGCCACAAGCCGCGCTGTGCCAACCCCTGTAGGTGCCAGCCTACGGAAATCAGTGCTTTTTTTCACACGCGGGTGATGCCGGCACACTGGCCTCATCCCATTCGCCCGGCGTGTAGAGATGCAGCGCCAAGGCATGCACGGGCCCCGCCAGTTCATCTTTGAGCAACTGATAAAGACGCTGATGCCGCTTCACCTTGCTGAGGCCCTCGAAGGCTACCGAGACCACGACCAGCTTGAAATGCGAATCGGTGCGCGGTCCGGCATGCAGGTGACTTTCATTGTCGAGTTGCCAGTGGTCCGGCTGCAACTGCTCGACGACTTTGCTGCGGATACGCGCTTCGACGCTCATGTGCACTTTTTCCTGACTGATTGCGGCGATTCGGAGCTGCAATTATGGCTAAAATGCCGGCCGATTGAAGCCCTCGGAGTAGTCATGAGTATCGGCTGGTACCCAGGCCACATGCACAAGGCGCGGCGGGAGATCGGCGAGGCGCTGCAGCAGGTCGATGCCGTGATCGAAGTCGTGGATGCCAGACTGCCCCATTCCAGCGAAAACCCCCTGCTGAATAAACTGATCGGCGATCGCACCCGCCTGCGGGTGCTGGCCAAAAGCGATCTGGCAGACCCGGTCGTCACCGCGCAGTGGCTCGACTTCTACCAGGAGCGTGGCAGGGCCTGTCTGCTGCTCGACAAGAGCGATCCGCGCAGCGTGCGGGAACTGCTCCGGCGCAGCGCCAGCGATCTGCCCGCACGGGCGCGACGCCGCAACAGGATAATGATCGTGGGCATTCCCAATGTGGGCAAAAGTACCCTCATCAATCTGATGGCTGGCCGCAAGATTGCCAAAGTCGGCAATGAGCCGGCGGTGACCAAGGCCCGTCAGGAGATCAAGCTCAGCGAGGAGCTGGTGCTGCTGGATACGCCGGGCATCCTCTGGCCAAAACTGGAAGACCAGCAAGCGGCCTACCGTTTGGCAGCCAGCGGCGCCATTCGCAATACCGCCATCGAACTCGGGGACGTTGGCCTCTTCGCCGTCGAATTCCTGCGCCACCGTTACCCGCAGGCACTGCGTGAGCGGTACGGGCTGCAGCACCTCGACGAATCCCCACTGGCCCTGCTCGAACGGATCGGGCGGGCGCGCGGCTGCCTCACCAAGGCTGGTTTGGACTTCACCAAGGCCGGCGAAGTCGTGCTCAACGATCTGCGTAGTGGCAGTCTCGGCCGGGTGAGCCTCGAGACGCCGGCTGACGTACCAGAACCGCCTTCCCTGGATGATGAGAGTTCCGGCGCCGAGGCACCCTCCTCCTAGCGGGTTTCGTTCGATACTCATGCAGGCTGACAAATTCAACAACGCCATGGCCCGCCAGAAGGCCAGCGTAGACTCCTCGATCGCCAAGGCTGATCGACAGCGCAGCGTGCTGTTGCTGCTGACTGGAGACGGCAAGGGCAAGACCACGTCAGGGTTCGGCATGGTGCTACGGGCCCTTGGCTGGGGGCAGCGAGTGGCGGTGGTGCAGTTCATCAAGGGCACACAACCCTCGGGCGAGGAGCTGCTGCTACGCAGCCACTTCCCTGAGGTCGAGTTTTTCCAGATGGGTACCGGCTTTACCTGGGACACCCAGAATTTCGCTGCCGATCAGGCGGCTGCCGAGCGCACCTGGCAGGAGGCCGAGCGCCTTTTGCAGGACCCGCGGCTGGACCTGCTGCTGCTCGACGAGCTGACATACATGCTGGCTTACCAGTTCCTGCCGGCGGCCGCCGTGCTGCAGGCGCTGCGGAATCGCAGCCCGTCACTGAGTGTGGTCGTCACGGGCCGCGGTGGTGGCAGTGAGTTACGCGCACTGGCCGATACGGTCTCCGAAGTGAAGAGTCTCAAGCACGCCTACGAGGCTGGCGTACAGGCCCGTAAGGGCGTGGATTACTGATCCGCTTCCGCCACGCGCGCGCCGTCCTGCAAACGCTCTGGCGGAAAGACAACGACTGATTCCCCTTCCTCGAGGCCTGACAGGACCTCTGCCCAGGCCGCGTTACGCTGACCCACGCTGACCTCCCGCCGCCCTGCCCGGCCGCGCACCGCTCTGAACACCTGCCACTGCCCGTCTTTCCGGAACAGTGCCGACACAGGTACGGTGAGAACCGCAGCACGCTCGGAAAGCACGATCGCGGCCGTGACCCGGTATTCCGCGCCCAGCCCGACTGGCACCGTATCGAGCCGACCGATCACGTTGACCCGTTGCTCTTCCACCCCGAGTGCCGACAGTTTGGTGAAGGCCTGGGGCTCCACGCGCTCCACCACGCCCTGTAACTCCTCCGAGCCGCCCCAGCCGGTGATGATCAGCGGTTGCCCGGGGCGCACCTGCACCGCATCCTGCGTCAGCAGATCCACCACCACCTCCAGCGCATCATCCTGACTCAGCGCGTACAGCGGCGTGCCTGCCACCACCACCCGCTCATTGGCCTCGTACACCCGGTACAGCGTGCCGCTGACCGGCGCAACCACTGACAGCAGTGCCTCACCCTCGTTGCCGGTGCTGCCGAGCAACCACGAGCGCGCACCGAGCACCTCGGCCTCGGCCGCGGCGAGCGCGGCGCGCAGACTCGCCAGACGCGCCTCCGCCGCCTCGGCAGCCTGCAGGAAAGTGTCGACCTCCTCAGGGTTGGCGAGCCGGTTCTTGGCAAGCTCCTGACGGCGCTCGGCTTCGCGGCGAGCCAGCGCCAGGGCGCCCTCGGCTTCCGTGATACCCGCCGCCGCTGCATCACGCCGCGCCTCGGCCACCTTGACGTTGGCTTCCGCGACAGCAACGACCCGCGCATCATCAGGCGCGACGGCGAGCGTGGCCAGCACCTGCCCCGCCGTCACCCGGTCGCCGGCTTCCAGCACCGGTCGCAGCAGGCGGGCTGTGACAGGCGCAGCCACCAGAAAGGGATCGTGCGCGCGGGTGCGACCCTGCTCTTCTATGACGACCCGCAAGGGACGCAGAGAGACGGCCGCCAACTCAACCGCCAGTGGGGCTGGCCATAGCACGCAGCCCAGGATCACGACGAGACCGCTGCCAAGCAGCAAGGAAAAATAGGTTTTGCGCTTCACCATGGCCTTTCCTCTACTCGCGGGTTTTCAGCGCCGCAATCAGGTCCAGACGATCGAGCCGACGGCGCACGAACAGCAAGCTGATCGACGACACCAGCAACACCACGGCAATGGCCATGGCGAAGCTGGAACCTTCGGCTACCAAGGGCATGCGGTAGGTATCGGAGGCGATGCTGGCAATGATGCCAGAGGTCAGCCAGTAGCCGAACGCACATCCCAACGGCAGCGCCAACACCATTAATACCACCTGCTCCCCGAGCAAGAGAGCGGCCACTTCATGCGGGCGAAATCCCATGACCCGCATGCTGGCGAGTTCACGGCAGCGCTCGGCCAAGGCGATGCGGGCGCTGTTGTACAGCACTCCGAAG
>CANGUU010000052.1 GCA_947457195.1 Gammaproteobacteria bacterium
AGCACCAGCGCCGTGAATATCAGCGCCCGCAGTTCCGACTCCGCGCGGCCGGCGGCGGCACTGGTCAGCAACAGCATGGCGAGCAGACCCAGCACCAGTGTGCCCTGCAGCAGGGCCCAGCGCAGGCGTTGTGGCGGCAGCAGATGGCTGGCGGTGTGGCGCGGGGGGCGCTGCATCACGTCGTCCTCTTCCTGTTCGGCCTCCAGCACCACCGAGCATGCTGGATCGATCACCATTTCCAGAAAGGCGATGTGGATCGGCGTCAGCATCAGCGGCAGGCCGCACAGCAGCGGCAGCAGTGCCAGGCCTGCAATGGGGATGTGCACCGCCACGATGTACTCGGTGGCCTTGCGCAGGTTGTCGTAGATGCGGCGTCCGAGCCGGATCGTAGCGACTATCGAGCTGAAGTCGTCGTCGAGCAGCACGATCGACGAGGCCTCGCGCGCTACGTCCGTGCCGCGGCCGCCCATGGCGATGCCGATGTGGGCCGACTTGATGGCCGGTGCATCGTTGACGCCATCGCCGGTCATGGCCACGATCTCGCCACTGGCCTTGAGGCACTCGACTATTCGCAGCTTTTGGTGTGGCTGTATGCGCGCAAACACCGCCGTCTGTCGCACCCGCTCGCCGAGCGCTGCGGGGCTGAGGGCGTCGATCTCGCGGCCTTCCAGAATCGTTGCCGCCTCGATACCCGCCTGGCCTGCAATCGCACGCGCCGTGCTGGCGTAGTCGCCGGTGATCATGAGCACACGGATGCCGGCGCGCCGGCATTCGGACACGGCCGCGGCCGCACTGGCCCGCAGCGGATCGGCGAACCCCAGTAGGCCCAGCGCGCGAAATGGCAGTCCGCGCGGCGTGACCGGGGGTGCCGCGCTGAGCGTGGCAGGCAGCACGTCAGTATCCGCCACGCCGAGAACCCGGATACCGCGCTGCGCCAGCGCATCGGCCTCGGCGCACAGCGCAGCGCGCTGCGTGGCCGACAGCGCGCAGAGTTCGGCGATTGCCTCCGGCGCGCCCTTGGCGAAGGCCCGCGGTCCGTCGCCGTGATCGACGAGTGTCGCCACTGCAAACAGGTCGGCACGCAGGCCCCAGGTGTGCAGCGGGCGGGGAGCATCCAGCGGCACTGCGGCCAGCGCCAGCACTGCAAGATCCATAGGGTCGGAAGCCTGACTCGGACAGGCCCGTGCTGCCGCCAGCAGCAGGGCTGTGACCTGGGCGCCGGTCGGCGGCCCCTGCGCCGGCGTCCAGTGCTCGTTGCCGGCAACCACGGCCGCCACGGACATACGGTTTTCGGTGAGGGTACCGGTCTTGTCGGTACACAGCACCGTGGTCGCGCCCAGTGTCTCGATGGCGGCTGCCCGTCGTGTGAGTACACGCGCCCGCGAGATGCGCCAGGCTCCCATGGCCATGAACACGGCGAGTACCAGCGGGAACTCCTCCGGCAGCATGGACATGCCAAGGGCAATGCCGCTCAGCATGGCCTCCAGCCAAGACCCGCGCAGCAGACCGAACAGCAGTACGGCGGTGAGACCCGACGCCACACCGAAGATGGCAAAGTCGCGCACCAGGCGCTGGATCTGCCGCTGGAGGTGCGGCTGTTCGCTTTCGATGTTGCCGAGCGCGCCGCCGATACGGCCGATCGCGGTATCGAGACCTGTGGCCTCCACGCGGGCCACACCCTGACCACGCACCACCAGCGTGCCACCGGCGACCCGGCCATCCTCGCCACCACCGACCCGCTTCGGCACGGACAGTGACTCGCCGGTGAGCAGAGACTCGTCAAGCAGCAGGTCATGGGCATCGAGCAGCACGCCGTCGGCAGCCACCCGGTCGCCCTCGCGCAGCACGAGCAGATCCTCGCGGACCACTTCACGGCCCGGAATCAGCCGGCGGCTGCCGTCGCGGATCACCAGGGCGCGGGGGCTGGCAAGATTGCGCAGTGCCTCCAGCACGCGCTCGCTGCGGGCCTCCTGCACGATGGTGATGGTCAGTGAAAAACTGGCGAACACCAGCAGCAGCAGGGCCTCGACGCGGTCACCGAGCAGCAGGTAGATGAGCCCGCCGGCGAGCAGCAGCGCCAGCATCGGCTGCCGCAGCGCTTCCGCTGCAATGCGCAGCCAGCTGCGCCGCTCGCTGGACGGTAGTTCATTGGGCCCTTCCTGCCGCAACCGCGCTGCGGCGGCAGCGCTGTCGAGGCCGTTCCCGACGTCCAAACGCGGCGGCGCCTAGGTCCGTGCCGCGCGCAGTGCTTCCAGCACGCGCTCCGGACGGAACGGTGCGCGGCGCAGCCTCACCCCGGTGGCATCGAAGATGGCATTGGCCACCGCGGCGATCATCGGCTTGTGGCTGGTCTCTCCTGCGCCGTAGTGCGGCAGGTCGGGGCGGTCCGGCGAGGGATCGCCGTTGACCAGTACGATGTCGATGCGCTCCGGCGTGTCCGCATGGCGCAGGCTGGGGTGGGATTCCCAGTCGACACTGAGAACCTTTTCGCCATCGAACTGGACTTCCTCGTACAGCGCGCGGCTGAGGCCGTGCAGCATGCCGCACTCAACCGTATGCCGCAGTCCCATTGGATTGATGGCAAGGCCACAGTCATGCGCGCACACGAGCCGCTTGACCCAGACACGCCCGGTGTCGCGATTGACCTCGACATCGGCGATCACGGCGACCACGGTGTTGCTCCGGAAGGTGTAGGCGATGCCGCGGCCGCTGTGGACGCTGCCGATCGATGGCGCACGCGGCGCGGGCCGTGTTTCCCAGTCGCCGTACGCCTCCACCGCTGCCCGCAGTACGGCCAGCGAGCGCGAGCGACGGAAGGCACTGTCTTCGCCGCTGGCCTCCACCAGGGCCAGCCGGAACTCGGCCGGGTCGCGGCGTGCGGCGGCCGCCATCTCGTCGACGAAAGCTTCGAAGGCAAAGGTCACCTGCGGGCCGTCCGGATCGCGCAGGTTGCCGGTGCGCAGCGGCGTCTCCCACACCAGGGGCAGTGCCACCACGTGGCCGCTCAGGCGGGTATTGGGGATGCCGTACTTCACGCTGGGCAGCGCAGCGCCACCCTCCGCGATCCGCGCCGGCCGCCGGCCCATGAGCTGGGCGATCAGCACCGTGTCAGGTTCGTTGTAGCCGAGGTGGGCGTAGTCGACTGCGCGCGCCTCGTAGTCGAGGGCTGTCGGCTGGCCGTTGGCGTCGAGCGCCCCACGCAGCCGGAAGCTGTAGGCCGGGCCCTTGGTATCCCAGGCGGTTTCTTCGGCGCGGGTCCACTGCACGCGCACCGGACGACCGAGTTCATGGGCGAGGAAGGCGGCCTCGAAGCCGGCGTCGTCGGCCGCGGTACGGCCATAGACCTGCGGTCCGTCCATGTACACCACCCGCACACGGTCCCGCGGAAGACCGAGGAACGCGGCGACACCGGTGCGCAGCCCGTAGGATTTCATGTCGTTGGAGTAGATGGTCAGTTGGTTGTCGGAGGGATCGGCCACCGCGAAGGCGGGTCCGATGGCGGTATGGCCCTGGAAGGGCACCTCGTAAACCGCCTCCAGCACCCGCGAAGCGCTGGCAAATGCGCTGGCGGGATCACCGCTTACCCGCGGTTCCTCGCTGGACGTGGGCGCTGCGCTGCGGATGAAGTCGAAAAGAGCCTCGGAGGGCGGGAAGGGAGCCTCGGCCGGCGCGGCCCAGTCCGCTTTCAGTTGGCGCGCCGCCGCAATCGCCTGCTCCTCCCGCTCGCAGACCACGGCCAGGTAGTTGCCCCGGCTCACGATACGCACCACGCCGGGCAGACCGGCCAGCGAGCTCTCATCAACGCTGCGCAGCACGGCACCGGCCACCGGGGGGCGCACGTTGCGTGCGTGCAGCATGCCGGGCAGTTTGACGTCGACGGCAAAGGTGAGTGAACCGTCGACCTTGGGCGGGATGTCGTAGCGCTGGATCGACTGCCCCACCACGCGCAGCTGTTGCACAGGCTTCACCGCCGCGGTGCCGGTGGTGGCGTTGACATTGTTGCCGCTGAGGGTCACGTTGAAGCGCTGCCCGCCCACAAGGTCGGCATAGCGTACGGCGCGGGTGGCATCGCCGCGCACGCTGACCATACCCGCGCTCGACTCCAGTTGCGCGACCGGTACCTGAAGCCGGTCGGCCGCCAGTTCCAGCAGCACCCGGCGCGCCTCGGCTGCCACGCGGCGCATCGGCTTGCCGTCGGTCTCGATGGCGTCGGAACCGCCGGAGCCGCCCTGGTCGGGGGTGGTGTCAGTGGTGCCCATTACCAGGCGCGTCTGCTCGTAGGCCATGTCGAGTTCGTCGCACATCATCTGGCGGAAGGCAGTGCCGGTACCTTGGCCGCCGTCGGTCTTGCCGACAAAGAAGGTGGCGCTGTTGTCGGGGTGAATCACGATCCAGGTATCGAGTTGCAGGAAGTCCGGGTCGGGATAGGGGCCGGCAGCTGCCTGCGCCAGCACCCGCGCGCCCGGTACGGCGCTGGCGCCGAGGCTCAGCACCAGTGCACCGGACGAGGCGAGGAACTGGCGCCGCGACGCTGATGGGTTCAGTCCCTGCAAAGCCTGTTCGATGAAGCGGGGAAATTCGCTGTGCGTGCTCATACGGAGGCCTCCTGTGCAGCAGCGGCGGTGCCAACCGCCTCATGGGCGAGCCCTGTGGCCTGACCTGCCACCACCCGCTTGATGGCAGCGTGGATGCGGTAGTAGGTCATGCAGCGGCAGAGCGCGCCCTGCATGCCTTCGCGGATCTCGGCGTCGGTGGGCGAGGGATTGCGGTCGAGCAGAGCCTTGGCGGTCATGATCTGGCCGTTTTGGCAGTAGCCGCACTGTGGCACCTGTTCGTCGATCCAAGCCTGTTGCAACGGGTGCAGCGTGCCGTTCTGCGACAGACCCTCGAGGGTGGTGATGGCGCCAGTGGCGGCGGCGGCAGGCAGCTGGCAGGAGCGCACGAGTGCACCGTCGATGATCACGGAGCAGGCACCGCACTGCCCGAGTCCGCAGCCAAAGCGCGGTCCGCGCAGGCCAATGTCGTTGCGCAGTATGTAAAGCAGTGGCGTGGCTGGATCGACATCCACCTGATGCACTGCGCCGTTGACGTTCAGTGTGATGACACTCATGCAACCCCCTCCGTTAAACCCAGCCGTACCGTACCCCAAAGCCCGGGTGCGATCCACCCTGGAACCACTCGCGTACAGCGCCACTGTGCGAGGAATTCCCGACTATTTCGTCAGCATGCCGGAGCCGCCATGTCACCCTCTTTTCCATCGCTGCCTGCCAGCCTCGCGCTCGCCGGCGCGCTGTTGCTCCCGGTGCCGTTTGTCTTCGCCCAGCCTCCCGGTCGCGGTGGAGCCACGCCGCCGGACTGGGTTCTGACGGTCGGTGCCGCCCCGGTGGTGTCGCCCGTGTTCCAGGGCGCCGACCAGTATGGGCTGTCCGTCTTCCCGGACCTGCGCCTCAACTACAAGGACCTTTTCTTCGCCTCCGTACCGGATGGCATCGGCTACAACGTCATCAATACGGCCCGCTGGAAAGTGGGCCCGCTCGCCAAGCTGCGCTTCGGTCGCCAGGAAGATTCCGGCGGTTCACCCTTCCTGATCACCGGTGAGACCAACGCGCTGCAGGGTTTGGGAGAGATCGATCTCGCCGGTGAACTCGGGGGCTTCGTGCAGTACGACCGGGGCGCCCTGCGCCTGCGGGCGGAACTGCGGCAGGGTTTTGGCGGCCACGACGGCGTCGTCGCCGATGTCTCCCTCACTCGGCAGGGACGCATCGGGTCGGTGAGCTATAGCGTGGGGCCACGCCTCGCTCTCGGCACCGCCGCTTTTCTGCAACCGTACTTCGGCATCGATGTCCGGCAGGCGGCGGCCACTGGACTGCCGCACCATGCCGCCGATGGCGGTATCGTCTCCCTCGGCATCGGTGGCGCCATGGTGAAACCGCTCGGCAGTCGCGCCGCCATCACGCTGTTTGCCGGACTCGATCACCTCGGTCGCCCGGTGCGGGAGTCACCGCTGGTGCGTGAGCGGGGCTCGCCGGTGCAGTTCACGGCAGGACTCGGATACGGCTACCGCTTCGGCTGGAGCAACTGAGGGGTTCCTCATCGCCGCCGATCCCGCTGTCGGCAAACGCGCCGCAACACTCCACAATTGTTGAATTGTTGCTGCCTATTCTGCGCCTCACTGCCGCTGGCCATCGTCCCCGGCCCAGGAGGAATCCCCGTGCATGCATCGTTGATCCGCTCACTTGTCTGCGCCGTCGGTCTGACGGCAGCACTGCTGGCTTCGGCGGGGGCCAATGCCCAATTCCGCTCGCCGGCACTGGGGGACGGCCCCTGGGACATCCAGACCTTCCAGGCCCACGTGCAACTGGAACTCGTTGCCCGCGGTCTCGAACATCCCTGGAGCGTGGCCTTTCTGCCTGACGGCGACATGCTCGTGACCGAACGCGCCGGCCGCCTGCGGCTCATCCGCGCTGGCAAGCTGCAGGACGCAGCGGTGGCGGGTGTGCCACCCGTGAAGTCGGAAGCCTTGCTCGGTCTCATGGAAGTGCTGCCGCATCCCGACTTTGCAACGAATCACCTGCTCTACCTCACCTACCACAAGGAAATCACTGCCGAGCCCAAGGCCATCGCCATGGTGCTGGCGCGCGCCCGTTTCGATGGCGCGCGTCTCAGCGATCTGCAGGAACTGCTGGTCAGCGATACCTGGGACGGCGCCGGCGGCGCTGCTGCCCGTCTTGTGTTCGGTCCTGATGGCAAGCTCTACATGGGCCTTGGCGCCACGCGTGATCCCTCCGCCCAGAATCCGGCCAGCCTGCGCGGCAAGATCCTGCGGCTGAATGACGACGGGACGGCCGCCGCCGACAATCCCTTCGTTGGCCGGGATGGCTATCGCCCGGAAATCTTCACGCTCGGCCACCGCAATCCGGCTGGGCTGGCGGTCAATCCCAACACCAACGAGCTGTGGGCCTCCGAGTACGGACCCAACGGCGGTGACGAGCTCAACATCCTGCGCGCCGGGCGCAATTACGGCTGGCCCGAGGTGAGCTTCGGTCGTGACTATCCTGGCCCCTTCATCTCGCCGGTTCCCTTCAAGGAAGGCATGGAGATGCCAGTGTCCAGTTTCATTCCCGGCATATCGCCGTCGGGACTCGCGTTCTACACCGGTGCCGATTTCCCGACCTGGACCACCAGCGCTTTCGTCGGCGCCAACCGGGTCGGCCAGGTACCAGGCACCGGCCGCTTGGTGCGGGTCTTCTATGACGAGAAGGGTAACGAGCGCTCGCGCGAGGACCTGTTCGAGGGTGCCGAGTTCGGTCAGCGCATTCGCGATGTGCGCATGGGGCCGGACGGACTGCTGTACCTGCTCACCGAAGAGCAGGATGGCGCGCTGGTAGTGGTGAAGCCCGCGCCCTAGCCGTCGCCGCCGACCCCTGCGGCCCGGCCGCCGTCATTGCTGCGGCTGGGCGAACTCCGGCGTCATTTCCTTGCAGGTCTGTGCTTCGAAGGGCACATCGGAAAGGTACATGACGTCGTAGCTGGCATAGGGTGCTGCCAGGTAGACCGGATCGGTTACCGAGTACTCGCGTTTCAGCGCCATTTTTGCCGTGTCGAGCGAGAAACGTTCGACGATGTGCATCTGGGCGCTGCTGCGGGTGGGCGGCGACAGCACGCCGGGCTCGAACCCGATGGTATCCACCACCAGTACGTCACCTTCCCAGTTGCCGATCGAGTGGCCGGCGTAGCTCGGTGTGAGGTTCGCAGGGTGTTCCTGCATGCCGACGTGGATGCGGCGCTTGAAGTTGTAGAGGCCGTAGGTGATGTCGATGACCTTTTCGCCTTCGGCCGTGGTGCTCTGCACGAACTGGTTGATCGGCCAGTCGGCGGTCCAGTCGCGGATGAAGCTGGTGGGCTTGCAGGCAAACCACGGATTGTCCTGCGGGGAGCGGCTGTTGAAGGCCTTGGCAGCGGCATCGCCCTCAGCGGTGTAGACCGGGCGCGGACGCGGCGGCTGCGTGGCCTGGACCTGCTCCAGCGTGATCTTGCCGGCGCGGAAATCAGCGCTCAGGCTCTTGGGGATCATCGACCCGTTGCCGCCGCTCGGCGGTACGGTCAGTACCAACTGTTCCACCGCCCAGTCACCGCTAAGATTCAGCTGACCATCGGCCAGACGCAGCGGCCGCGTCGAGGTATCGACCGGGGCACCGCTGGAGATCTGGTCGTTGCGGTTCATCATTTTGCCGCCATCGATGGAGAAGTTCTCGATGTAGCAGGCGCCGGGATCGTCGCGGTGCGGATTACCCTCGATGTGCACGGTGGAGCCGACCTTGAACATGTCGATCGACCAGCCCGAGCGCTTGATCAACGTGGCGGCGCGCATCTCACAGCGCATGTGCTGGATGCTGCCGTCGGCCTGGGTTACGTCCAGCTCCATGTAGGAGTGCGGGTTGATGAGGTTCATCTTGGTCAGCGTACCCGTCCATTCCTTCTTGATGTCGAGCTGGAACAGGCCGAAGCCGTGGTGCGCCAGCACGGGCGTGGCGAGGCCGGCCAAGGCAGCGATGGTGACGGCGAGACGGCGCGGTGTGGTGGTCAGGTGCATGAAAAATCCCCCGGGGAATAGTGGTGGCGGCAGTATAGGGAGCGGTCGGGTCATTGCCAGTGCGCGACCAAGGAGTTCGTGTTTTTTCCTCATTCGGCAGTGACGTCGCACAGCAGCGGCGCGGCGCCAAGGCAGGCGCGCGCCCGTGCCACGTTCAATCGTCGACGGCTTCGATGCGCAGCAGCAAGCCATCGTCCTCATCGGTCAGCAGGTAGAGACGGCCGTCCGGGCCCAGCTTCACATCGCGCACCCGCTGGCGGAGATCGGTGAGCAGGCTCTCGCGGCGGATTTCCTCTCCGCGCTCGTTGAACTTGATGCGCTGCAGGTGGCCGGTACCGGGAATCTGGCCCACCTGCATGGCACTGACGAAGAGGTCGCCCTTCCATGCCGGGAATTCATCGCCGTCGTAAAAGGCGAGACTGGACGGCGAAACGCCCGGCATCCAGAAGGCTACGGCATCGAGCGTGCCTTCCTGCTGGTAGCGCTCGCTCTGCCAGTCACCGCTGTAGGAGCGGCCAAGGCTCACCAGTGGCCAGCCATAGTTGCCGCCGCGCGTCAGTCGGTTCACCTCGTCACCACCATTCGGGCCCATCTCGGTTTCCCAGATCTCGCCGGTGGCGCGGTTGAGCGTGAGCCCGGTGGGCGTGCGGTGGCCGTAGCTGTAGATTTCCGGCAGGTAGCCGTCGCGGCCGATGAAGGGATTGTCGCTGGGCACCTTGCCCTCCGGCGTGAGCCGCAGCACCTTGCCCTTCTGGATACCGGTATGGAAGTGCGGTTCGGGATTGTCGGTGGTCACATAGACGCCGACGTAGAGCATGCCGTCGGCGCCGAACACGAGGCGGACGCCGTTGGTGGTGCCTTCTTCACCGACGAAGATGTCCTGGGTGTCCTGCAGGTTGCTGCCGTCCCAGCGGCCGCGCGCCACGGCGATTGCCTCTTTGTCGCCACCGAGTGATTTGTTGTAGCTGAGGTAGACCCAGGGCTGGCTGGCAAAGTCGGGGTGAACCGCTACGTCGAGCAGGCCCTTGTAGCGGCTGACGATGGCGGCCTGCGGCGTGCCGAGCACGGGCTGCTCCTGCAATTCGTCGTTGACGAGACGGCGCAGACGGCCGGAATTCTTTTCGGTGACCAGGGCACTGCCATCCGGCAGCCAGGCCATGCTCCAGGGATGATCGAGACCGCGCGCCACTACCCGTACCCGGATGTCCATGCCTTCGGCCGTGTCGTAGTAGAAGGGGCCGGCGCCAACCGGATCGACATGCAGACCGCTGGCGCGCTGTGGCGCGCTTTCGGCGGCGAGCAGGCCCGCGGATGCCGTCACTGCCAGCAGCAGGCCGGCGACGATGCTCGTGCGATGGAACGGTTTCATGAATCACCCCCTGGGTCGACATTGGTGCGCAGTAGCGCTCTGCAGCGATGTTTATTGAGTGGTTGCTGCGCGGCCGAGGGTAACTGCTGCCGCCGTTGCAAGTCCATGCGGCCAGCGCGACGGGGGCCCGCCCGCGACTGGTTGGGCAGCCGGCGTTACTGCGCGAACTCCGGCGTCAGTTCCTTGCAGACGTGCGCTTCGAATGGCGTCTCGGCCAGGAACATTTCGTCGTAGCTTTCGTAGGGTGCTGCCGGGTAGACCGGATCGGTCACCGAGTACTCGCGTTTCAGCGCCATTTTTGCCGCGTCGAGCGAGAAGCGCTCGACGATGTGCATCTGGGCGCTGCTGCGGGTGGCCTGGCGTCAAAGGACCGGCCGGGACGATGCCATTGTGGCGCCCTTGCGCAGCGCTCTCCAAAGTCGTTATATTCAAATGGATATATCGAAAGCGTGAATACCCTCCATGCCGCAACAGCCCCTTGCCCCGCTGCTGTCGTTCTGGCTCGTGGCCGGCGCCGTGTTCGCCCAGCCGGCACCTGTGCCCAGCGCTCCACTGTTGGAAAAACTGGTCGTCAGCGCCCGGCGCCGCGACGAGAATCTGCAGACGGTACCGGCCGCCGTATCAGTGATCGGTGCCGATCTGCTGGAAGCCTCCTACACGGTCAATCCACAGCAACTGAGCCTGTTGGTGCCTGCGCTGTACTACAATTCGGCGAATCCGCGGAACACCGCCTACACGATCCGAGGGCTCGGTTCCAACACCTTGTCGATCAGCGCTGCCAACGATGGCATGGAGCCTGGCGTCGGTTTCTACGTGGACCAGGTCTATCACGGCCGGCCGGCCACGGCCGCCTTCGACTTCACCGACATAGAGCGCGTGGAAGTCCTGCGCGGACCGCAGGGCACCTTGTTTGGCAAGAACACCACGGCGGGTGCCATCCATGTCATCAGCCGCGCACCGAGCTTCGTGCCGGAAGCCGACGCAGAAGTCTCCTACGGCAGCTTCGCGTTCCTGCAGGCCAAGGCCTCGCTGGCAGGACCGCTGCTCGGCGATACACTGGCGGGCCGACTGGCTGTGCAGCTGACGCGCCGCGACGGTGTGCTCCACAACGTGCGTGACGGCCGTGATCTCAACAATCTGGATAACCTCGCGCTGCGCGGCCAACTGGCGTTCGTGCCCAATCCGGCGCTGAAGCTGCGGCTTATCGCTGACCGCTCCCACCTCGCTTCCTCGTGCTGCGCGCAGAACGTCCTGCGCATCGGACAGAGCAGGCGCAGTGCCGCTCGCCAGTTCCCTGCGCTGGCCGCTGGTGTCGGCTATGCACCGCCCAGCACCGACCTGTTCGATCGGGTGACTGACATCGATGCCGACCTCATGATCGATACTGCAGATGGCGGGGTGGCACTGATCGCCGACTGGCAACGTACTGGCGCTACGCTGACGGCGGTCTCCGCCTGGCGCTACTGGGACTGGGCTGTGGCCAACGACCGCGACTACACCGGCCTGTCGATCCAGCGGGTGCAGAGCATTCCGTCGCGCCAGGACCAGTACAGCCAGGAGCTGCGGTTGGCGTCCGCCGGCACGGGACCCTTGCAGTATGTCGCTGGCCTGTACTGGTTCAAGCAGGAGATCGGTGGACGGCCGCGCAGCCTCTACGGTTCGGAGGCGGCGTATTGGTTGCTGAACCCTGCCAGCTTCACCGTGCCCATCCCGCGCGATCTGCTCGATGGCTACGGCCAGTTCGGCGAGTCCGCGTTCGAGATGCAGAGCCGTGCCGTGTTTGGCGAGATCAACCACGCGATCAACGGGCGGCTGACCGGCACGCTCGGCCTGCGCTATACCTACGAGGACAAGAACGGTCGCTACGCCACGCAGGTATTCGGCGGGGCGAATCTTGACGGCCTGCCACTGGCAGCGGCGCAGGAGTTGAACCGCGCCAAGCTGTCGATCCTGCGGCCCCAGGACTACACGGCCAGCAACGCCGACGGCAACGTGTCTGGACGCGTGAACCTCGCCTATGCGCACAGCGATGCCGTATTCGCCTATGCCAGCTACGCGTTTGGTTACAAGTCCGGGGGACTCAACATGTCCGGCCTGCCGCTCGATGCGCAGAACCGGCCGGCTCTGGCAACGGCAGTCATCGAGGACGAGCAGAACACCACGGTCGAACTCGGCCTGAAGTACACACTGCCGGGCGGCGACGCCACGCTCAACCTCGCCGCTTTTCACACGGTGGTCGGGAACTATCAGGCCAACGTGGTCTCCAGTCTTGAGACGGCGGCACTGCGCTCCTACCCCTCCAATGTGCCAGAGGTGCGTGTACGCGGCGTCGAAGCGGACTTCACCGCCGCACTGATCGCTGGTGTGCGGCTGCGGGCGTCGGCAGCGTTCGCCGACGGCGAGAACCGCGATTACCGTGAAGGACCTTGTCCCCTGGAGCGGCAAACCGCCACCACGGCGGCCTGCGACCTGACCGGCACGCGGCTGGCCGGGCTTTCGCGCTGGTCCGCCACCCTTGGCCTCGACCGGAGCTGGGCGGTGGGCTCCGGCCAGTTGCTGGTGCATGCCGACACCAACGTGCGTACCGGCTATGACGGTGATGCATCGGCATCGCGCTACACCCGTATCGCCGGCCATGGTGTGACCAATGCCAGTGTCGGCTACCGTACCGAGTCCGGTTGGGAACTGCAGCTGTTTGCCCGCAATCTCTTCGCGGCCGACTATGTAACGGCGGTCACCCTACAGACTGGTAACTCCGGCCTGATCCTGGGCCAGCCGAGCGATCCGCGGGTGGTGGGGCTGACCGCACGCCGCCGTTGGCCGTGAACCCCGGCGGCCGCACCGAAAAAAAGGGCCAGCGCCTGCCGGCGCTGACCCCCTGAGGTCCGGACGTGTGCGGTGGCCTATTCAAAGTTGAACAGGTCGTCACTGGTCTCCTCGGGCCGGGTCATGCCCTGCTCGAAGTACTTGCGCCAGATCGCGTCCCAGGGCCGACCGTACATGTCGGGGATTTCGAACTCGATCACGTCACCGGGCGACATCGGCGTGTTGATGCCTTCCTTGTTGAAGATGCTCTGGTTGCATTCAATGAAGGCATAGGGCGTCTCGTTGTCGTCGGTGTAGTTGTTGATCTTGTCGAGGTTGCGCACGATGCGGATGGGCTCCACGAGGGCCTCCGGGTCATAGAACACAGACTCGTGGTTGAGACCGAGGAATTTGCCGCTGGCATCCCGGTTCGGCGTGTAGATTTCCACCGTCTGCATCTTGCTGGAGAACTCGAACGCGGAGTGCGCCTTCCAGCCCTGGATATTGGACGTCCAGGTGATCAGCACGTCGCCGTCCCAGAAGCCGACCGTTTCGCCGTACCAGCGCGGCACGGCATCGCCCAGACGCGGCACACCGCCGGCAGCGACGTCGTCCATCTTGAAATTGCGGCCAACATAGACGCTGGTGATGAAGTTGTCGGCCACACCGGCGAGGATCTGCACCATGTCGGGGGTGGCGGTGATGTAGTGCTCCCACACGGAGAACGAATACCAGCGGCGCATGAAGCCCTCCGGCCAGCAGAACGTCGACGGCCACAGCGCGTGGCCGCGCACCTGGTGGTAGGCCTCCTGCACCATGCGCTGCTGGTACTCCGGGGTGAGCAGCGAGAGGGCGGTGGGGTACTGGCTGTGGCGCAGCCAGTACCAGGTCAGCTGGTCGCGCGCGGCGGTGGGGCGCTGGTACACGCCGTTCCATTCAGCGGCCGGGAAGTCCTGGAAGGTGTACTTGTTGGGGCCGCCGCGAGCCGTGGTTTCTGCCAGCAGCGCCTCGTAGTGTTCCTGGGCGCTGGCAAAGCCGTAGGGGCTGACGATGGCTTCGCGCGGCAGGTCGTTGTCGCAGTAGCCCCAGGGACCGTCTTCCGGTTTGTCGGCCAGCGGCGGGGGAAACAGGATGCCCTGCTGGATTTCGGTGGCGAACGGGCTGTTGCAGCGGAAGTAGCGTGGATCGGTCCACAGGTCCTTGTCGGCGTAGAAATCCGGGCTGTTGAACAGGTCGCGCTCCAGCGGCTCCACGCCGGCCGGCAGCTCGTTTTCGCGGAAGCCGTACAGGGTCCATTCCGTGCGCGGCTGCCCGTTCACGAAATTACGGTCCGGGCCCACCAGCGGGTGATCGACCACCTTGGCTGCCAGCGGCTTGCCGCGGCCGACGCTCTCGAAGCCAATGTCCGGCATCTCCTGAGCGGCGGCGGGCAGGGCAGTCGCCGCCATGGCCGCCAGGGCCAGGAGTTTCACTGGTGCTTTCATCATGGATGTCCCCTTTTGCTCTTATCGGTATGGCGTGATGGTTGGAGGCTGGTGAACGATACGGCCGTTGGTGTGCGGCACGAAGGCATGCAGAATACCAACAACCAAAGAAACAGTAAGAGCAAATTCTATGTGCCTACGCAAGACAGGCCTGCTCGTGGCGGCCGCAATCGGGATGGGCAGTGCCGCATGGGCCCAGGATGCCGACCCGGCACTCGTGGAAAAGGCGCGCGCCCTGGCCGACGCCCGTTCTCAGGCCAGCTTCGTGCGCCAGTGCACCGTGGAGCCGGCGCGCTTCCCCGGCCTCGGCGAGGGCGTGGCCGCCACGCCGGCCAAGCTGTTCGACAACCTCTACTACGTGGGCCGCACCGACGTGGGCGCCTGGGTCATCAAAACCAGTGCCGGCCTGGCGCTCATCGACACCCTCTACACGCCCGCCGACGCCGAGACCATCATTGTGCCCGGCATGCGCCAGCTCGGGCTCGACCCCGACCAGCTCAAGGTGGTGTTCGCCACCCATTTCCACGGTGACCACGCCGGCGGCGTGCCGTACTTCCGCGAACGCGGCGTGCCCATCATGCTCTCGGAGGCCGACTGGGGCCCGCTGGGCGGCGCACCCGATGCGGCCAGCATTGCCCGCGACGGCCAGGTGTACATGCTCGGTGAAACGCCCATCACCATCGTGCTCACCCCCGGCCACACGCCTGGCGCCATCTCGCTGATCTTCCCCGTCACCGAGAACGGCCAGACCCACAAGGCCGTGATCATGGAACTCAGCCCGCGCGGCGGCATCGACGTCCACAAGGAAGCCGTAACCGGCATCGCCCACCTCGCCGAGTTCATTCAGCGCGAAGGCGTGGACGTGGCTCTGCACCCCCACGAAATGATCTTCGACCCCGTGGCGCGCGACTTCATCATGAGCGCCGCCACCCGCAACCCCGGCAGCACCAACCCGCTCGTGATTGGCAATGAGGCCACGCATCGCTTCGCCGAGATGGTGGGCGTGTGCTGGCAGGCGCGCATTGCGACGATGGAGGCGGCGGCGAAGTAGGGGCGCGCTTGGGAATGCTATGGCGGTTTTGTAATGACCCAGTGAATTTCTGCTCAGGTATTATTCCACTAACGATTGGAGATACCGATGAGCAATATGCAGGAAGAAGACATCAAACGATGGACCGCCAAACGCAAGTCAGCGCTGGTGCTGGACATCATCCAGGGCAAGACCACC
>CANGUU010000053.1 GCA_947457195.1 Gammaproteobacteria bacterium
CCGCCGTGGCAGGTGTATTTGGTGACCTGATAGTCGTCCATGCCCAGGTAGGAACCCTCGCGCCCCATCCCCGATTGCTTGATGCCGCCGAAGGGGGCAACGGCCGTGCTGATCAGACCGGTGTTGATGCCGACCATGCCGTATTCGAGGGCTTCCGACAGTCGCCAGAGGCGGGCATGGTCGCGGCTGTACACGTAGGCGGCGAGGCCAAACTCGGTGGCGTTGGCCCGCGCGACCGCCTCGGCTTCGCTGGCAAAGCGGAACAGCGGTGCCACCGGGCCGAACACTTCCTCGCGGGCGATGCGGGCCTCGTAGTCCACGCCGCCAAGCAGCGTGGGTGCGTACCAGGTACCCCCGAGTGGGTGGCGGTGGCCACCGGCCAGCACCGTGGCCCCTCGTGTCACCGCATCGGCCACCAGGGCTTCCACCTTGGCGAGGGCAGACGCATCGATCAAAGGCCCCTGGTTCACGCCGGGGTCGAGACCGTTGCCGCTCTGCAGTCCGCCGAGGGCCTGGACCAGTTTGGCCGCGAAGGCGTCGAACACGCCATCCTGCACCAGCACGCGATTGGCACAGACGCAGGTCTGCCCGGTGTTGCGGAACTTGGCTGTCATCAGTCCGGCAACGGCGGCATCGAGATCGGCATCGTCGAACACGATGAACGGCGCATTGCCGCCGAGTTCCAGCGACAGTTTCTTCAGGCTGGGTGCGCACTGGGCGGCGAGCACGCGCCCGACCTCCGTGCTGCCCGTAAACGACAGTTTGCGTACCCGCAGGTCGGCAGTCAGCTCGGCCCCGATGACGCGTGCTGGCCCGGTCAGCACCTGCAGCACGCCGCCCGGCAGCCCGGCCCGCTCGGCAAGCACAGCCATCGCCAGCGCCGTCAACGGCGTCTGTGCCGCCGGCTTCACCAGCATGCTGCAACCGGCAGCCAGTGCCGGCGCGACCTTGCGGGTGATCATGGCGGCGGGAAAGTTCCACGGCGTAATGGCGGCGCACACGCCGACAGGCTCCTTGCTGACCAGCAGGCGCTTGTCAGGCCAGGGCGAGGGGATCAGCGTGCCATAGCTGCGACGGGCCTCTTCGGCAAACCATTCCACGTAGGACGCCGCATAGGCGATCTCGCCCCGGGCTTCCGCCAGCGGCTTGCCCTGCTCACTCGTCATGATCAGCGCCAGGTCCTCCTGGGCAGCCATCAACAGCTCGAACCAGCGTCGCAGCAGGTGGCCACGTTGTTCCCCGCTCAGGAGCCGCCAGGCCCGCTGCGCGCTGTCGGCGGCGCTGATGGCGCGTCGTGTTTCACCTGCACCCAGCGACGGCACGGTCGCCAACAGGGCTCCGGTGGCCGGGTTATGCACCGCCATCGTGGTACCGTCGTCGGCGGCGCTCCAGCGTCCTTCCAGCCAGGCTCGCCGGCGTAGCAGGCTCGTGTCATTCAGCATCATGGCGAGGTTGCTCAGTAGACGGGTCCGGAGCCACCGGCAGAACCGGCGCCACCCTTGAAGGCTTTCGCCAGGTCGGTGGCCGCAGAGGCGAGCAGCGTCGTGTCGACGCCGACGGCAACGAAGTTGGCACCGGCGTCCAGACAGCGCCGGGCGAAGGCGCGGTCGGCACTGAGGATGCCTGCCGCCTTGCCAGCGGCTCGCACCTGACGAATGCCCGCCAGCAGGGCGTCCTGCACCACCGGTGCCGAGGGATTACCGAGATGGCCCATGGAGGCCGACAGATCAGCGGGCCCGAAAAACACGCCGTCGACGCCATCCACCGCCACGATGTCAGCCAGATTGCGCAGACCTTCCACCGTTTCCACCTGCAGCAGCAGGCAGAGTTCCCGCTCGACGGTCGAGAGGTAATCGCCGATGCGGTTCCAGCGCGATGCCCGAGCCAGTGCGCTGCCCACACCCCGGATACCGTGCGGAGGATAGCGACAGGCTGCCACGAGGTGCTTGGCCTGCGCGCCGCTGTCCACCATGGGAATCAGCAGGGTCTGCACGCCGAGATCGAGATACTGCTTGATGAGCGCGGCAGACCCTTCCACCGGCCGGACCACCGGCTGCGCGGGATAGGCGGCCAGTGTCTGCAGCTGCGCCAGCACGCGGCGCAGATCGTTCGGGGCATGCTCGCCGTCGATCAGCAGCCAGTCGAAGCCACAGCAGGCGACCACCTCCGCGGCATAGCCGTCGGCGAGGCCGAGCCAGAGGCCGATCTGGGTTTGTCCGGCCTGGAGTGCCTGCTTGAAGTGATTGACCGGCAACTGCATGGGAACCTCAGACGAAGCGGAACGTAATGCTGCCGAGCCGACCGTAGTCGGCATGGATGTTATCCCCACGCACGCAAGCGACCGGGCGGGTGAAGGAACCGGCCAGCACCACGTCGCCGGCATTGAGCTGCTCTCCGTAGGGCGCGATCTTGTTGGCAAGCCAGGCCACGCCGTTGGCCGGATGGTTGAGTACCGCGGCTGCCAGCCCGCTCTCCTCGATCACCCCGTTCTTGTGCAGCAGGGCGCCGCACCAGCGCAGGTCCACCTCCAGAGGCCGCACGGGGCTGCCGCCCGTGACGATGCCGGCGTTGGCCGCGAAGTCCGAGATGGTATCGAAGACCTTGCGAGGCGCCTTGGTGTCCCGATCGAACTGCTCGATACGGGCATCGATGATCTCCAGCGCCGGGGTCACGAACTCAGTGGCGGACAGCACGTCGAACAGCGTCACCTCCGGACCGCGCAGTGACCGCCCGAGGATGAAGGCCAGCTCCACCTCCACGCGCGGTGCGATGAAGCGCTCGACCGGGATGTCCGATCCACTCTCGAAGAACATGTCGTCCATCAACGGGGCGTAGTCGGGCTCGGTGATCTGGCTGGAAATCTGCATGGCACGCGAGGTGAGCCCGATCTTGCGACCGCGGATGCGGCGGCCATCGGCGAGCTCGAGCTGCACCCAGGCCCGCTGGATGGCGTAGCCATCCTCGATATCCATGGCGGGATGCAGGCGCGAAAAATGCCGCAACTGGCTCCGCTGTTTGCGCGCCGTGTACAACTGCTGCGCGAGTTCCTTGATGAGATCCGGTGGGAGCATGGCAGCGTTCCTCTCAGCGTGTATTCGGCGGTTGTCTCAGCGGTCTTTGAAGAGCGGATGCAGGGAGCTGATCTTGGCATCGAAGACTTCCTGACCCTCGTCGATCTGCAAGGTGATGCCGACCGGCTTGCTGGCCAGCAGGGCTTCGAGTTGCTGCAGCGCAACGGTCTTGAGGCTCTCACCGGTCACGCGCTTGACCTCGGCACTGCGGCCGCGCCCCATGCGCAGGTTGAGATAGACAAAGCCGTAGTCGCCACCGACACCAGCAGCAAGGCCAGCAGCCCCGCCATCCGCCAGGGCATAGTGCGCGGCCGGGTACGCGAGGACACGCAGCCCGCCCGTGGGGAATACCTGTTGACCCGCTTCGTCGCGGATGGTGATAAGGGCATCGGCCAGATTCCGGCAAAGACCGGTCATGTCGACCACCTTCTCGAGATTGCCGGAGTACAGGATGACTAGGTGCGGCATCGCAGACTTTCTCCTTACAGGCGCGGGAAGGCCTTGAAGGGCCTTGCGGCAGCGGCTTCCGGCGCCGGAATGGCCGAACCTTCTACCGGCAACACGGGAAACAGGGCATTGATCTGCCCGGTGCCAGACGAACCGAAGTATGGCGTGACGATTTCGGCCTTGCCTGCGTACTCCGACCAACCGAGCGCACCCAGCATCATGGCCGTGTCATGCATGAAACCTTCGCCATGACCCTTGGAAGCATACTCCGGCAGCATGTCGCAGAAAGTCTGCCAGTCGCCGCGCTTCCACATTTCAATGACTTCATTGTCCATCGTCTCGAGGAAAGGACTCCAGATGCGGAAGCTGTAGTCAGGTGCCATGCCGTTCTGCGCAAAGCGATGGCTGAGCGAACCGCTGGCGAGGAATGCGACCGTGCCGTCGTACTCCTCCTCGATGGCTCGTCGCATCGCCCAGCCGAGACGCGCACTGTCGTTGAGGTAGTGCACGGTACACAGCGCCGATACCGAGATCGCCTTGAAATGCAGGTCTTCGTTCATGTAACGCATCGGCACCAGTGTGCCGTATTCCGGCGCCAGCGTGGTGGCGTCATGGGCAAGCGTTTCCACGCCCATCTCGGTGCAGAAGCGCCCGAGCAATTTGCCAAGAGCGGGGTTGCCCGGAATCTCGTAGGCCATGTTGCTGATGAAATGCGGCAGTTCGTTGCTGGTATAGATCCCGGAAAAATGCGGCGCGCAATTGATGTGGTAGTTGGAGTTCACCAACCAGTGCGTGTCGAATACCACGATAGTGTCTACGCCGAGCTGGCGGCAACGACGGCTTATTTCCCGGTGACCTTCGATGGCGGCATCCCGCGAACCCTTGCGCGGGCCGTCCAGCTCGCTGAGGTACATGGACGGAACGTGCGTGATCTTGCCTACCAGTGCCAGCTTGCCCATAGCCAAATCCAGAGTCCGGTTCAAATGCCCCAGTGGGGTATGTGGTGGCTACCGAGCGATACGGCCACGTTTTTCGGTTCGAGGAAGATCTCGTAGCTCCACGTGCCTCCCTCGCGACCGGTTCCGGAGGATTTGGTGCCACCGAAGGGTTGACGTAGGTCACGCACGTTCTGACTGTTCACGAAGCACATGCCCGCTTCGATGGCCGCTGCCACGCGGTGGGCCCTGCCGAGATTCTCGCTCCAGACATAGCTGGAAAGACCATACTGGGAGTCGTTGGCGAGACGGATGGCCTCGGCTTCGGTGCTGAAAGGAATCAGACAGGCCACAGGCCCGAAGATTTCGTCCTGGGCGATGCGCATGCGGTTGTCGACGTCGGCAAACACGGTCGGCCACACGAAGTTGCCCTTCTGCAGCGCCGGCGTCAGCGCCGGGGCGTAGGAAGGGCAGTCGATGCCGCCACACACGCGCGTGGCACCCTCCTTGCTGCCGAGTTCGATGTAACTGCGCACCTTGGCGAGGTGGTTGGGGCTGATCATAGGGCCGATGATGGTGTCCGGATCCAGGGGGTCACCGACACGGATGCGGCGGGCGCGCTCGGTGAAGCGCTCGACGAACGTTGCATAGATACCGCGCTGCACGAGGATGCGTGAACCTGCGGTACAGCGCTCGCCGTTGTTGGAAAAAATCATGAACACCGCAGCGTCCAGTGCCCGCTCGAAATCGGCATCGTCAAAGATCACGAAGGGACTCTTGCCCCCCAGCTCCATGCTGAATTTCTTGAGACCCGCGGCTTGCACGATGCGATTCCCGGTTGCCGTCGAGCCCGTGAAGGAGACGGCTCTCACGTCGGGATGCTTCACCAGCGGCTCGCCGGTGTCCACACCATAGCCATGCACGAGGTTCAGAACACCGGGCGGAATGCCGGCCTCCAGCACGAGTTCGCCAAGCCGTGCTGCCGTAAGCGGTGAGAGTTCGCTCATTTTCAGTACGGCCGTGTTGCCGAAGGCGAGGGCAGGTGCCACCTTCCAGGTGGCGGTCATGAAGGGCACGTTCCAGGGAGAGATCAGCGCGCAGACCCCCACCGGATGGAAAAGCGTGTAGTTGAGGTGGGTCGGCGTGGGATAGGTGTGACCATCCACTCGCGTACACATTTCGGCGAAGTAGGTGAAGTTGTCGGCCGAGCGTGGCACCAGTTGCTTTCCCGTCTGTGCGATCGGTTGACCCGTGTCGCGCGTTTCCATCTCGGCCAGCGTCGGTACCTCACGGGTGATCAACGCCGCCAGCTTGCGCAACAGCGTTGCCCGCTCGGCGGCGGGGCGCCGCGACCAGTCCGGAAACGCGGCCTTGGCGGCCGCCACGGCGGCGCCGACTTCTGTGGCACCGCCGGCCGCGACTTCCGCCAGCACTTCCTGGGTAGCCGGGTTGATCGTCTCGAAACGGCGCTCGCTGGTCACGGCCTTGCCGTCGATCAGGTGGTGGATCATGCAACTGCTCCCTTGTCGCTATGTCGATGCTCGTGTAACCGGAATGTGTCATCGTCGACCACGGTATTGTGCAGGCGACCGACGCCGGCAATCTCGCAGACCACTTCGTCGCCGGACGTGACGTTGACGACGCCGTCCGGCGTGCCAGTGAGGATCACGTCGCCCGGCAGGAGGGTCATGAAGTCGCTCAGGTATTCGATCAATGCAGGGATACTGTTGATCATGTGCGAGGTGTTGCCCTGCTGCAGTCGCTGCCCGTTGACGTAGGTGGCGAGCTCCAGCGCGTGAGGGTCGACAATCTCGTCAGCGCTGACCAGCCACGGCCCGAGTGCCGTGGCGCCATCGCGATTTTTCACCCGCAGATTGGGTCGGTACCAGTTCTCGAGGTAGTCGCGGAACGCATAATCGTTGCAGACCGTATAGCCTGCGACATGGTCGAGTGCCCTTGCCGCCTTAACCTTGCGCGCTGGGCGACCGATCACCACGGCCAGTTCGCACTCGTAATGCATGAAGGTCACGTCGGCGGGCCGCCGCGTGCAGCCACGGTGACCCAGCAGTGTGCCGGGGCCTTTAAGGAAAACCAGCGGCTCGTCCTTGGCGCTCAGCGTCAGTTCGCGCGCCAGTTCCTTCACGTGGTCCGCGTAATTGAGTCCCAAGGCGATGATGGTGCCGGGCTCGAAGGGGGGCAGCCAGGTAACGGCGGTCTCGGCAAGCACGCGTCCATCGGCCAGTTGCACGCCATCGGCGTGGGGGTAGGCGGTATGGATGGCTCCGGCATGCGCCACACGGGCGAGACGCGTCACGCAGCGCACTCCTCGACTCCGAGGCGGTTGCTCAGCGCACCGATACCGGCGATCTCCACACGCGTCCGGCTGGCCGATGGCAGCACCAGCGGCGCACCGGCACGCACTCCGAGCAGCAACAGGTCGCCGGCGTGCATGGTCATGAACGCTGTGACGTCGGCGATGAGTCGGCGCAGCGGGCGCCGCAGTCCAGCGGTCGAGGTGTCGTGTACCAGCACGTCGTCGACGTAGGTCCGCACCGGCAGTGCGTCAGGATCCGACACGTCTTCAGCGCGGCGACGCGGGCCGATGGGGCAGAAACCATCCCGTGCGTTGAAGCGCAACGAAGGGCGGTAGAAGTTGTCGTGGGGCAGGCAAACATCATTGACGACGGCATAGCCGGCCACCACCTCTAGCGCGGCGGCCTCCGGCACACGACAGGCCGTCGTACCGATGATGATGCCGAGACTGGCGCCGATGCGCACAGGCGTCGTCGGGTTCGGTGCGAGGACGATCGACCCTTCGCCGGCCAGCGTATTGCGTGGCTTCAGATAAAGCACAGGAGCTTGCGGCGGCGCTTTGTAAGGTGGTTGGTTGACCTGCTGTCCCAGTAGGGCCAGCGCCTCGGGGTCATTCAGCAGGGTACCGTATACCACACCGCTGAGGCGCCACGGCGCAAAGTCGAGATCAGCATCGAAGGTCATGGGTCGCTCGTCTCGGCCCTCGAGCCGCACAAATTTTTTGATCGGTTTTTGCCTTGGGGAGTCATAGGAATTCACTGATGAAAGCCCCGGCGCTTTTCACGCATGTTGCTGTACGGCGTAGCTTTTTCAGGCATTTCACTCGTTTGCTGCGCCGCATGCAGGGGGCGCTGGCGCTCACTGAAATTCATCATATCCGGCCACGATTTTTTTTCCTAGCGCCCACGCTTGACTCCGACCCTCGATAGCCCGTGCAATCACGCCGAAGGGCGGGTCCTCCTGCAGCCCACTGTTCTCTGAGACGCTGGATGCATGCAGGCCGGGCCCGCTGTACCGTCACTGGAAGCCTCAGGCCATGATCACGCGACGACAACTGCTCGGTTCCGCAGGCGCACTGTCAGGCTCTGCCGGCATGACCGGTATGCTTGCTGCACTCGGCGCCATGCCCCACTCGGCGACCGCGCAAACGGTCACGCTGCGACCCGCGCGGCCGCAGCGCAAGGTGCTGCTGCTCGGTGCTGGCATCTCTTCACTTATGGCTGCGTTCGAGTTGGAGCAGGCGGGCTATGTCTGCGAGATACTCGAGGCATCGCATCGCGCTGGCGGGCGCTGCATGACACTGCGCAGTGGCGATATCGTCGATGAGATCGGCAATCGCCAGGTCTGCCGCTTCGATGACGATCCGACGCTGTATTTCAATGCCGGACCCTCGCGCATTCCACACGAGCACGCCACGGTGCTGGGCTATTGCCAGCGTTTGGGAGTCCCGCTGGAAACATCGGTGAACCTGAATCCGGCCGCATGGCTGCAGTTCGACGCGTTCAACGGCGGGCAGCGTATGCGGCAGAAGCAGTACATCGCCGATGCGCGTGGCTTCATGGCCGAGCTCACCCAGAAGGGTCTCGATGATGCCTGGCTCGATGCGGAACTCGGTGAATCGGACCGCGATCTTCTACGGCAGTTCCTGCGCAGCTACGGCGATCTCGGCGCCGGGGATCGCTACCGGGGTTCTACTCGCTCAGGTTATTCCAGCGGCGGGCTCGTCGCTCCAGGTGTGCTGCGCGACACGACGGCGCTCAAGGACCTTCTCAAGGCCGATTTCTGGCGCATGGGCATGCATTTCGCCGAGTCGAGCCTGCAGTCGGCCGTACTGCAGCCGGTCGGTGGCATGGATCGCATCGTGTCCGCTGTCACCGCGCGCTTGCGCAGCAAGCCCCGTCTGCACTCGGTGGTTGTCGGGATCGACGTACAGCCGGATGGTGTGGAGGTACAGTACCGTGAACGGGGCGAACTGCGCCGTACACGCGCAGACTATTGCCTCAGCGCCATCCCGGCGCAGTTGCTGCTCGGCGTCGACAACAATTTTTCGGCCGACTACCGGCGCCTGTTGGCAGGGCGCCCGCGCGGCAAGCTCAGTCGCCTCGGGCTGCAGATGCGCGAGCGTTTCTGGGAGGCGGAGGGCATCTACGGAGGCATCTCCTGGACCGGGCAGGACATCACCCAGATCATGTATCCGTCGGGTGGCTTCGGAGGCCGCAAGGGCGTTCTGGTCGGTGCCTACATCCTGTCGGGCGAAATCAATGATCGCTGGGTCAACCTTACCTCGGACGAGCGCATCGAGCGGGCACTGCAGCAGGGCGAGAAACTGCATCCTGGCTACCGCAGTTATTTCGAGAGTGGGGTGAGCGTAGCTTGGCATCGCATGAATCACATGCTCGGTTGCACGGCCACGGGTTCTGATCCCGGTACAGCGGCGGCACTGCGCGCGCCTTTTGGCCGGCATTATCTCATCGGAGATCAGGTCGCAAACTACGGGGGGTGGCTGGAAGCCTCGGTGCTGTCGGCGCTCGCTGCCCTGCAGGATCTCGATGCCAAGGAAGTGGAGGCCGCATGAAGCCGGTGTTTTTCGCTGTTCTCGTCGGTGTATTGCTTGGCAGATCCGCGCAGGCCGCGGATGACGCTGCCATGCTGGAGGATCTGGTGTATTGCCTCGTGTGTCACGGGTATGAGGCGCAGGGCAATCCTTCGGTGGGGGGGCCTTCGTTGATCGGCATCGAGGACTGGTACCTGAATGCAGCGCTGGCCGCCTATCGCAGTGGATCCCGCGGGGGCTATGCCGCTGCCATGGACATGCAGGCGGCGGCCCGCCAGTTGCCCGAGTCGGAGATGCCGCGCGTGCGCACCCTGCTCTCGTTGCTGTCCGGTTCGGTTGACCAAGGCGCCGCCGTCGCCGATGCCGCCACCCTGCAGCGGGGAAAGCTTGCTTGGGCACAGCATTGCGCCAGTTGCCACGGTGCCGACGGTGAGGGCAACGAGGCCATGGCGGCGCCGGCACTGCGCCGGCTGAACGACTGGTACCTGCAGGCCGCCTGGCAGGCCTACGTGGACGGTGGACGCGGCGCCAACGGCGGACCCGCGGCAGCGCAAATGGCCCAACTGGCCAGGTCACTGCCGGCCAGCGTCGATATCGCGGCGGTGGTGGCCTTCCTGAAGCAAGCCCGCTGAAGACGGCTCAGTCGTCGCCGACCGACCGCCTCAGCGCCTCGATGACCAGCCGCTCCGATTCGTGTCTCCCGAACTCCGGACGGTGCACCAGACTTATCTGGTCGCGGTAAGTCGGCAGCGAGGACTGATGTTGCAGCTTAAGACCGGAGATCTTGACGGCACGATTGGGCAGGATGCCGAGCCCGATGCCGCGGTTCACCATCTGGCAGATGAGCTCGAGGCTGCTGGTGGAGATGAGTTTGCGTGGTTTGTCGCGCCAGGCCTTGATGATTTCCTGCGTCTGCAGCAGTTCCGGGTTGCAGATCAGGGTATCGGGATCCGTGTTCTTGCCGGAGCTCCACACCCCGACGATGTCGAATTCGATGTGCGAGATGACCAGGCTGGATACATCCATTGGATTGACCACCAGACCGACGTCGATCTTGCCGCGATGCACGCCCTCCTGCACTTTGCGGGAGGTTTCATGGATCAGCTCGATGCGGTAATCCGGGGCATTCGCCTTGAGAAAGGCCAGCGCATTGGGGATGGAGTATTGGGCTACGGTAGGGTTGGCGCCGATGGAGATCACGCGGTCCCCGAAGAGGTTGTCTTTGCCGACTACGATGTTGAGACCGTTGTAGGCGTCGGCCAGCGTCTGGGCCTTGGGCAGGAACACCTTGCCGCTCGGCGTGAGTTCCACCCCGGAGCGCGAACGGTAAAACAGCACGTGGCCGAGATCGTCCTCGAGGCGGCGCAGGCTCTCCGACAACGCCGGCTGACTGATTTCGAGTTGGCTCGCGGCCTGCATCAGCGTCTTGTGGGTGGCAGTCACCAGAAAATTCTGGATGTCGTTGAACCGAAATTTCATAAGTTTACGCCTATGGCATACATAAACAGACCTGTAGTTTACTTATGATTCTGCTTCAAGTAGTTTTTTTTGCAACTCAAGAGCGCTGCCTGCCGCTGCGTGTGTCGACCGGCAAATGCCGAGGCAGGAAACGATGCAGCGCCTCCGAATCGTTCAGGGGAGCACGCGCCTGGCCCTCCGCAAGAGGCCACGCGGGATGCGAAATTCAGCGGTGCGCGCGCGCAGTCATGCTGTCGGCCGCCTGCGTCCGTAGCCTCTCCACTGAAATCGCTGACAGTGCAGGGAGGGTTGCTTGATCAGGTGCTTTTGTGTCCGCAACACGCGGTTTGCTGCTTCGGCCTCTGCGCAGGTCCGCAAAATCTTTGCGCATTATTTCTTTGCGATTTTGGGCGGCTCGCTGGTGGCGTCTGCGGTGTCCGCCGCAGATCTGCCTCCACCAGCGGTGGGCGAAGATTGGCGTACGCTGGAAGCCCGTACCCGGCCGGCCCAGCTGCCGCTGGTGAGTGATACCGGTTTCGAAGTCGGGCCCGGCGCCCTCGACCCGGAGAATCTTGCGGCGCCGCGCCCGGCTCCAGCCTTCGACCTCACGGGGGTCTGGGCCTTCCGTCGCTACGCCGGGGCCGACGCCGATGTCCATGGTCACTTCAACTTTCTGCCGCTGCCGACCTTTACACCCAAGGGGCAGGCCTTTTACGACGAATTCAAACGCTTCGAAGCCGCTGGTCGCCGGCACCTGGAGCCAACGGCGTTCTGTCACCCCGCTGGCATGCCGCGCCTGCAGACCCGCGTCGGCTCCTTGATGATGCTGCAGTACCCCACTGCCATCTACATGGTGTCGCGGCTCAACAACGAGTACCGCACGATCTACCTCGACGGTCGTCCGCGCATCGACTACGCCATTCGCGAGCCGAATTATCTCGGCGAGTCGATCGGTCATTGGGAGGGCGATACGCTGGTGATCGAGACAGAGGGCTTCATCGGCGAAAACCATCTGATGCAGGTCGGCGTGATTGCCGGCGAACAGCTGCGCATCACCGAGCGCATCTCCATGATCAACGGGGGCAATACCCTGATGTTCGACTACACCTTCGTCGACCCTGAGCATTGGGTGGGTGAGTGGAAGCATGTGCGGTTCCACGATCGCATCCTGCGCTCCGACATCAAGGAAGCCAACTGTCTCGCCGAAGACAATCTCGCGTTGCCGGGCATGACGCCCTACGAATCAGACGCGATTTTTCTAGAGGAAATGCGTCGTATCGAAGCCGGTCAGTGAGGCGGGCCTGATCTGCAGGCGCGCCCCAGCCCAAACAAACAACCCGTGATGCCATCGTGAGGTGACCCCTATGCAAGACAGGGCAGTAATCAAGAAGCTCATCGCGACCGCGCTGCTGCTGGCCTGTGGCTCGGCCACTGCGCACCACTCGCACGCCACCCTCGACCAGAACGATGTGCGGGTGCTCACCGGTACCGTCACCAAATATGGCTGGCAGATGCCCCATGTATTCCTCAAGGTGATGGCACCGAACCGCGAGGGCAAACTGGTCGAATACAGCATCGAGATGGGGAACCCGCCCAGCATGGCCCGGCAGGGCTGGGGCAAGGACAGTCTCAAGGCGGGCGACGTGATCACCTGGAAGGGATCACACGACAAGAACAAGGACCGCGCCTACGCGTCCGCCGAGTGGGTGGAAAAAGACGGCGTGCGTATCGGCACGGACAGTGCCGCCGAAGAGGAGGGTACCGTACTCCCCTCCACCGATTTTTCCGGCGTCTGGACCCGCGATGATCCGGGCGGGTTCAAGCCTCACTATCTGCCACCCACGGACTGGCCTTACACGCCCTTCGCCAAGGGCAAGGTGGATGCTTTCAGCGAAACCAGCAATCCGGCGCTGGCCTGCCAGGATCCGGGACCGCCCAAGTCGACCATCCTGCCGTATCCCCATCGCATCTCGCGCCCCGACGCCAACACCGTACTGATCGAGCGCGACATGCTGCCAACGCCGCGGATCGTGCACCTCGACCGCAATGCTCCCCGGGGAGAACCGTCGGTGATGGGCCACTCGGTGGGATGGTTCGAGGGAGACCAGTTGGTGGTGGAGACCAGCAATTTCGTCGCGGATCTCTGGGGTTCCCACACGGGGGTCGACTCCAGTGATCAGAAGCATCTGCTCGAGCGCTATCGCCTCACCAACGGGGGGCTGGGACTGATGGTCGAAATCACGCTCACCGATCCGGTGTACCTGGCCCAGCCGGTGACCTTCAACCACTACTGGAAAAAGCTGCCTGACCGGGAACTCGTGCAGGCGCCGTGCACGCTCGAATCGTCCCAACTCTGGATCGAAGGAGGCTACAGCAAATGAAAGAAGCCCTGCGTAATTTCGGTCTGGCGGTCGGCCTCGCCCTGGCTTCCACACCGCTGGCGCTCGCTCATCACTCGGCGGTCGCCTTCGACCTCAATGCGCCCGAGGTATCAGTGACCGGCAAGGTCACCCAGTTCATCTGGCGTAGCCCGCACACCAGCATCAACATGGAAGTCGTGAACGACAAGGGTGCCACCGAGCTCTGGAAGTGGGAGGGTGGCGGCACGGTTGCGCTGGTGAAGAGCGGTGTGACGCGGGAAACCATCAAACCCGGGCAGACCGTGACCGTGACCGGTAACCCGCTGCGTGATGGTTCGCCCGGCGGGCTCATGCGTGCGATCAAACTCGAAAACGGCACGTTCATCGAATTCGGTGATGCCGCGACGCAGTGAACGGCGCGGCGAACACTTGCAGCAGTCAGAATAACGGGCAAAAACCAATCAACATCCAGCGGCGCGGCAATACGGCAACAGCCGCGCTACTGCTACTCAACAGGGGAGCCACCATGCACTTCAAGACCAGAACCATGTCCTTCGGCATTCATCCGGCACAGCGTCCGCTGAGCTGTCTGATGATGGTCAGCACCCTGCTGGCCGCAGGCGGCAGCGTATTGGCCCAGCAACAACCTGAGAGCACCGAGGTGGAGGAGGTGCTGGTGACCGGGACCTTGCTGCGTACCGGACGTTCGGATACCTCGCCGGTCGCCGTGCTCGGTCGTGAAAGTCTGGTGGAGAATCCGCGCCCAACCATTTCCGGCTTCTTCAGTGCCAACGTGCCGCAGCATCAGTTGGAGGACTCCAACCAGTCCAACACGGCCCGCGAGAACCGCACGCGCGTACAGGGCGTGAGCCTGCGCGGGCTGGGTGCGCACAATACGCTGACCCTTATCGACGGCCAGCGCACCGTCGATTATGCAGAGTCGATTTCGACCGGCTGGCGCTTCGTCCCCATCGATCAGGTTATCCCCGCGATTGCGCTACAGCGCACCGAACTGCTGCTCGATGGTGGATCAGCCATCTACGGCACAGATGCGGTGGCCGGCGTGGTCAACCTGATTCCCGATTACGGCTTCGAGGGCGTGAGAGTCAGCCTCTCCACCCAGCGCTACGAGGATGCCGCCAGCAAGGGCAACGACGTCGGCTCGATCCTGCTTGGCACGCGGACCGACACCACGCGCTGGCTCACCGCCGTCGAGTGGCAGAAGTGGGACCACCTGCTGCAATCCGAACTCGGCATTTTTGATCCCGCCACCGCACCGGTCGGCGGCACCGTGCAGTACCGCGAATTCGCGCCGGGCACTGGCGTCAACGGGCTTGGCGGCGCGGCGGCTGGCAAGCGCCTGATGGATCCCCTGTGTGGAAAGTCCGACTACCGCAGCGGTGTGGTCTCCACGTCCGCCGGTGGACCGGCTTGCGCGCAGACCAACTGGGCCAGCGGCGCTGGCGGCACGAACCAGATAATCAGACAGGGCAACCGTACGGCCGTGACCTTCTTCAGCGGCGTGGAACACGACTTCTCCGACAAGCTGAGCGTCAAGCTGAGCGCGGGGTACAACAAGACCGACAACGTCAATCCGGTCGATGGCGTGACCACCGCCGTCAACACCTCCGGCAGCAACAACCTGGCGGTCGGCATGCAGATTCCGATTCCGCGCAACAATCCCGGCGTCATCGAAAACGCCAGGCTTGATCCCAACTGGACCAACTCCGGCACCAACAATGGCTTCTTCCTGACGCCGATGAACCTCAACAATCCGCAGGACATCCTCAACAACCAGCTGAATTCCACCAACCTGCGACTGGCCGGCAAGGTCGAATACGCCTTCAACGACGCCTGGAGCCTGGCCTACAACAGCACGATTTCGCAGAGCGAGGTCAATCGCTACGAGCCGAGCCTGGTGGCCGACCGCCTGCGCAAGGCACTGGCTGGTCTGGGCGGCCCCGGCTGCAACGGCACGGTCGCCGGCCAGAATGGCTGCGAGTGGTTCAATCCCTTCCTGAATTCCAGCCAGCCCGGGCTCGGCAATTCGCAGCGCCTGCTGGAGTGGATCCAGCCGGCGCGCAACACCCGCACCTTTGGCGAGCTGACCGTGCATCAGCTGGTTCTCACCGGCGACTCCAGCGCGCTGTTCGAACTGCCCGCCGGCGCCGTGGGCGTAGCCATGGGCTACGAGCGCCGCATCGACAGCTGGTACACCGATCACGATCCGCTGGCCAAC
>CANGUU010000054.1 GCA_947457195.1 Gammaproteobacteria bacterium
AACTCTCCGGGCAACGGGGGCCGCAAAGATGCCACCACCCACACAAGGGTGCAGCTTAGCGGCGCGCCGGCAGCGGGTACAGCACCCGAGGCGCACACAACAGGGTCGCGCGTGACCACAGAGCTCGGCCTCGCGCCGCCGCGCCACGGCGACGTAAAAAAAAGGGCCCCCGCAGGAGCCCCTTTTTTTTGTTCCGCTGACGACGCTCAGAAGTCGTAGCGCAGCGTCACCCCGAACTCTCGTGGACGTGCCACGGTGGCGAAGTCGAAGCCCCAGATGCCGTGAAAGAAGCCGGAGTTGATCATGTATTTGTCACCGAGGTTGGTGCCAAATACCGACAGCTCCCAGTCGGCATCGTTCGGGCGGTAGGAGAAGCGCACGTTAGTCACGCCCCAGTCACCGCTCTCGTCGATCCCACTGTTGCGTGCCGCCTGGTAGCCGCTGACTCGCAGGAACGGCTCCGAACGCCAGAACTGGCCCTGGTAGTTGTAATCCAGTCGGGCAGTCAGCTCGCCGTTGCTGATGTTGCGGTCGTACTGAACGCCGAGCGTGTAGCTTTTGGACGGCGCTTGCTGGAACTCCGTGCCCGAGTCGAGAGGCAGGTGACCCGATGCCGTGCCAGGCGCAATCTTGGTGTAGGCCGTATCGAGCCAGCCGGCGCCCAGACTGAAGGTCAGGTCATCGACCGGGACCCACGTGAGCTCCAACTCGTAGCCCTTGGCTTCTGCCTCGCCAACGTTGGTGGTCACCAGCGTCGGAATCTGCACCTTGGTCACCGGATCGTAGACCACACCGGCCGCCTGCAGGTCAGCCCAGATCGTGCTGAAGGCCGTCACGTTCAAGCGCACGCGCCGATCAAACAGCTCCGTCTTGATGCCAACTTCGGAGTTTTCCAGTGTGGAGGGCTTGAACGGAAACTCGGTACGCACCCCACCGATGATCGGCGCCGACACGCCCCCGGAGTTGAAGCCTTCCGTGTAGCTCGCGTAGGCATTGACGTTGTCGTTGACCTGCCACTGCAGCACGACACGCGGCGTGTTCTTTTCGAACTGGAAGGCGTTTGGTACACCGATCTTGTTGCCGGTGAATGGGTCGCCGCCGTGGAACTGGTTGGGCAGCAGCGGCTTCGGAGCCGTGGCTGCCGTTCTGGCCAGGTTCTGCGAGTACCCGGTCTGCCGGTGCTTGCGGGCCCCGAGGATGAGGTCGAGGTTGTCCAGCAGGTGGATGTTCAACTCGCTGAACAGCGCCCAGCCATCCTGCTCGGCAATGGCCAGCGTGTCGTAGGACCCACCGACCGCCGTGTTGTACTGCGCTACACAACCCACCCAGCCGGCGGGCGTGCCACCGACCGGGTTGCAGGCGGCCGAGTTGAGGACGTTATTGACGTTGAACATACCGGTCTGGAACTCCATGACCTGCCAGCGGCCGTTACGGCTGCGAGTCGTCTGGTCCCAGGTGTAGGCGCCTGCCAGCCAGTCGAACCACTTGGTGCTGCCGGTGATCTGCAGTTCGTGGCTTTCCATGTCGAGCACGGAGCGGTTGATGTCGGTGACGAGGTCGTACTGGCTGTTGTCCCAGTCGACGACAGAGTCGGCATCCTGATCGACCAACGCCCCGAGGTAGACCACCTTGATGTCATCCGTCACGTCCAGCGTGGCTTCCACCGAGGATTGCGTCGTCGAGTAACGGTTGGGCAGCACCGAGTTGGAACGGTTCTCCCACTTGCCCACCCTGCCGCCGGCAGCACCAGCCACCTGGTTGCGCGGCACAAAGAACGGCTCCACTGCCTTGCCGGTGACGTCGGTGCCTACGTAGGTGTAGAACTCGGGCAAGCCCACCAACTGCTTCACCCACCTCGGGTTTGGATCGTCGTAGGTGCGGAACATGGCGTCCTGCACGCGCGGCTCGGTGAACTCGCTGTAATTGTCCTGGTAGTTGAAGCGCACGTTGAAACGATCCACTGGCTGCCAGACGATGTCGGCGCGCATGACGTCCTGATTGATGGCTCCGTGGTTCTGGTTGGTGGTGAGACTCTTGATGTAACCGTCGCGCTCCATGGCGGCCACGGTCCACTTGGTCCTGATGGTGTCGCCGATCGGGATGTCGAGGGTGCCACGCAGGTCCTGGCGATCGTAGGAGCCCAGCGTGGTGGTGAGCGAGCCCGCCAGTTCGTCGCCGGGGCGCTTGGTCCAGATGCGGATGGCGCCGCCGGTCGAGTCGCGCCCGAACATGGTGCCCTGCGGTCCACGCAGCACTTCCACGCGGTCGATATCGACGAATTCCTGGTTGAGGAAGCCCGCCGTACCTACCTGCCAAACGTTGTCCACGTAGGTGCCGACGTTGGGGATACCGCGCATGCGGAACGAGGTTCCGCCCGTACCGCCACCACCACCGGTGATGATGACGTTCGGGACGCCCTGACTGACTTCTTCCAGGTTGTCGATGCCGCGCACCTGCAGGTTTTCACCGGTGATTGCCACGATGGACACCGGCACTTCCTGCAGGTTCTGCACGCGGCGTGCGGCTGTTACGGTGATTTCCTCGAGCCCGGGCGCGGCGGCAGCCGCTTGCTGCTGTTGTTGCTGGGCGGAGGCGGAGTGGAGAGGAAGGAGACTGGCACCTGCGATAGCGGCCACGATGGCAGCCTGTAGCTTGTTTTTATTATTCATATAAAGCCCCATATGAATGATTGTTGTTTTGATTGGAACATCCATGGATAGCCGGCGCAGGCTAGCCTGACAAAGCCAGCCTGTCTACTTCAATCCAAGGCGGGGCGGCCGGGGGCCGGCGCGGGGGTTGGCGCGAATCGGCGCGGCAGGCGCTTGCTTGCCCGCGGGCTACAGGGCCTGGCAGGACCAGTTGGCTGCGTCCTTCAGCTCGCCGTCCCCGTCGTACACAGCCGTCTGGGGATAAGGGCATAGCGGTCGCGCCAGTCCACTGTCGGGATTGCGGGCCGGCAGAGCAGCCGGCACCTCGGCCTGTTCACGCCAGCGCTCGAGCGTAGTCAGCGTGTCGAACTCGTAGGGGCCGGGACCCCCGCTGCAGTGCCCCATGCCGGGCACCATGTAGAGCTGCAGCGCAGATGCCTGTGCCGGGCCAAGTTCCTCCACGACACTTTCGTAGTACTGCACGCTGTTCCAGGGTGAGATGCCGGTGTCCATCCAGCCGTGGTACATCAGCAGCTTGCCGCCTCGCTGCGAGAACGCCGTGAGATCGGGGTCATTGGCATCCACGAAACCGACACGCTCGTCGATCAGCGGCAAGTCGCGGTCGAGGTTGAAGGCACGCCAGTTGTAGTTGGGGTCCTGGAAACCCAGGATGCGGATGGTGTCCCACAGGAAGGCCGCCGGCGGTTGGAAATCGAAGGGCAGTCGTGGAATGGGGCTGCCGAGTGCCTGACCGGGGAAGACCACCTGGCCGTCGCTGGTCCGCAGCCCTTCGCCGTAGTACTCCTGCGTTTCGATGGTCTGGTGCTCCCACAGGCAACTTTCGCTGAATGCAGAATCCCCCGCCTCCGGACTGCAGCGTATGGTCTCGAAGTCGAACTGACATTGGCGCGGCTCGTTGAGAAAACCATCACCCAAGAGGTCGCACTTCTGCAGCACGGAGCGATTGATGAGGTCTGCCGTGTACTGGTAGGAGTTGGCGTACTCCGGGTTACGGTTGTTGAAGATGTGCAGGTAGGACTGCGCCACGTGCATGTGGATGTGCCGGTTGGCAGGGGCACCGGCGATGATGCCATCGAAGTCCTCCGGGTAGCGCTGGGCCGCCATCAGGCCCTGACGTCCCCCGGTGGAACACCCCTTGAAGTAGGAATATTCCGCAGGCTGTCCATAGGCCTCAGCGATCACCTGCTTGGATTTGTCGGCCAGCTCGTGGACGGCACGGTAGGCAAAATCCACAAGCTTTTCCGGATTGCCGAGTGCGAACAAGCCGTTCGGGCCATCGGCGGCGCTGTGCCCGGTATCGGTCCCGGCAGTGGCATAACCGCGGCGCAGTGCCACGCGCATGTCGGCGTAGCCCTGGATGGCGCCGGCCCAACCGCCATTTCCCACGGCCAGAAAACGACCATTCCACGCGTCGGCCGGCAACCACAGTTCGGCATTGATGCTGGATGCACCCGTAGGCGTGAAAACCAGCTTTACGCGACAGTGTGCGGGGATCGGCTGCTGATCATCATTGGCCGATGCACCGGCGCTGGCCGGCGCCAAGAAAGGACCGGCCGACACGAACTCGGCGCTGACGACGCGCGCTGCGTCCAGCGACATCGAGGAGAGTGCGCTGCAATTGACGGCCGAGACAGCCGAGGCCAATGCGGCTGCGCCAAAAAGAGTGATCATGCTCGTGCCTCCTCCCAATGGCAGCAGCGAACGCTGCCGCCTCCAAGCAACAACGCCCCTGAACGGGGCGTTGTCGTTACTGCAATGTCGCCTCAGTGCTCCAGAGGGTTCGGGCGGATCTGGATCTTCACAGCCTTGCCGACGAAGCCCTTGCCCCCCTCGCTGTGCCACACGAGATGGGTGCCATAGTTGGAGTACAGCGCGCGGCCTTTCCAGCCTCCATTCGGATCATCGATGCGGCCGTCGAGACCACGCTGGTAGAAGCCCATCGGGTACGGTACACGCATGTAGGTCCACTCACCGGTCTTCGGATCGAGGGCGATCAGAGAGTCGGAGTTGGAGCCGGTCAGGATCGGTGTGTCCTTGCCGAGGCCCATGATGTTGTGGATGTCCAGCCAGCCGAAGTAATGGAAATCGGCAGGATAGTCAGTCCCGGCAAAACGCGGGCCGGGCGTGGTGTAGATGGTCCAGGCATTGGGGCACACGGCACTGAGGTCGGTGCCGGGGCCGTTCAGCCGGTCGCACTTCGACCGGTCGAGCTTGATCCACTGCGAACTGGCCGCCATGGCCGCCCACGGCGTGCCATCACTCGCCACGTCCATACCTCGGGGATTCAGCGTGCCTTCCGGCACCTGGAACACTTCGGTGATGCAACTCTCCGGCGGGTTGTTGCCGCGATCCAGACGGATCATGCCGCCACGCTGCTCGCCATTACCGCCTTCCCACGCGCCCCAGATCACGTTCGGATTGGAGGGATCGGGGCTGATGTTGTAAAGGTTGTAACTCACCTCGGTGTCGAGTTTCGGGTCTGGATTTTCTGCACCATCCTCGTTCCAGGGCTTGGTGATGCGGCCGTCGCCGTTGGTATCGACGATCTGCGGGCACCAGCCCTGGGCTTTCTGCTCGTCGTGGGTTTCATCCCAGACGCGGGTGTTGATCCAGCCAAAGTAGGGTCCGAGCAGCTCGTTGAAATACAGCGTGTTATCGGCGTCGGTGCTGAAGTTCAGGTGGTGCGTGGCGAAGCAGGTGTCGATCAGCTCGAACTTGCCGGTTTCAGGGTCGAAGACCGAGGCCTGGCGATTGCTGCGCGAGATGGGTGAGTACTGCACGAACTTGTTGCTGGAGTTCGGGTCACTGCACCAGGCGGGTTGCTTGTCGCGGATCTTCGACGTATTCCAGACGCGACCATCCGGGCCGATCATCGGGTTGTGTGGATCGGACGGGTTCTCCAGACCCCACAGATGCTCCATGCCCCAGAAGTTCGACGGATTGCCCGGAGGCGGGAAACGCGACGGCACCTTGCGCGGATCTTCGCGGGTGGGGATCGGGTACTTGTAGTTGTCGTTGGTGACAGGATCCACCACTTCGATGGTGCCGTGACCGGCCGACACGGCGTACAGCGGTCCGTAGGCATTGACGGTCGGGTTGTTCTTATCGGTGGAGATGATGTCGTGCATGAAGTCCTGCGGGCCGCCGATGTCCCAGAGGGTCACCACCACGTTGCGCTCCACCCCCTTCGGACGTGGCGGCATGGGCGGGACGGCACCACTCTCGACCTTGCGCGTCCAATCCGCCATGGTCTTGGCCATGCCGTCCATGCCGAAGGCCAGGAAGGCGCCTTGCATGCTGCCTCCGCGCACCCCCAGCGACGTGCGATAGATCCACGCCTCTTCGTGCGAATCGAACCCAAGGTGATCCATGTGGTCGAGGGTGCGGGTCAGCTGGTTGCCGAGCTGATGGCAGAAATTGCAGTCCTTCTTGAAGGAGTGCATCCAGTCTGCCTGACTCGTGACTGTCGGCAGATAACCGTTGCCACCGGCCGCCGCGGGGCCCGTGCCGGGGAACTGATCCTTGCCTGGTACCTCCAGCAGGGAAAGCCAGTAGTCGCCAGGATAGACCTTGGCGGCATCCTGGGGGTTGGTGGCCGCTTCGGCCTTCAGTTCGAGGCCACTGTCACCCGGGCGCCCTTCCACCTTGGCGGAATCGAGCAGGCCATAGCCACGCACCCAGACGTTGTAGGTGGCGTCGGGCAACTGCGGCAGGGTGAACTTGCCGCTGTCGTCCGTGACGACGATCTTGATGAACGGAGTGTTGGTCTCCTTGGTTTCCGCGATCACCCACACGCCCGCTTCGGGCCCCTTGTCACTGACTACGCTGCCGGTGATGAAACCTTCCGGGTAGGCGCGCTCCGCCGGGCCCGGGACCTGCGCCAGGCTGATGCCGCTGGCCAGCATGGCGCTGATGGCCGCCACTGCATGCACGAGTTTTTTCATGGTTCCTCCTGAGGGGCCGCTGCCCTTTGGTTCTGCCCTTTGGTCCTGCCCATGGAGCGCCTTGATCGCCGCGCGGCTCCATGGCGCTATCTATTTGTTTTTTATCTGAAAAATGCGAGAACTTTGTGTTAATTTTCTGCGCGCGGCCGAGTATAACCCAAGTTCTGCGGAGGCCCGCAAATTTTCCCTGGCCCCTGCGGAATTCCATAATCGCTGCACCAGCGCAGCCCGGTATTTTGCAGCACGTGGCCCACCAAGTCCGTCACGGCACCGCGTGCCCGCGGCGCGCTGCGCGGGGCACGGGCGAGCGCCCACGACGAGCAGGATTTGGCGCTAGAATGCCGGGGCCGGATTTCCGGCGCAGTCGAGACCCGCACCGAGGACAGCATGCCCAACAACATCTCCGCCAGTAACCTGCAGATTTCCCAGGTCCTCTACGATTTCATCGAGAAGGAGGCGGCGCCGGGTACGGGGATCGAACCGAAGGCATTCTGGACGGCCATGGCGAAGATCGTCGACACACTGGGGCCGCGCAACCGCGCCCTGCTGCAGAAGCGCGACGACGTGCAAGCCAAGCTCGACGCCTGGCACCAGCAGCACGACGCCACGTTCTACCGGGAGAATCCCGGCGCCTACAAAAAATTCCTGCAGGACATTGGCTACCTCGTGCCGGTGGGTGACGACTTCAAAGTCGGCACCCGGGGCAACGATTACGAAATAGCCATCGTGGCCGGTCCGCAACTGGTGGTGCCGGTGATGAACGCCCGCTACGCGCTCAACGCGGCCAATGCACGCTGGGGCAGCCTGTTCGACGCCCTGTACGGCACGGACGTGATCCCGGAAACGGAAGGCGCAGCCCGCACGGCCAGCTACAACCCCGGTCGCGGTCAGCGCGTCATGCGCTATGCGGACGAATTCCTCGATCAGGCCCTGCCGCTGCGTAGTGGACGGCACGAAAACGTGCAGCAGTATCGGTTGGCCAACGAAAATGGCCACATCGTGCTGGAAGCCGTCATGAAGGACCACACGGTCACCGGACTTCTGCAGCCCGACAAGCTGATCGGCTTCCAGGGCGGTTTCTCGACGCCAACTGCCCTGCTGTTTGCCAACCACGGACTGCACCTCGAAATCCAGCTGGACGCCACGCACCTGATCGGCAAACAGCACCACGCCGGAGTAAAGGATGTCGTGCTGGAATCGGCCATGACCACCATCCAGGACTGCGAGGACAGCGTGGCGGCCGTCGATGCCAGCGACAAGGTGGCCGTGTACCGCAACTGGCTGGGTCTGATGAAAGGCACGCTGGTCGAAGAATTCAGCAAGGGCGACAAGGTCGTACAACGGCGACTCAACCCGGATCGGCTCTACAAAGGCACCAGCGGCGAGACCGTCATCATGCAGGGTCGCAGCCTGCTGCTCGTGCGCAACGTCGGCCACCTGATGACCACCGATGCCATACTCGATCGCGAAGGTCGCGAGATTCCCGAGGGGCTGATGGATGCCATGGTCACCACGCTGTGCGCCCTCCACGACCTGCGCGGCAATGGTCCCTGCAAGAACAGTCGCGAGGGCAGCATCTACATCGTCAAACCGAAGATGCACGGACCCGAGGAAGTCCAGTTCTGCAACGATACGCTGAACGCGGTGGAAGACGCACTCGGGCTGCCCCGCCACACCATCAAGGTCGGCGTGATGGACGAGGAGCGCAGGACTAGCGTGAACCTCAAGGAATGCGTACGTGCCGTGAAGGACCGCATCTTCTTCATCAATACCGGATTTCTGGACCGCACCGGTGACGAGATCCACACCAGCATGGGGGCGGGTGCGTTCCTGCCGAAGGAGACCATCAAGAGTCAGCCGTGGATCGGCGCCTACGAAAACTCCAACGTCGACATCGGCATCGCCGCCGGCTTCACCGGCAAGGCGCAGATCGGCAAGGGCATGTGGGCCAAGCCGGACATGATGGGCGACATGATGGCGCAGAAAGTCATTCATCCGAACATGGGTGCGAGTTGTGCCTGGGTGCCCTCGCCCACGGCTGCCACCCTGCACGCCATCCATTACCACCAGATCAACGTCGCCAATACACAGCGGGCGCTTGCCAACCGGCAAAAAGCCAGTGTCGATACCATACTGCTGATCCCCCTGTTGGGCGAGACCACGCTCAGCCCCGAGCAGATCCAGAAGGAGATTGACAATAACGCGCAGGGCATCCTGGGCTACGTCGTCCGGTGGATTGACCAAGGGGTGGGCTGCTCGAAAGTACCCGACATCAACCATGTGGGCCTGATGGAAGACCGCGCCACCCTGCGCATTTCCAGCCAGCATCTGGCCAACTGGCTGCACCACGGCGTCGTCTCGGAGGAGCAGGTGCTGGAGTCGCTGAAGCGCATGGCGGTGATCGTCGACAAGCAGAATGCCGGCGACCCCCTGTACCGCAACATGGCACCCTCCTTCGATGGCATCGCCTTTCAGGCCGCCTGCGATCTCGTGTTCAAGGGTCGGGAGCAGCCGAATGGCTACACGGAACCGCTGCTGCACGCGCATCGTCGGGCCATGAAGCGCCGTCTCAAGGGACTGTGAAGCGGCCTGTCCGCTGCGGGCAGGCCGCTTCCGACATGGCCTGGGTTTGCGCCACCGCAAATCGTGGCGGAATCCAGTGCTGTCACTTCCTATTTTTTCCTTCATCGCTCATGACAATACCGGCACTGCCGCGAGCATTGCGCGAAAGCCTCAGGATGCACACCGCATGAGAAACACCGTCTTGCCACCATCCCTTCCCCACCTGCCGATCCTCGGGGGAGCGCGACCCGCGCCGCCGGCGGCCATCCGCCGTGTGCTGCCGGCCTGCACTGCCCTCGGCATTGCGGCCTGGTTGGTTACCGCCGAGGCCGCTGCCCAGACCCCGCTCGGTACAGCCGAGTTGAAAGCACTGGCCGAGACCTATTGCACCGAGTGCCACAACCTCGACGACTACTACGGGGGGCTCGATCTCGAACTGTTCGACTTCGCCGACGTGGCGCAGCAGGCGCAGATCAGCGAAAAAATCGTGCGCAAATTGAGTGCAGGCGTCATGCCACCGCCAGGCAAGCCGCGTCCCGACGCCAGTACCAACACCGCCCTCATCCACGCGCTGACCAGCAAGCTCGACGCGGCCTGGGAGCAGAATCCGGTACTGGTGCCGCCCGGTGCCCACCGGCTCAACCGACAGGAATATGCCAACGCCATCCGCGATCTGCTGGCCCTCGATATCGACCCCGCCGGCCTGCTGCCGGTGGATGACACCAGTTACGGCTTTGACAACATTGCCGGCTCGCTCGGCTCTTCACCGGCACTGATCGAAGCCTACGTGGCAGCGGCTGCCGCCATCAGCCGTCTGGCGCTCGGTCATGAACTGCAGGCGACCAGCAAGGAATTTCACGCACCCCCGGATTATTCACAAAACCGCCACCAGGAAGGGCTACCCTTCGGCACGCGCGGCGGACTGCTGGTGGAATACACCTTCCCGGCCGACGGCGAGTACAGTTTCAATTGGACGCCGGTCCGGTCGAATGCCGGCGGGCTGTTCGGTACCGCCGAGGGCGAGCAACTCGAACTGTCGATCGACGGCGAGCAGGTCCATGTGTGGGACGTGGCCAACGAGAACCCGCGCAACATGACCGACGAACGCTTCGTATTCCGGCTGCCGGTGAAGGCCGGCAAGCACAGGATCGGTCTTAGCTTCCTTGCCCGCACGCACATGCCGAGCAACGACTTCAACCGCAAGTTCGAGCGCACCACACTCACCCAGGATGTGGTCGGCTTCACCTTTGCACCACACGTCAATGCGCTGGCGATCAGCGGACCTTTCGACGCCAGCCGGCCGGAGCAGACCAGCAGCCGCGAGCGGGTGTTCAGTTGCTACCCGCAGAATGCAGATCAGGAGCTCGACTGTGCCCGCACGATCCTCGATGAACTGGCCACGGCCGCTTTCCGCCGACCACTGAACGACGATGACCGCCAGCTTCTGCTGTCCTTCTTCGAGGCAGGCCGCAGCGAGGGCGACTTCGAAGCCGGCATACAGCGCGGACTGCAGTACATCCTGTCCGATCCCGAGTTCCTGTACCGCATGGAGGGCGAGCCGCAGGAGGGTGGCGAGAAGTACTTCGCGATCAGTGAGCTAGAGCTGGCCTCACGCCTGTCGTTCTTCCTGTGGAGCGCGCCCCCCGACAAGGAACTGCTGGCGCTCGCCGAGAGTGGTTCACTGCGCAAGGAAGGCGTACTCGCAGCCCAGGTGGAACGCCTGTTGGCGGATCCTCGTGCCGATGCGCTGGTCAGCAATTTTGCCGGCCAGTGGCTGCAGCTGCGGAACCTGCAGTCGGCCTCCCCGGTGGCCGACCTGTTTCCTGACTTCGACGATAACCTGCGGCAGGCCTTCCGCACCGAAACCGAGCTGCTGTTCGCCAGTGTGATGCGGGAAGACCGCGACGTCACCGAACTGCTCGACGCCAACTACACTTTCCTCAACGAGCGGCTGGCGCGTCACTACGGCATCCCGAACATCTACGGCAGCCAGTTCCGCCGCGTGGAACTGGGCCCGGAATTCGATGCACGCCGTGGTCTGCTGGGCAAGGGCAGCATCCTAACCGTCAGTGCCGTGGCAGACCGCACCTCGCCGGTACTGCGCGGCAAGTGGGTACTGCTGAACGTGCTCGGCGTGATCCCGCCCGATCCGCCGCCGAACGTGCCGGCGCTGGAAGCCAGTGACGTACCCGGGGCCGGACCACAGACCATGCGCGAGCGCATGGAGCAGCACCGTAACAACCCGGCCTGTACCTCCTGCCACCAGATGATGGACCCGATCGGTTTTGCGCTCGACAAATTCGATCGCATCGGCCGCTTCCGCAATAGCGAGAACGGCCGGCTGCTCGATGCCACCGGCACGCTGGTGGACGGCCAGACCTTCGATGGACCGTCCGAGCTGAGGCAGGCGCTGCAGCGCTACTCGCCACAGTTCGTGCAGACCATCGCCGAGCGCCTGCTCACTTACGCACTGGGTCGCGGTGTCGAGTACTATGACATGCCGGTAGTGCGCAGCATCGTGCGCGACGCCGCCAGTCAGGAAAATCGTTTTTCTGCACTGATCATGGGTGTCGTGAACAGCAAGCCGTTCCAGATGAACCAGCGCGCCGAGCCGGCCTTGACCACGGCAGAGCGCTGAACAAGTAAAGAATCGCAACCTGGGGACCCTCATGTTCATTACCAAGAAGCATCTTTCCCGTCGTACCCTGCTGCGTGGCACCGGCGCCACGCTGGCGCTACCCTTCCTCGACGCCATGGTGCCGGCCGGCACCGCCCTGGCGCAGACCGCGGCGATGGGCGCACCGCGTTTCGTGGGCGTGTTCTCCGCGCACGGCTGGTCTCCAACCTACTGGCAGGATGGTCGCCCGGAAGTAGCGCCCACCGAAGGTCGCAACATCGGCCTCGGGTTCGTGCACGCGCCGCTCAAACCCTTCGAGGATCAGCTGACACTCTGCGCCGGCCTCGATGCCACGTCCTCCATGCCACCACCGGGCACCAGCGGAGGAGACCATGCCCGGGCGGCCGCCGCGTTGACCGGCGCAGCACCGAAGAAGACCGGCGGTCCCGACATCCAGTGCGGCGTCAGTGTCGACCAGCTGATCGCGCAGAAGTACGGCCAGGAAACCCTGTTGCCGTCAATCCAGCTCGGCATCGAGGACCCGGGCTCCAATACCGGGGTCTGTGGCTGGGGCTACTCCTGTGCCTACTCCAATTCCATCTCGTGGGCCGGCCCCAACAAGCCGCTGCCGCATGAAGTGAACCCGCTGGTGGTGTTCGAGCGTCTGTTCGGCGACGGCGCCACGCCGGAAGAGCGCCAGTCGCGCCGCCTCGCCAACAAATCCATCCTCGACGCCGTCACCGGCAAGATCAACCACCTTCAAAAGCAGCTGCCGGCCAGCGACAAAGTACGCATGGAGTCCTACCTGGAAAACGTCCGGGAAGTGGAGCGACGTCTGCAGATTGCCACGCGCAGCACCTCGGCGGCTCCGGACATGGACATGCCATTCGCGCCACCGCAGTCCATCGATGCCCACATCAAGCTGATGTGGGACCTGCAGGTTCTGGCCTTCCAGGCCGACATCACCCGCGTTTCCGCCCTGCTGTTCTGCCGCGACGAGAGCGGCACCTCCTACCCAGAATCCGGTGTGACGACCGCCAACCACAGCGCCTCGCACCACGGCGAGGACAAGAAGCGTCGTGAAGACTGGGCCAAGATCAATCGCTACCACATGACGACTTTCGCGTACTTCCTCGACAAGCTGCGCAGCACGCCCGACGGTGAGCGCAACCTGCTCGATAATTCGCTGGTGCTGTGGACCAGCAACATGGGCAACGCCAACCAGCACAGCCACGTCAACGTGGGCCAGTTGATCGTGGGCGGCGCGATGGGCCGCCACAAGCCCACGCGTCTCAACCTCATGGAGACCGGTCCTACGTCCAACTTCCTGCTCAGCGTGCTGCACCTCTACGGCATCGACCAGCCGAGCATCGGCGACAGCACGCGCGCTGTATCGCTGGCCTGAGCGGAGACTGCTGCCATGCTGCATGGAAGTTCACTGAGTCTTGCCTTCTCGCTGCTGCTGGGCGCGGGCATTGCCCACGCGCAGTCGCCACTGGCCGACGCCACCGAGCGCAAGCAATTCGGGGTTGTGGATGGCCTGCTGCAGGAAACCACCATCGACGTCGACGCTACCCAGGGGGATGGCTCCACGGCGCTGCACTGGGCCGTGTACTGGGACAATCTCGATCTCGCCAAGGCGCTGCTCGCCAAGGGCGCCGATGTCGAAGCCGCCACGCGCCTCGGCGCCACGCCGCTCTACCTCGCCGCCGTCAACGGCAATGCCGCCATGCTGCGCCTGCTCGTGGAGGCCGGCGCCGACCCCAAGGCCACCGTACTGCAGAACGAGGAGACGCCATTGATGTTCGCGGCGCGCGCCGGCAGCGTGGAAGCCGTGCAGGTGCTGGCCGAGGCTGGCGCCGATCTCGATGCAGAAGACGCCTACCGCGGCGCCACAGCGCTGCTGTTCGCCGCCGAGCAGAACCACGCTGCCGTGGTTGGCTGGCTGATCGACCATGGCGCCAATCCCAATGCCCGCACCAACACCGTCGTCACCGAGAGCCGGCGTGGTCCTGCGCTGCCGACCGGCGGCCTCACCGGCCTCATGCTCGCCGCCCGTGAAAACGGCATCGACACCGTAAAAGTGCTGCTCGCCAAGCAGGCCTTGGTGAACCAGCAAAGCGCTGAAGGACACACGGCCCTGCTGGCGGCCATCCAGAACGCCAACCTCGACATTGCCAACCTCCTGCTGGACGCCGGCGCCGACGTCAACCTGATGAATGACCGGGGCTGGAACCCCCTCTACATGGCCGTGAAGATGCGCTCGCTGGAAAAGGGCACCATGCCCAACCCTTACGTCGACATGGATGGCATGTACGCAGTTATCGAGCGACTGGTTGCCAACGGAGCCAACGTCAACGCCCGCCTGCAAGCCGACACCGAGGTCCACAACTCCATCCGCTCCACCTGGCTCGATGAAGCCGGTGCCACGGCCTTCCTGCGCGCTTCGCTGTGTGGTGACCTCAAGGTCATGAAACTGCTGCTCGCCCACGGCGCCGACCCGAGGATTGCCACCTCTGACGGCACCACGGCGCTCATGGCACTGGCCGGTGTGGGTTACACCAAGGGCTTCATGAAGGACGTCGGCACACTCGACGAGTCCCTGGAAGCCATGCGCATCCTCATCGATGCCGGCATCGACCTCGAAGCCAGCAACGATGATCAGGTGCGCGCGATCCACGGCGCGGCCCACAAGAACTTCGTGCAGGGCATACAGATGCTCGTGGATGCCGGAGCCGATCTCACCGCCCACAGCAACCGCAAGGGGCAGTTCCAGGGAGAGGGTACGCTCGAAGGCAACACCGTGCTGGACTGGGCCGATGGCTTCCAGACTGGCATGGAGTCGGCGATCTACAACGCCGAGGCCGTCGAGCTGCTGGAAAAATTACTGAAAGAGCGCAATCTGCCACTGGAGCGTCTCGCCGGTACGATTGGGGGACGGGTGGTGCAGAACTGACCGGTTGCGGGCGGGCCGGCTGCTGGCGCTCTGCGAGAGGCCTGGCGGCAGTTGACGTTGGTGCGTCCAGGGCTGAGTGAATTTCGTTGAAAGAGGATGAAGAAGCCAACATGCGCCTGACACGATCCGTTGCCCTCTTGCTGACCCTGAGTGCTGTTGCGCAGGCGCAGACTGGCACGCTGCTGCGCGGTGCGGGGTCGACTGCCGGGATCCAGACCACGACGCTGGATGGCGTGTACAGCAGGACGCAGGCCCAGCGCGGGGCCCGCACCTACCAGCGTATCTGTGCCGAGTGCCACGAAGGCGGTGAGCCTGATGCCGATCCCTTGTTTGGCCATGAGTTCATCGACCGCTGGCGCGAGGCACCACTGGATTTTCTCTACGGCTTTTTCAGCCGTAACATGCCCGGTGACGAGCCGGGCTCGCTGACCACGGCAGTGTACGAAGATGTCATGGCCTATCTGCTGCAGGAAAACGGCTATGCCGCGGGTAGCCAGGAACTCAAGGCCGGGCAGATGGGCAGCGTGCTGCTGGTCGGTGAGTC
>CANGUU010000055.1 GCA_947457195.1 Gammaproteobacteria bacterium
CGATCACCCACCGTCAGGCCGGAGCGGATGGCCTGGTAGGTATCGTCGGCGATGCCAAGGCCCACCTCGATCTTGCGTGCCACACCATCGTCGAAGCGGAACACGTAGTTCTTCTTGCTGCCGAGCGAGCGGTCTTCCTCCAGCAAGACGGCAGCGATGGGTACGCTCGGCAGGTTCTCGTTGTTGCTGGTAAAGATTTCCGCGCGGCTGGACATGCCCGGATGCAGCACCACACCGTTGCTGTCGTCGATGGCGATCTTGACCACGAAGCTGAGCGCGGTGCTGGTCTGCGTCGGTGGCTTGGCCGTGATGGCGATCTCCTTCACGCGACCGCGCATGGGGCTGTCCGGGTAGCCGATGGCCACCACTTCGGCCTCCTGACCCACCTCGATGTCGGCGATGTCGGCCTCGTCCACGTTCACTTCGGTGTGGATGCTGGACGGATTGCCGATGGTCATCAGACTCGACCCCGGTACGTTGGTGGTGGAGGAGATGGCCATCTCACCGACCTTGATGTCCAGGGAGCTCACCACACCGGCCAGCGGGGACAGGACCCGGGTGCGGCTCAGGTTCTTCTCTGCTTCCTCGAGCATGGCACGGGCCTGGGCGAGCGAGGCCTCTCGCGTTTGCACGTCGAGGCGGGCGAGCTCCAGTTCGTTGGTGGCAGCCTCGAAGCTGTCGTCGTCGAGCAGCTGCCGGGCGTGCACCTGGCGCTTGCGCTCCCACTGGGTCTCGAGATTCTTGAGGCGGAGTTTCTGCGACTCGATGGCGATTTCCTGCATGCGTGTCGACGCACGCTGCTGTTCGACCATGGCGCGCGGCGCCTCGTCGTCGATCTGGGCCACCAGCTGACCTTCGCTGACCTGGTCACCTTCCTTCACGTACAGCGCGGCCACACGGCCGATCACTTCCGTGCTCAGCATGACTTCCTGTTCGTGACTCAGTTTGCCCGACGCGAGGATCGAGGCGCGGATGCTGCGATTCTGCAGCGCTTCCACGGTTACCACGGCGGCGTCCGAGTTGCTGCGTCGGCCGAAGAAACCGGCAGCGGCAATCAATGCCGCAACGACGAGCACGAGCAGAAGTTTCTTCATGGGGCAGTCGACCTGTCTGGGGAACGGGATCGTGTGGGCCTGCGAGCGGGCGGCGGCTTTTCCCGGCACCCTGAGCAAGCAGGCGCGCGCATCATACCGACTCGACCACCAAAACCCTAGGCAAGGGGCGACTCTCTCCGGCCAGTGCCCGCGAGGTGGGTCATGACCACACGCGCCACCTTGCCCTGACGGCTGGCTTGGCCTGCCCGCGCACATCGCCCACACTGTGGTAGGGAGAAGTCCTGCAGGAGTCACCACCATGTACAAGCTGGGTTTTTACGTACCGGAAAGTCATCGCGAGACCGTCAAGGAGGCGTTGTTCGCCGCCGGAGCAGGGCGCATCGGTCAGTACGATCGTTGCTGCTGGCAGGTGCTGGGGCAGGGCCAGTTCCGGCCCTTGCCCGGCAGTGCTCCCGCGCTCGGCCAGCTCGGCCGCGTGGAGCAGGTGGCCGAATGGCGGGTGGAGATGGTGTGCGACGTCCCCGTCCTCCATGAGGTGCTGGCAGCACTGCGCCGTAGCCATCCGTATGAGGAGCCGGCCTTCGACGTGGTGGCCCTGATCACAGGGGTCTGAGTCCGGGACCCAGCGGTCGCTCCGCGCGAGGCTGCCTGCGCGGGGCCTCATCGCGGCGCCGTGTCACGGCACGCCTGTGGCGGATTCTGTTGGTCACTGTTGCTGCACAGTTTCGTATGTTCAGCCTGAAGCGAGTTCTTTATAGTCGTCGGCATCCCGCTCGCTGCCCCCACGGTTTTCCGATGCCTGCCTTTTTGCGCTGTTGCCTGTCCGGTGTCCTGCTGCTTCTGGTCGCTGCACTCGGGTTGCCGGCCGCCCGGGCGCAGACCAGCGGGACTGCCGACCCGGCACTGCAGCCCCTCGCCGAGTTCCACATGGCCCGAATGATCTATCGTGATGGCGGGGCCCGGGGACGCGGTCGCTATGGCCTGCGTCGAGGCTGGTGGGCGATCGACTATCCCGAGGCTGAACTGCACTTTTTCGGGGGGGTGAGCCGGTTGACCAATGTCGAGATGGCCGATGACAGCCACCACATCGACTTGCTCGATCCGGCACTGTTCGATCATCCCTGGCTGTTCGCCCAGCAGATTGGCCAGGGAGAATGGAATCCTTCGCCAGAGGAAGCGGCCGCGCTGCGGGACTACCTGCTCAAGGGTGGTTTTCTCGTGATCGACGATTTCCACAATGATTACCAGTGGCAGATCATGGTCAACGCCATGAGCAAGGTACTGCCGGACTTCCCGATCGTGGCCATCGAGCCGACGCGCGACGAAGTGTTCCACGTCCTCTACGACCTCGACACGCTTACCCAGATTCCGGGCGAGCGCCATCTTTACCGCGCCGGCGACGGCAGCATCCAGGCCCAGTTGGAAGGTCCACAGCGCTGGGCCGGCATCTACGACGGCGAAGGGCGCATGATGGTGGCGATCAACTTCAACATGGACATGGGTGATGCCTGGGAGCATGCCGACGATCCCTACTACCCGGAACCCATGACGGCGCTCGCCTATCGCTTCGGGATCAATTACCTCATCTATGCGATGACGCATTAGCGGCAGTGCCGCCGTCATCGCGCGGTTGCGCTGCCCCCTCGGCTACCCTCCCGGTTGCCAGCGACGCCCGCTGGTGGCTCGCTCTGCCCTAGCCGAGCCGGAGTTTCATCAAGCTGGTGGGCACGCCGAAACTGCCGGTGGGCAGGGTATTGAAAGCCACCGAGTAACGGGGGGCGTCGCTCTGCGAGGGCAGCACGCAGTGCATCAGATTGGCCGGGAACAGAATGAGGCGGCCGGGCTTGGGGGGTACCGAAAACGATTCCATGGCACGGTAGTTGTCGCCAGGCACGAGTGCCGGCGAGAAATTGAACAGGTTGCCGTGGTGCTGGTTGAGGATGTTGAAGCGCGACCCCTCACTCAGATAAAACGATCCGCAGATGTAGGCGTTGCTGTGGCGGTGGTAGCGGATGGTTTCTCCCCGCTGCACCACGTTGCCCCAGGAGTTGCAGAGGGCAACATCCTCGATGCGGTGAGAGTGGGCTTTGGCAAATTCACGGCAGAGCGCGAGGATTTCCTGCTTGAGTTCACCGAACAGCGGCGCTTCGAGCAGTTGCTGGTTGTTGGTGAACGAGCCGTCGCCGGTCACGGTGTTGCTGGCGAGGTCGCGGTCGATCAGTTCACGCCCGGCCTGCATCAGCCCGGCATCGAGCGTCTTCAGTTGGGCCACGGCAATCGTTGCCGGAAAAATGTCGACGAAGTCCATGCAGCATACCTGGGCGAAAGAGCGTAAATGGTGCCGTGCTGTGCTGAAAAAGCAAAGCCGCAGGCCCGCAGCACCAGTGTGAAAATTATTGGAAAGCGCGGCTTGTAAGGCCTTCGGGGCTGCTTTACCCTACCGGAGCTTTCAGGCGCAGCGGAGTCGCCTGCAAGTGACCGTCACGAGGGGAGTTGTTGCAGCTTATGCGTGAAGCGAAGTGGCTGTTGTACGCCTGGTTCGCCGCCTGCTTTTGGTGCGTTGCCGTTGCAGTGCAGGCCGACGATGCCGACTTTCCCCTGCCCGCCACGCTCGAGCCCGCGGTCGGTTTCTGGATCAAGGTCTACACCGAAGCCAGTACCGAAGAAGGCTTCCTGCACGACGACGAAAATCTCTCGGTCATCTACGAAAAACTGCCTCGCGACCGCGACGCGATCGATGAACGTCGCCAGCAGATCGCTGCCGACCTGCGCGTGCTCGGGACCGGTAAGCGCAGCGACCTCAGCGAAGCCCAGCATAGACTGCTGGACCTGTGGGGCAGCGACACCAGCGCAGCCACCTTCAAGCTCGCCGCCCAGCGCGTGCGCTGGCAGCTTGGTCAGTCCGACCGCTACCTCGAGGGTTTGCAGCGCTCCGGCGCTTACACGCCACACATCCGGGCAGCGGCGCGCAGTCTCGGTGTGCCGGAAGCGTTGGCGGTGCTTCCGCACGTGGAGTCGTCCTTTCATCCCGGTGCCACCTCCAGCGTGGCGGCTACCGGCATGTTTCAGTTCATGCGCGAAACAGCCAAGCGCTTCATGCGCGTGGATGCTGTGGTAGATGAGCGACTCGATCCCTTCAAGGCTGCGGACGCCGCCATGCGTCTGCTCAAGGAAAACCATGAGCAGCTCGGTACGTGGCCGCTGGCGCTGACCGCCTACAACCACGGCACCAATGGCATGCTGCGGGCGGTGCGGGAGTCTGGTACCAGCGACATCGGCGAGATCGTGGCGAACTACAAGGGGCCGCGGTTCGGTTTTGCTTCGCGCAACTTTTACGCCCAGTTCCTGGCAGCCCGACAGGTGGAAGAAGACGCTGAGCGCTACTTCGGTACCGTCACCCTGCAGACGGCGCCTGACTTCGCCGAGCACACGCTGAGCGGCTATGTCGAGGCTGACGTCATCGCCGAAGCGCTTGGCGTAAGTGTAGACACCCTGCGGCGGGACAATCCGGCTTTGTTGGCGCCCATCTGGTCGGGAGGCAAGCGCATTCCCGAGGGCTACGTGGTCAAGGTGGATCGGCTCAACTTTGCCGGTGACATGGCGGCCTCGGTTTCGACCATTGCCGCCAGTGACTTCCATGCCGCGCAGGTGCCGGATCTCACTTACACCGTGCAGAAGGGCGATTCCCTGTCGCGTATTGCCGCGTCTTACCGGATATCGGTGGCCGAGCTGGTCGCAATCAATCAGTTGCGGAATCGCAATGCCATCCGGGTTGGCCAGAAACTGGTGCTGCCGCAGGCGAACGGACAGGTGCCGACGCTGGTCGTGAACAGCCGCGACACGCCGGTGCAACCCGTCGGCGATGGCTTCTATACCGTACGACGCGGGGACACCTTGTCGGCAATCGCCACCCGTTTCGCCATCAGCGAAAGCGCCATCATGTCCCTTAACGGACTGCGCGATGCCAATGCCTTGGCGCAGGGCCAACGGCTGCGACTGGCGGCGGAGGCCGGCCCCGGCGACAGCTCCAAAGCACCGGCAAGCGTCCAAGCCACTGACAGTACCCAAATCACGGAAAGCACCCAAATCACGGAAAGCACCCAAGGCACCGCAGTGCCGGTAGCGGCGCTGGGCGGCGGTGCGGCTGCGGTGCTGGCAGTGGCAGACGATGGCAGCATCGAGGTGTTGCCCGACGAGACGCTGGGGCATTACGCCACCTGGGCCGGGGTGAGCGGTCAGACGCTGACGGCGCTCAACAAACTGCGTTCGGCGAAAGCCATGCGGGTCGGCATGCGCATGAAGTTGGATTTCTCGAAAGTGGACCCGGCGACGTTTGTCAGCCGGCGCCAACAGTTCCACAGTGAGTTGCAGGCAAGCTACTTCAGCCGGTGGCGGGTTGAGGAAACGACTCCCTACGAAGTGCAGCGCAGTGACTCACTGATGTCGCTCAGCAACCGCAACGCCGTGCCCCTGTGGCTGTTCCGCCAATACAATCCCACCATCGACGCCAGCCGGCTGAAACCGGGGCAGGTGCTGGTGCTTCCTAAAGTGGCACGTGTGAACACTGGCGCCCCCTGATGCCTAGGCGACTCAGCTTGCCACTTCCTTCCAGACGAACAAGCGCACTGCCAGCGTGAGCGTTATCGCGCCCCACAGCAGCAAGCCCAGCAGCGGCGGCAGCAACTCGGCAAGGCCGGCGCCATTGACGATGACGTCGCGGAAGCCGCTGGCCACGAAGCTGAGGGGCAGGGCTTCAGCGACGGGACGCAGCGCGGCGGGCAGGCTGTCGATCGGGTAGAAAATGCCACTCAGCAGCATCTGCGGGAACGTCACGAGATTGCCGATGGCCTGAATGGTTTCCTGGGTACGCGCGATGCTGCCGAGGCAAAACCCGATGCTGAGGAACACCGACGTACCAAGCAGCATCACCAGCAACAGCCATAGCGGGTTGCCGGCAATCTTGATGTCCAGCAACACCACGCCGATCGCCAGCACCACGCTCAGCTGTATCAGGCAGATGGTGGCGCGCGAAAGGACCAGGCCTCCGATGAAGTGGCGCGGCTGTACCGGCGTGACGAACAAACGTTTGAGGATGCCCTTGCGCCGATACTCGACGATGTTGAAACCGCTGCCGGCGATACTGATCGACATCAGGCTCATGGCCAGCAGGCCAGGCACCACGAAGGACAGATAGTCCTGCGCCCTCGCCTGTACGTCCTCCACCTGCAGATCGAACAGGGCCTGCGTGCCACGCAGACCTCTTTCGGCCGCCACGAGGGCCTGCTCGAGAGCGGGGAGCAGCAGGGCGAGCTCGCGGACCTGGGAGCGGTCGACGATCACCGGCAGCGGGGTGGGTGCGCCGCTATCGGCCAGACCCGGCGGTAGCACCAGCGCCACCTGCAAGTCGCCGCTCAGCACGGCACGGCGCAGCTCCGCCTGCGTGCCCGCACGTATCTCGAACAGCGGGTTGCTGCGCAGCAGCTCGGTGAAGGCCGCCGACAGCGTGCTGCCGGCCTCATCGGCCACCCCGAGACTGAAGGTGGCGGTGGCGCGCGAGCCCGTGAAACTGAAGACAGCCATGAACACCAGCGGGAAGAACAGGGAAAACAGGATGGCCCGGCGGTCACGGAAGAAAATGCGCAGGAAGGTCTTGGCGAGTGACAGGATCATAGCGGGTGGGTCACCGGAAGCTGGGCCGTGGATGGCGTTGGGTGGGGCGAATCTCGCAGGGCTGGTGCTTCACTCGCGCAGTGCCGATCCCGTCAGGTGCAGGAATACATCCTCGAGATTGCCGTGGCGCGGAACGGGCGGCACGTCCGGCGCGAACTGGCTGATCAGTGCTGCCGGCGAGCCCTCGGCGATCACGCGACCGTGATCCATGATGGCCAGCCGGTCGCAGAGGATCTCGGCCTCCTCCATGTTGTGGGTGGTCAGCACGATGGTCATGCCTCCCTGGTTCAACTCACGTACCAGATCCCAGAGATTACGCTTGGCCTGCGGGTCGAGCCCCGTGGTCGGTTCGTCGAGAAACAGCACCTTGGGATCATTCACCAGCGCGCAGGCAATGGAGAAGCGCTGCTTCTGCCCACCGGAAAGCTTGCCGGGACGGGCCTGCAGCTTGTCCACGAGGGCGACGCGACGCAACAACTGCGCGGGCGCGCTCTTGCGTCCGTAAAGGGCCGCAAACAGTTCCAGCAGTTCAGCGAGCGACAGCTTGTCGAGGTATTCATTTGCCTGCAGTTGCACGCCGATCAGTTGCTTGACCTTGTAGGGCTCCTGCCGCACATCGAGACCGGCCACCCGCACCTCCCCTTCGTCCGGGTCGGTGAGGCCTTCGATCATTTCGAGCGTGGTGGTCTTGCCGGCGCCATTGGGGCCCAGCAGGCCGAAAATTTCCCCTTGGCGTATGTCAAGCGAGACCCCCGCCACGGCCTCGAAGGTCTCCTTGCGATTGTCCGGGCGCGGGTACCGCTTACGGAGGTTGCGCACCTCGACGATGTTCATGGCAGGGAAGGACGCAGCGGCCGACGTGTCACGGCGCCGGCTTGCCCGTGGGTGCAGAAGGCGGCGGTACCACGCAGCCCGCCACGTTGAGACAGGCCTCCCGCAACAAAGCAGCCGTTTCCAGGAGGGGTTCCGTGGGCGGCGCGTTGTAGGCGGCCGGGTAGATGCCCATGGCCAGGTCGTAGGGCGTGCGGCCGGTCGAGTCCACCACCTGCTGCCGGATGCCGCTGTCGATGAGGAAGCGGGCAATCTTGTTCCAGCCCATCTTGGCAGCGGCGTGCAGTGCGTTCTGACCCTCGATGATGGCCGCACCACGACTGGCCGCTTCCAGCGCCGCGCCGCGTTCCGGACCGTCCTTGCGGACCACGGCGCGTTTGGCGGGGTCCCCGCTCACCGCATTCAGGTCGGCCCCATGGGCGAGCAGGACCTTGATCGTTTCGATGCTGTCTTCTTCGGTCTTGAAGCGGCCACGGGTAGGCGCGGCCGGCCAGTCTGCCCCGGCCACGATCAGCAACGGGGTATGGCCTCGCGCATTCGGCAGATCCACCAGGGCGCCGTGCGCCAGCAGCAACTCGACACTGCGTACATCCGCCGCTCGCGCCGCCCGGATCAGCGGCGTCGCCCCTTCCGCCAGCACGTTGTCGGAACCCCGATCGAACACGGCGTTGCGGTAGGGCGGGCGCAGCTTGAGCTGCATGTTCGGATTGGCCCCGCGCTGCAACAGTCGCTCCGCCACGTCGTAGCCGGTGATCTGGTCTTCGGAGGGCAGATCAGGCCGCCCGCCGATCGGCAACGTGTTGAGGTCGATGGCGTTGTAGAGCGGTCCGCGCCCCCACAGGTCGAATTGGTTCACGTCGGCCCCGGCGTCGATGAGCGCCACGGCCGTGTCGAAATGCAGGTTGATCAGCGCGAGGTTGAGTGCGGAGGTGCGATCCGGATCGGTGGCATTGAGATCCACGCCGGCGTTGACCAGGACCTCGACCGCCGATGTGCAGCCCTGGCGCGCGGCATACATCAGGGGGGTGAAGCCGCCCTTGTTCATGTCTTTCGGACGGGGTTCATCAAGGGTGCGTCGATCCCACAGACGCATGGCGCCTTGGGCATTGATGTCGGCACCGTGCTCGATCAGCACCTGCAGCATGGCCGGCTGGCATTGGGCGGCCGCCCACATCACCGCGCTTTGCCCGCCCCAGCGCTCCTTGGCATTCACGTCGGCACCGGCCTCGAGCAGGGCCCTGGCGATGTCGACCGCGCCAGCCCTGGCCGCCGCCATCAGTGCCGTCTCGCCCTCCAGATTGCCGAGAGAGGGATCGGCCTTGTGCTCCAGCAGCAGTTCGACGACGGCCAGGCTGTCCGCCTGGGCGGCTTCCGACAGCGGGAAGGCGCCGTACGCATTGCGCTGGTCGGGATTGGCGCCCCGGGACAGCAGCGCAGCGGCCAGGTCGGCATCGCCCTGGTAGGCCGCGTAGAGCAGGGCACTGGAGCCATCCGAACGCAGGGCGTTCGCGTCGGCCCCGAGGGCAAGCTGCTGCAGGGCCTGCTCGCGCTTGCCCTCACTCACCAGCACGGCGAGATTCTGCTGCGCGGCAGCGAGGCAGGGCAGCAGTACTGCCGTCGCCAACAACAGTCGTTTCATGGGGTCATCTCCTGATAGGTGCTCTGCCTCGGGACGGCTGCTGCGCTCAGACTTCGGCGAGCACGCCGGTGCTGTCGCCGAACTTCTCTTCCGGCACGCCGGCGCGCTGCAGCAGCGTGAGCAGCAGGTTGGCGTGCGGCGTGTCCTGCGTGTAGGCCAGGTGCTGACCGCCCTTGATCGTGCCACCGCCACGCCCGAACACGGCGCTCGGCAGCGGGTCGTTGTTGTGTTTGTCGCTGTTCGACATGTTGGCCCCGAACAGGATGATGGAGTGGTCGAGCACGGTGCCATCGCCTTCCGGCATGGCGGCCAGTTTCTCGAGCAGGTGAGTGAACAGGCTGGTGTGGAAGGCCTGCACCAGCGTGAGCTTGGCCATCTTCTCCGGGTTCTCGCCGTGGTGGGACAGCGGGTGGAAAGCTTCGGCCACGCCGATGTTGGTGAAGGTGCGCATGCTCACCTCTTTTTCCATCAGGAACGTGGCGATGTTGGTGAGATTCACCTGCCAGGCCAGCGCCATCAGGTCGAACAGCTGCTTCATGTGTTCGTCGTAGGCCGGCGGGATGCCGACCGGCGCTGCGGGCACCACGTCGCCGAGATCCTGATTCTGCATCTTGGTGACGCGCTGCTCGATTTCGCGCACCGACTCCAGATAGTTGCTCACCATGCTGGCATCCGTGGATCCGAGCTGCCGCTGCAGCGACTTCGCCTCGCCGACGATGGAGTCGAGGATGCTGCCGGTCTGGTTGACGATGGCCGAGCGCTCTGCCGAGTCATCACCCTGGCCGAACATCTGGAAGAACAGCTTGCGCGGATTGTTCTCGATTGGCATCGGCTGATCGGGTGTACGGAACGACAGCGAGCTGCCGAAGGCACAGGAATAACCGGCTGCACAGGGCCCGCCCACCGGCGTGCCGAGTTCGATGGTCGGGAATGTGGTACCGCGGCCGATGTGGCGGGCGGCAACCTGGTCGCAGGTAACGCCCGCAGCGGGGTCACTGAGATCCTTGGGGTTCACGCAGCGCAGCCAGGTGCCGGCGATGATGCCGTGCGGATCGTTGCTTTCGGCCGGCTTGTTGCGCAACCCGGACACGATGGTCATCTGCTCCTTGAACTTGGCGGCTGGTTTGAGGATGGCCGGCACGTCAAAGTCGCGTCCCGTCGTGGCGGGCACCCAATTCTTCATCACGGCCCCGTGCGGAAAGAACACGTAGCCAAGCCGGGTCTGTGGTGTGGCTGCCGTCTGCGCCAGCGCAGTGGCTGCCGGAATCATGGCATCGAGCAGCGGCAGGGCCACGGCTGTACCCAGTCCCCGCAACAGGGTCCGACGTGCCAGATGCTTCTTGGTGATGAACATGGTTTGCTCCTCCTACTGCACTGCGTTGGTGGTGGCCGTGGCTGCGACGGCCGGAGCCGTGCCGACTTCGGGCAACGGGACGGTGTTCTTGCGGAAAAGACCGGTGCGGATGATGCCGGTGACCAGTGCCTCGAAGCGATAGTCGGCCGCGGCGGACTCGCGAACGATCTGGCGGACGATGGGCATGTCGCGGGCATCGAGCGGTCTGCCCAGTGCATAGATCAACAGACGATGGGTCAGGCCTTGTACGAAGTTGTTGGGTCGGGCCAGCAGTGCCGCGCGCAGTTCCTCCGGCCCCACCACGGTCGACCCGTTCGGCATGAGCCCCGAGGCGTCGACGACGCTGCCGGTATAGCGATCGAGATCGCGCCAGCGTCCGACGGCATCGAAGTTGTCGAGCGCAAAGCCGAGCGGGTCCATCACCGAGTGGCAGGAGTTGCAGGTGGGATTCGCCCGATGCTGCTCGAGACGCTCGCGCACCGTGGTCGCTACCTGTCCCAGCTCGTTTTCCTTCAGCGCGGGCACATCCGCCGGCGGTATGGGCGGTGGAGTACCCATGATCTGCTCAAGGATCCAGGCCCCGCGCAGCACCGGACTCGTGCGGTTCGGATAGGCGGTCACCATCAACACGCCGCCCTTGCCGAGCAGGCCGAAGCGGTGGCTGTCGCTCAACGCCACGCGCCGATAGCGGTCTCCCTTCACCGTGGTGATGCCGTAGTGGAGCGCAAGGCGCTCGTTGAGGAAACTGTAGTCGGCATCGAGCAGTCGCAGCACGCTCTGGTCGCTGCGGAACACGCTGTCGATGAACAGGCTCAGTTCCTTCTTGAAGTCCGGGCGCAGGTCACCAGCCCCGGCGGCGTAGGGAAAGATGGTCGGATCCGGAATCAACTCGTCGAGCTTTTCCAGCTTCAGCCACTGGTAGGCAAAGTTGGCCGCGAGGGCCTCGGCTTTCGGATCGGCCAGCATGCGGCGAACCTGGGCCCGCAACTCGTCCTCGTCCTGCAGGCGATCGTCCATCGCCGCCTGCAGCAAGGCTTCGTCGGGAATGCTGCTCCACAGGAAGAAAGACAGCCGCGACGCGAGGTCGAGGCTGCTGAGTGTATATACGCTGCCCGGCTGGCTGCCGGCGGGGGCGATCTCGGCGCGGTAGAGGAAGTTGGGGCTGGCCAGCAGGCGCGTGAGGCCACGGCGCAAGCCTTCGTCGAAGCCGGCCTGCTCACGCCCCTGATTGAAGAACTGCAGCAGGGGTGCCATGTCCTCGGCGCTGACCGGGCGCCGGTAGGCGCGCATGGCCAGCTGGCGCAGCAGGCTCTCCCCGCAGGCTAGCTCCTGCTCGCGTGACGTGGGGTAGCAGCTGGCGAACAGCTTCTCGCGGGTGGGGGTGGGGCTGAGACCGGCCGGGCTATAGGGACCCCGGATTTCCACCGAGGGAATCGCCAGGATGCGGTCCTGTACGGCGCCGGGAATGAAGTGCTGCAGCTGGTCGTCGGATTCGGCGAAGCTGCGGCGCACGAAGGTCACGCCGACCTTGTGTGGACCTGCCGTGGTGGTGAAGCGAATGTCCTTGGTGCGGGCGTTGATGTCGTCCATGGGCGGTCCCTGATCCAGGTCGAGGGCCGCACGATCCTTGTCACCCCCGAGGATGGTTTCGTAGACCTTTTCGCCGTCGACGGTAACGATCATCGTGTTTTCGAACTCGATGTTGTACATCCACGCATACAGGTTGAAGTCGCCCACGCTGACGGCGTACTCGCCATCGGCCGGGAACTGGTGCTCGATCAGCATGCCGCCGCGGGTACCGAGCGGCAGACCTTCGACATGGAACTGCTGGTACCCACCGCCTTCGGCCCGCGTCGGCAGCGCCTGATCAGGTTTGTATACCTGACTGCCGAGCGCCGGGATCGGATCACCGACCACCTGCTCGCTGATGACTCTTGCGGCCGATACATATTGGTCAATGAAGGCCGGTGACACGCTGAGTGCTTCGGCCACGTTGTCGAAACCCTCACTGGTGGGATCCTGGGGCAGCAGGTCGGTGGCGGAGATGCTCAGCCCGAACAGGTCACGGATCGCGTTGGCGTATTCCTTGCGATTGAGGCGGTGGATGGCCACATGGGACGGGTTCTCGCGGCCCTGGCCGGCCTCGTCGAGGTAGGACTCCAGCCAACCAATGAAGGCATCGGTCCGTTTTTCATCGGGCCGCACATGGTTGGGTGGCGGCATCATGCGGCCCCGCAGCTTCATCAGGACTTTCTCGAACAGCTCCGGCTTGGCCGGCACGTCCGTGGGCAGTACGCCGGTCAGGTCGATACCGCCGTAGTAATCGTCGAAGTTGTGGCATTCCGTACAGAACTCGTCGAAGTAGCCCCAGAAATCCTCTGCCTGCTGCAGTGCCCGGTAGTCATGGGCGGGTTGTTGGGCGAGGGTGCCACCGGCCAGCAGGGCCAGCAGGGCCGCCAGCACGGGCCGCGGCCGTACGGCGAGCTCCTTGGGCCGCCGGAGACGGCCGGGCGATCTGCTCTTGCGCATGGAAGACTCCTGTACTGCGTCGCTCATCATGGTCTCGTGTGTCATGTGGGGTTCAGGCATCTGGTGTCAAGTGCGGGATCAGGCTCCAATGCGCCTGCGTGATGAAGGCATCCGCCGGTCCGAAGCGAGCCTCCCAGCGCGCAGCCGGCCTGGCGGCCACGGTCTGTTCCACCGTGTTGGCTTTCACGAACAAGGTACGCACGCTGTCGAACAATTCGGCGTAAATATCGTGGAACTCCTGCAACTGCGTCCGATCGATGGGCGGGCCGGAGGCCGGGATGATGACGGTGCGGTCATCAGCCAGTCCCAGCAGGGTTTCCAGACCGTCGGCAATGCCGCCGATCCAGCCGCCGCACCACCAATCGAGAAAGGGCCAGCCGTCCGTGCAGAGCACCCCGCCGGCATGCAGCACATTCTGCTCCGGCAGGAACACGTACATGTCTCCGTCGGTGTGTGCCTGGCGGAGCAAACCATACTCGACGGTGCTGTCCCCGTGCCGGAAATCGCCGTAGTGGTGGAAAATCTCGTTGGGGCGTGCCGACTCCGGCAGCGGTTCGTACACGGTATCCTCCAGCAGCCGCTTGATCGTCGTGCCGAGCCACTGCTGGGTATTGGCATGGGCAAAGATACGTGTCTCGCGGTTGCCGATCAGGGTGTTGAGTCCGGTCTGCTCCGGGTGCCAGTGAGTATTGATCAGCGTGCTGATCTTGCCATCGCCCAGCGCAGAGCGGATGGTGGAGAGCAGGGGGCCGGCGTCCTGCTGCAAGCCGCCATCGACCACCAGCAGCTCGCCGCTGCCGGCGCGCTGCACGAGCACGTTGCAGGCACCTCCGCTCACCAGCACCGTATCGGCCGCCAAGCTCTGCACCTTGAGCACGGATTGTGCACGTGCCGAGGGACCCGTGACACCGAGCAGCAGAGCGCTGCCCGACACGGAAAGATGGTGCAGAAAATCGCGGCGCTTCAACATGTCGCTCCCAGTGGCTCGCGGGGAAAATACCGGCAAATTATAGGGTAGCCGGCGGCCCTGCCGCCACGTTGGCGGCGTGTCCTTGTTATGGATCAAGAGCTGCTTTATGCTGCCAGCGCCTTCGCGAGGGTAGTCTGTTTGCCGTCGTCCGGTGGCCACGCATTGTATCCGTCGCCGCCGCATCCAAGGCCAGTCAGCTCGACGATCCACACCAAATCAACCATAACTCCATGCCAGAGGGGCCCCATGACCGATCCGCGCGAGATAATCGACAAATCTGCGATGACCACGATGCAGTACATCATCGTTGCCATCACCGTCCTGCTCAACGCCATGGACGGCTTCGATGTGCTGGCCATCAGCGTCTCCGGTCCGGGTATCCGCACCGAGTGGGGCATCGACCAGGCTCAGCTCGGTCTCGTGCTTTCCATGGAACTGATCGGCATGGCGCTCGGCTCGGTGTTCCTCGGGGGCATTGCCGACGTGCTCGGTCGCCGCAACATGACGCTGGGCTGTCTGGTCGTCATGTCGAGCGGCATGTTCCTGGCGACCACGGCAACGGACGTTACCACCCTCAGCATCTGGCGTGTTTACACCGGTCTTGGCATCGGGGGCATGCTGTCCACCACCAACGCCGTGGTGGCCGAGTTCTCCAACCTCAAGCACCGGGGTCTGTGCATCTCGATGATGGTGATCGGCTATCCGCTGGGTGGCATCTTCTGTGGTGAGGTGGGCAAGGCGCTGCTGGACAATGGCGCCACCAACTGGCGCGTGATGTTCACCACCGGTGGCATCATCTCCGGCCTGATGATCCCCGTGGTCTACTTCCTGCAGCCCGAATCCGTGCACTGGCTGAGCCGCAAGCAGCCTGCGCAGGCGCTGGAACGCATCAACGCCGCCCTGGCCAAGATCGGTCACCGCGTGGTGGATGCGCTGCCCTCGC